>JAEYSS010000103.1 GCA_023434425.1 Pseudomonadota bacterium | reverse complement strand
GCGGGAGCGGTGTCGGCCTGGGCGACCTGCGCCGGCTCGGCCGTGGTGGTGGTGGCGTAAAGAGCCGCACCGCCGGCAATCACGGCGGCGGCGAACAGGCCCTGGAACAACATCTTGCGCAGCATGTGCGATCTCCGGTCTGGGTTGAACGCGACCAGACTAGGAGAGGTCTGCTGAACCGGGTCTGACGGAGGTGTTCATCCACCATTCAGCTTTCAGGGGATATCGTGCCGCTATGACATCCCGCAGAGTCTACGCAGCGCTGACCTTGCTCACCCTCCTGCTTGCCGCCGCGCCCGTGGCGCAGGCCGGCGACGACGATCACGACCGCGCCCGGCGCGCCGTCGAGGCCGGCGAGATCAAGCCGCTGCGAGAGATTCTCACGGTGGCGGAAGCCGCCTATGGCGGCCAGCTGGTCGAGGCCGAGCTGGAGCGGCGGGGTGGCCGGATGGTTTACGAACTCAAGCTGCTCACGGTCGAAGGCCGGCTGCTGAAGGTCTATTATGACGCCCGCAGCGGCCTGCCGCTGGAGACGAGCCATCGCGATGACCGCAAATGAGAATACTTGTCGTCGAAGACGAACCGGTACTGGCCCTGCGCCTGCAGCAGACCCTCGAAGCGGCCGGCTTCGCGGTCGACGTCGCCTATGACGGCGAGGAGGGCTGGCATCTCGGCGACACCGAACCCTACGATGCCGCCGTGCTTGATCTCGGCCTGCCGAAGATAGACGGCGTCAGCATCCTGCAGAGATGGCGTGCCGCCGGCCGTCCCCTGCCGGTGCTGATTCTCACCGCACGCAGCCGCTGGTCGGAAAAGATGGCCGGCTTTCAGGCCGGCGCCGACGATTACATGACCAAACCCTTCGAGATGGACGAGGTGGTCTACCGCCTGCGCGCGCTGATCCGCCGCGCCGCCGGCCATGCGCAGCCGGAGCTGAGCTGCGGTCCGCTGCGCCTCGACACGCTGGCCGGCCGGTTCAGTCTCGATGGCGTGCCGCTGCAGCTGACGGCGCAGGAATTCCGTATCCTGTCCTACCTCATGCATCATGCCGGCGCGGTGGTGAGCCGCACCGAGTTGATGGAGCATGTCTACGACCGTCATTTCGACAGCGACTCCAATGTGCTGGAAGTTCTGATCGGTCGTATCCGCCGCAAACTCAAGACGGATCTGATTCACACCGTGCGCGGCCTCGGCTACCGTTTGGCGGGCGAGGCGGACGCATGACCGGTGCGCCGCCGCGCCCGCGGAGTTCGCTCACCCTCCGCCTCATCGGGGCGGCGCTGGTCTGGATGCTGTTGCTGCTGGGTGCCGGTGGCGTCGTTCTGACCGCGGCCTTTCGCCAGTCCGCCGTGCAGGAGTTCAGCTACCGGCTCGATGCATTGCTGCGGGCGATGATCGCGGTGACCGAGACCGCGCCGGATGGCAGTGTCACGCTGGTCCGCTCGCTCGGCGATCCACGTTTCGAGCAGGTCTTCTCCGGCTGGTACTGGCAGATCGCCGAGCCCTCCGGCCGGCTGATCCGCTCGCGCTCGCTGTGGGACAGCACCCTGCCGGTGCATGTCGCCGGTGCCGAAGAGCGCCGCGAGATTGCCGGCCCCAAGGGCGAACCGCTGCTTGCGGTGGAACGCGACCTGCGCCTGCCGGGCAGCAGCGGCCCGGTGCATATGATCATCGCCGGCGATCTGCGCGAACTGAACGACCGGATCAGGGATTTCAACCGGCTGCTCTACGCTGCCCTGCTGGTCTTCGCTGCCGGCATGGCCATCGCTGTCGTCATCCAGGTTCGTTACGGGCTCCAGCCCCTGCGCCGGCTGAGCCATGAGCTTTTAGGCATCAAGGACGGCAGCCTGCAGCGGCTCGGCAGCGACTATCCCCGCGAGATCGCGCCGCTGGCCGGGTCGATGAATGCGGTGCTCGATCACGACAGCGAACTGATCGAGCGGGCCCGCACTCATGTCGGCAACCTGGCACACGGTCTGAAGACACCTCTGGCGGTTCTGCAGGCCGAATTGCACAACGCGCCCCAGCGCGCTGCGGTCGAAGTCCAGTTGCAGGCCATGACCCGGCTCATCGAGCATCATCTGACTCGCGCCGCCGCCGGCGCGGGCTCCGGCCGGGCCCTGGGCAGCCGCTGCCTGGTTCGTCCGGTGGTGGAGGAGATTGCCCAGCTGCTGGCGCGTATCCAGTCGGATCGCCGCATCGCGGCGCAAATCGATGTCGCGGACGACGCCGTTTTCCTCGGCTCGCGCGAGGATCTGCAGGAAATGGTCGGCAACCTGCTGGAGAATGCCTGGAAATGGGCCCACGCCACCATCCGCGTCACCGCGCGCAGCGAACATGGCGGCCTCACGCTGACGATCGAAGACGATGGCCCGGGTCTCACGCCGGAACAGGCCGCCACCGTGTCGAAGCGCGGGGTCCGGCTCGATGAAAAAGTCGCCGGCTGGGGGTTGGGGCTGGGGATCGTGAGCGATCTCGCGGATCTTAATGGCGGCCGTTTCACGCTCGACCGCGCGGATCTCGGCGGTACGCGGGCCACGCTGGAATTTCCGCAGACTCCCGCGGCGCGCTGACGGGGCGCCAAGCGATGCCGCCCCACTCGCCTGCGGCGAATTGTCCTGTTTCCGTTGAAACTTCTGCCTTGAACCGCCCGCGTGGTGCTCCGTAAGCTGCCTGGTGTCCCTCCGGAAACGGATCAATCCTTCCCGGAGGTTTTCCGCCGCCCGCCCGCACCGTCCGCCCTGTCACGGGTTCCTCAGGTGTCTGTTGCTGGCACCGCTCACCATCCCAAAAAACGGAAAACAATTCGCCATGTCTGTCGCACCCGCTGCCACTGAACCGATCTCGATGCTCGGTCATGCCCTGACCCGCCTCGACGAGGCCGCGCGCCATATTCGGATCGATGGCGACGTGCTGGAGAAACTCCGCTTCCCGCGCGAGACCATGCAGGTGCGCCTGATGATCCGCATGGACGATGGCTCGCGCAAATCCTTCATGGCCTGGCGCTGCCGTTACGACGATACGCGCGGCCCCACCAAGGGCGGCATCCGCTTCCACCCGGAGTCCAGTGCCGACGAGGTCGAGACGCTCGCCTTCTGGATGACCTTCAAATGCGCGGTGATGAATCTGCCTTATGGCGGCGGCAAAGGCGCGATCCGCGTCGATCCGCATGCGCTGTCGAAAGCCGAGCTGGAACGGCTGTCGCGCGCCTATATCCAGGCCTTTGCCCGCGTCGTCGGCCCCGATCGCGATATCCCGGCGCCCGATGTCTATACCAATGCCATGATCATGGGCTGGATGGCCGATGAATATTCCTCGATCGTCGGCGCCACCACGCCGGCGGTGATCACCGGCAAGCCGATCGCACTCGGCGGCTCGCTCGGCCGCGACGATGCCACGGCGCGCGGCGGCTATTATCTGGTGCGCCGGCTGGCCAGCGAACTCGGCGTGCAGCCGGGCGCGCGTGTCGCCATCCAGGGCTTCGGCAATGCCGGCCAGCATATCGCCCGGCTGATGGCCGGCGATGGCTACCGCATCGTCGCCGTGTCGGATTCGCATGGCTGCCTGCAGGCGCCGGGCGGCCTCGATGCCGCGGCGCTGATCCGCGCCAAGCAGCAGGACGGCACGGTGACCGGCCAGGCCGGACTGGCGGCCGCGAAAGACGCCAAAGTGCTGCCGGCCGAGGCGCTGATCGGCACCGACTGCGACATCCTGGTGCCGGCGGCGATGGAGGATCTGATCCATCGCGACAATGCCGATGCCGTGAAGGCCAAGCTGGTGCTCGAACTGGCCAACGGCCCGATCACGCCCGAGGCCGATGCCATGCTGGCGAAACGCGGCGTGGTCGTGCTGCCCGACATCCTCGCCAATGCCGGCGGCGTCACCGTCTCCTATTTCGAATGGGTGCAGAACCGCCAGGGCTACTACTGGCCGGTGGACGAGGTGCATGCGCGGCTGAAGACGATCATGGAAGCCGAAGGCACCGCGATCTGGCAGCTGGCGCAGGACCGCAAAATCCCGATGCGCAGCGCCGCCTATGTGCATGCGCTCGGCCGCCTCGCCCAGGCCATCGAGGCCCATGGCACGCAGCAGTTCTTCACGGCGTGAAGACCAAGCAGGCCTGAAATGCAAAAGACCCGGCAAAAGCTGGGTCTTTTTTTGCGGAAAATTGGTGGAGCCGAGGGGAATCGAACCCCTGACCTCCTCATTGCGAAGCAGCGGAATCTGATTTCCCGCAAGTACCCACATGTTCTTTGGTCTACGATTTCTGCTTCCTTGTCAACCGCTTAGCGGAGAATGGTGGGAAGAGCAGGGAACCGCTTAGGACTCCAGGGAAGTGTGAATCAACCCGGTTTTGTCGCCAAGTTGTCGCCAAAACCGGATGCCCCAATGAACACCCAACGCCAGTTCTCGACCGAATCAGAGCTTGCCGCGCTTAAGGCTCTCAGCGGCAAAGATACCACCTATACCGACGCGCGCACCCCCGGCTTACGGGTCCGCATCTCCGCCAAGACTGGGCGCAAGACCTTCATCTTCGAGTACCGGCGGTCCAGCACCGACAACCCGACCAAGCGCAGACTGGACAAGGTCGAAACGCTCAAGGAAGCCCGAAAGAAAGTGGCTGAGGTCAAGCGCGCCCTGGAGGCAGGCGATGATCCTTTTGCACCCCCACCTTCGCCCCCGCTACCTGCGCCGGAGCCAGTGAAGATCACCGTGGGCTATATCGCCGAGCGGTATCGGACGATCAAGAAGCCGTCCGCGCAGGACTGGCGACTGATCGAAAAGCGAATCCTGCCCGTATTCGGCGCTGTCGAGGCGGCTGATGTCAAAACGCTCGACATCAGCGAGTGGCATAGCAGCATCACCAAGAAGGTCGCCATAAAGGATGAGACCGGCGAGACGGTCGGGCACAAGCATGTACCTGCCCCTCACCAGGCCGACCGTCTGCTGGACATCTTCCGGGCAATGATGAACTGGGCTGAACGCCAACAGCTGAAGGGGAGGCATACGAACCCCTGTGAGTACGTCCAGCGCAATTTCTCAGTGCTCGATACTGAGCGGCACTATGACTGGAATGATGGTGAACTGGAGCGTCTGGCTGAGGTGCTAAATCGCTATGAACGCGAGGCAGAGGCGGCGCAAGATAACGGCCACTATATGGTGTCACATCGAGGCGCTGACGGGCTCATCGTTGAGCACATGCCGGGCCTCTGGTCGATGCTGGCTTTGCGATTCCTGATCATCACTGGGGTTCGCAAGAACGAGGCGTTGAAACTCCGTTGGGATCAGATCAAGGAAGACCGCAATGTGATTGAGTGGGTTCGCAATAGCCGTCGCCGCGAAACCAAGGTTATTGGTGGCGGGCAGAGGGCTATGGTCCGAGTGATAACAGGCCCTTTGGGTGATCTACTTGCGAAGCTGAAGTGGCTTCGAATTGTGGACAGCCCTTATGTATTTGTCGGGAAGGATCGTGTCGGGCATCTGACGGATATCCATCGGATCTGGTATCGCATCCGCGATGAGGCCAATTTAATGAAGCCGGACGGTGAACGACCGCGCCTGCACGATCTGCGGCATTGCTATGGCCAGGCCGCTGCCGAAGCGGGCCTGCATGAAAAGCAGATCATGGCTGTGATGGGACACTCGACCACGCGAATGAGCGCGCGGTATGCGAAGTATGGCCCGAATGCTAATGCGGCTTTTGCCGAGACGGTAGCGACGCATATCTCTCAGAAACTCAAAGAAAGAGAGAGTGGATAAACTTGATGTCTTGTGAAGGGCCGTACAAGGCGTCAAACTGAATGCGGTGATTCTCCAGAGATGCGAGCCGTATTGTGGCTAGAGTGACCACCTCGACTGCATATGTTGACCTGGATGGGGATTACGGCTCAATTGAAGGGGTGGAGGTGACATGCGGCCGGTGCGGACACTCCGAGGAAAGTTTTGGTACAGACGAGCCATCTCTAAAAAGATGCGCGTATTTGCTTCGAGAAAATTGCCCACGTAGAGAAAATAATTTCTACGTCGTGGAGCCTTAACGGCTTTTTTGCGCGCGATAACACATTCAAGAAACTCATTTTTTGCTCAGTTCAAGCGTCCTCGTACTAACTTCAGCCTCAACCTAATATCGTATGCAGAGCCGGGAATGGCGCAGGTAGCGGATAGAAAATCCACTCCACAAAGCGATTGGCCCTGTAGTGGTAATCTGGTAGGCCAGAAACGGGGATTTCATCTAATAAGCAAAAATGCAGCCAAGACTTCTGATCGCTATCAGCATTTTCGTCGGCTCATATCTACCGCTAAGCCTAATACTGCTTACGCAAGATTTGAACTACGATATTTTGTCCACTGCATTCTCTGGCGGGTGGCAGTCGTTTCTTACGATATGCGAGATCCCTCTCCAAAATCCTAAGGCGTCAATCGCATTTTTTCTCATTTGCTTACTCTGCCTTGTCATTACTGTTTTTGCATTAAGGTGGATCAGGCCGAGGCACGAGATTCAAATATCGGAAGCAAAACATATTCCGACTGATCTCATGAACTACGTATTGCCGTACGTAGTCTCGTTCATGAGCTTGAGTTATCAAGACCAAAGCAAATTGTTTGGGTTTGCGATATTTCTTGCGTGGCTATTTTGGATCAGCCAAGCCTCCGGAAGGATCATTTTCAATCCCGTCCTAATCGTTCTTCGTTGGCGACTATACGAAGTGAAATATACCTTTGGCGGCAGCACAAAGGTGATGACAGGCTTTGCGCTCTCACGCTGCACTCTGTCGCCACAAAGTCGATACCTCATGGAAACGATGCAAGAAGTTTTGATCATCAAGGAGCAAAGGCACTAAAAATGTCCGGAGAGGCTCTTAAAACTTTGCAAGAGTTCGACGTTGATCAGGCCGCTGTCTGCCTGTGGACCTTCAAGAAAATCGCAAAAGAACCTGGCTATAAGGCCCATTGGGTAGGGACTACACCTGAATTGAACTCCGCTTTAACCGAGGTTGTAAAAATAAACCGTGAGCAAATCACGGAGGTTATCGAGTACGCAATTCTAGCGCAAAATAATGAAGCGAGTGCACTAACGATTCCCGCTCTAGAAACCAATGCTGGGATTATTTCCGATATCGCAGCAGAGGAAGTCCCGGAGAAAAAAGTAAATAGCCTCAAGGCACTTCAAAACACGGCCTTTTATTCGATAAAGCTTTCTGTAAATGGCCAAGTAGTTCATGCGATAAAAAAGACGGAAAGCTCTTGGCAGACTAAACGCGCCGGGGGCGTTATTAGCGTTCTATATTCTGATCAGGAACTTGAGCTGAATGACAAGCCTGGTTTTACCATCTCGAAATTCATTGATATGTTTATCGTTGGCGACGCAGTTTTGATTGTAAATAAAGGGAATTTCGAGTCTGTCATGAACTATAAGGCTGCGCATATCCAGAATTTTAATCAGCTGCGAGAGGAAGACAAATTCTCCGCAATCTTTACTGACCTAGCCCCACTAGTGAATTACGTCGGAGAAAATAAGATTCAACTGCGCCGGATCTCCGCAATTCAGCAAAAAGGCCACTACAAGAACCCCAAGTTCATGGACAGCTTGCGTGCCCATTGTGCAGTGTTCAAGCTGAACATTAATTTTGATAAAGATGGAAAAATCATTCCAACCGAGGGCAGTTGCAGAGATATTTTTCAGGCGCTTCTGGATCACCGCCTCTCGTCGCACTTCCGCGAGCATCTTTATGATGTTCAAAATACAGAAGTGGTCTAGGTCTCTTCACCCCATAGGTAGTGACTGCTTCAACTGCCTCTCCATGTCATCCTCTTTCATTGGCTCTCGTTCTACAGGCTGGTCTCCCGCCCTGCGGACTCGCATCAACATTATTGATGCGCCGGGCATTCGGACCTGGGATAATTAGTCCACACCAAGATAGAGCTTCATCGCCTCGCGGAGAATCTCTTTTCCGCGCTTCGTGGCTTCTGCATTCGGCCCACCAGAAATTCGCCAGGTCTGACAAATCTTCATGGCCTTGGCGTATTGATCTGACAGCATGACGGTGCCGGGGCCATACACCATTATTCCAGATTTGCGCTCGATAAAGCTGAGATCGCTTTGCTGATCCAGAATGCACCCGCCAAAATTGTCGCCAGTGATTTCCCAATCCCTGGTGCCGGTATCCCAGCTATGTTTGGCCTTGGGTAAGGTGAATATCTCCACCCGACCACCAGGGGCCCGCAGCTTCTCGCCAAACTCGATGCACGGCTCCATCGGCGTATAGGTGTCGGCCTCGCCAAGGATCATATAGAGAGGCCCGCCAATCATCTTGGTGTCGAGGTATTGCGTGCTGCAATTCGGATACAGCGCGACATGCAGCGCATAGCGTTCCTTAGGATTGGTGAAGTGCTTGCCGTAGTAGTTGAGCGAGACACCAACAGCGAGCGTGGCCCCCTTAGAGAACCCCATGATGCCGATGCGGCTGGGGTCAATGCGCGGGTGTTGCTGCAGTTTCCGAAGCAACCGAAATGCGTCGATTGAGAGTTCCGGCGTGTTGACCTGCGACTGGTCGATAATGGTGTTCTTGATCCCTCGCGGCGTGAAGCTGTCGGGAATGACGGCAACAACACCGAGCTTCACCAGTTCCCGCGCATAGGCATATTCATGCTCATTCTGCAGGCCACCGGAATCGTGCCAGATCACCATGGCCGGTAAGTTCTGCGAGGTTGGGTCCGGAAAGTACGCTTCGGCCGGTAAAGTGATCTCTTTCCCGCGGTGCCGTGAGGGGGCAGTGATCTCCTCTTTCGTCACCTGGGCCTCGGCCATACCTGAGGCAAGTAGGGCGGTCATGAAGATAACCGCCAGCCTTTGGGGCATTGTCTGAAACGGCATGTCATTCCCCCTTCAGAATATCAGCCTCAAAGAACTGTAGGATGTCGGTGCATCGGCCTGCACATTGCCCATCCACAACGACCTGAAAGCGGCGACCGGCCCTGTGGTACTGCTTCAGCAACCCAACCATATCTTCTGCCCCGTTCCCGAAGATCCCGGAAACATCCAGCCTCAGTACAATAGGGCGGTCCTCGCTGACTTGGGTAACGGCTCTGGCGAGTGCCAGGGCAAACTCGTTCCTGCCTGACGCCATAATGAAGCCGCTGATCCCGATGACATTATCCTGCAACGTCACTGCAGACGGCGTGTAGGTCACGGCATGGCTCGAATTACCCGCCTGGGCGGGATGGGCTGTGCTGAATACAAAGAGGCCAATAGCGATAGGCAAAGCGATAGCGGACGCGATCTTCATCACGGTGGTTCCTCGACCCTCTCAGGGGTCTCATTCGATGGATGGATGGGGGGGTTAGGCGGCGGCGGCTGCCGCTGGCTCACTTAGCCGCTGCGGTCGTGCTCGTTAGGCATAGTCCCCTCTGGCATTGGTTCTTATTGGGCGGTGCCGGTATCCAACCGAAACTCCCTTTTACGGGGCGTTCTGGCATCAGTATCGATTTAAAGTCGTAGTTCTTGGATAGTCAATCGGTTTGACCGACTTGTAGTCGATGGTTTCGCCTCACACCCCGACTCAAAGTCCGGGTCATGAAAGCATCAGACCGAAACAAGCTGCTCGGCCGTCGCATCCGCGAGTTTCGCAAGGAGCGGGGGCTGACCCAGGAACAACTCAGCGAGAAGATCGGCAAGACCGACGAAGTGATCTCCAATATCGAGACTGGGTCGGCCTCAACTCGGCTAACCACCCTGTTCGATATTGCCGACGCCCTGAAGGTCAGCCTGCTCGACCTGTTTGATTGGGTCTCGCCGCGCAAGCTGACGGCTGAGGAAGTCCGGCAGGAAGAACTGGTCAGCCGGGTCCGTAAGATCCTACGAGGGGAGATCATGGCCTCGGCCGAAGACTTGGCCGAGATCAATACGGCATTGGTCAAGGCGAAGCAGCGAAAATGATGACTAAGTCTAAATTCTTTCCTCAGGACCGCGCCATAAAGCAAGTGCGCAGTTAGCTAGTAGCTCTGATCGCTGTGCAATAGCCGCCTCGTCCCATGTCTGCCGCGCGATGAGGGGAATATTAAGGCGGAGGTTAGTATTGGCAATCAGCAAATCTCGCTTTCTACCGTACTCATAATTCTGCGCTTCCCTATTAACGTTTAGGTTCAGCAACGTCAGATTCCCGAGTGTAGGGATTTT
>JAEYSS010000067.1 GCA_023434425.1 Pseudomonadota bacterium | reverse complement strand
CGGCGTTTGGCGGGGCCGCCCAAAAACGGCCCCCCCCCCCGCGAGTCGCAGTTTACACGGTGGTTTCGAGCGTGGCTTCGATATTGCCGCGCGTCGCCTTGGAATACGGGCAGACCTGGTGCGCGGCGGCGACCAGCGCCTCGGCCTGGGCCTTGTCCATGCCGGGCAGGGCGACCGCGATCCTGGCGTTCAGGCCGAAGCTGGTGTCGTCCTTGCCGATGCCGATGGTGACCGTGACGGTATTCCCGGCCGGCAGCGTGACCTTCTGGTTGCGGGCGACAAGGCCCAGCGCGCCCTGGAAGCAGGCGGCATAGCCCGAGGCGAAGAAGGTTTCCGGATTGGCGGCATTGCCCGGGCCGCCGAGTTCTTTCGGCATCGCCAGGGTCATGTCGATGATGCCGTCGGCCGAGGTGACCTTGCCGGAGCGGCCGCCGGTGGCAGTGGCAGACGTGGTGTAGAGCGGGGTGATGGACATGGTTTTCTCCTTATTTGTGGTGTCAGCGGCGGGGGTGGTGCATTCGCCGTGGAGTAAATATAGCGAACAATTGAATTGTACGCAATCTAAATAAGTGTGACGGAACGCACCAGTCCGCCTTCGACGCGGTAAGAGCAGGCTGAACGGGGCCGGATCAGGTATCGCGCTGCCTGCGACGGGTTGCGACAGGCGGAACCGAACTTCGCCCTGTCCTGTTCCTCCTGACCAACAAAGAGGCGCAATCATGGCAAAATTCACCGTCGGCTACATCATCGGCAGCTTGGCCAGGGACTCGATCAACCGCAAGCTGGCGAAAGCGCTCGTCAAGCTGGCGCCGCCCGATCTCGCCATGGTCGAGATCGCATGGCGAGATCTGCCCTTCTACAGTTACGACTTCGACCAGGACTACCCCAAGGTCGCGCTCGATTTCAAAGGCGCGATCCATGGTGCCGACGCCATCCTGTTCGTCACGCCAGAATACAATCGCTCCATCCCCGGTGCCCTGAAGAACGCCATCGACTGGGCCAGCCGTCCCTATGGCACGAATGCTTTCGCCGGGAAGCCCGCCGGCGTCATCGGCGCGTCGGTCGGTGCCATTGGCACCGCAGTTGCCCAGCAGCATCTCAAAGGCGTTCTGGGATATTGCAACATGAGCCTGATGAACTCGCCCGAGGGCTATATTGCGTTCAAGCCGGACCTGATCGCCGATGACGGCACAGTGACCGTGGATTCGACCAGGCAGTTCCTGCAGACATTCATGCAGGCCTTTGCCGACCACATTCAGCGCTGCTCGGCTGCCGGCTAGCAGATGGACCATCCCTGGCTGTACTGACCAGCTGCGGCAAGCAGGCGCGCAGAGTCGATCGGCTTGGCGACATAGCCGCCCATGCCGTATTCGGGATCTGTGTTATGCTCGGAATCCGGATGAGCTGCTGCAGGGCGAACGACAAAGTCCGCGATATCGGGTTTCGGTTCCGAAACAGGCAGCCATCCAGGCTGCAGTTGTATGCAGACCCTTGCTACGTGTGTGGACGACGTGCCGGCACGCGCGAACCGTAGCGTAACCTTATCGAGACGTAACTCCCCCTGCGCCGCGACGATTGTCTAGAACCATGCCCATGAAAGCCGCCCCCCAATCCCTGATTCGCGCGCAGCGAAACATTGCGACGCTGCGGGACTTCCTGCCAAAGGTGCAGCAGCCGGGTGTGGAGCGGTTCATCCACTATATGCTGTCGATCCATCCCGCCGACCGGCTGCCGTCGCGCCGGCATTTCGATCCGCTCGCCATTCCCGGTCTTCTGTCCGGCGTGGCACTGGCGGCGGTGGAACGCGAGGGTGAGCGGGTACGCCTGCGTATGAAAGTGGTAGGGCAGGATCTGGTCGATGCGTCGCCGGTGCGGCTGGCGCATCGGTATATCGATGACGTGCTGGCCGATCTGCCGGGCGCCGAGGTGATTCTGAAAAGCCGGATGCAGGTTGTCGAAACCGGCTGCGCCTATCTGCGCAAGGGTGCACCCTCCATGCCGTTCACCTACCGGATGGCCGCACTTGAATATGTACATTGTCCGCTGTCGGAAGATGGCGAGAGGGTCGATCAGATCGTCTCCTATTTCAGTTACCGGAAGACCTGATCTTCTGCTGCATCGCGGCAAAAATCCTTCACCTTTCCTTTAAAAAATGATCACGGAACGGGCGGGCGTCTTTCTCCGTTACAGGCCCCGATCAAAGCAGCGCCAGAGCGGTGCGCCGGAACGGGGAGGCCAGCCATGGCGACCTATTACTTCGTCGTAGCAGAAGACGATATGTGGTGGGTACGCGTGCGTGGCAGGGCTTATGGTGGTTTCCTGCTGCGCAGCCATGCCGTGAAGCAGGCGATCCACTCGGCCCGTAAATGCCGTGGCGAGGCTCATGTGGTGGTGCAGGAACCGCAGTTCCGCTGGCGCATAGAATGGTCGAGCCTCGGTGACAGGAGCCAGGGCGACGCGATGCATCTCGAACAGGCCCAGGCTGTGCCGCTGCCGGTCGCGACGGAAACCGTCAGTCAGGATGGTCTGTCTGTGGGCTGACGGCCAAACCGCTGCCTGTAGGCAGGGCTTCGCTTCATCGTTAGGCTGACGCCATCTCTCGGATGGCAGAAGCAGGACATGACCGACCATCGCCTCGACCCGACTCCCGAAAATGTGCACTGGGGTTTCTTCGATGCGACCTTGAAGCCAGCCTTGAGCGTGGCATCGGGTGCCAGCGTGACGATCCGCACCGTTTCCGGCGGCGCCGATATCCTGCCGCCCGAAGGCAGCGGCCTTGCGGTGCTACCCGAACATCGCCGTATCCTCGACACGCTGAAGCCTGTTCTGCCCGGCCATATCCTGACCGGCCCGGTGGAGATCGAAGGCGCCGAGCCCGGCGATGTGCTGGAAGTGCGCATCGACGATGTACGCCTGATCCAGGACTGGGGCTGGAACGCCAACCGGCCGCTGCGCGGCGCCCTGCCGCATCGTTTCCCGGAAGGGCGCATCCTGCAGATCCCGATCAGCCGCAATGCGATGACTGCAGCCTGCCCCTGGGGCTCGACGGTACCGCTGCGGCCGTTCTTCGGCGTGATGGGTGTGGCGCCGCCGCCGCAGTACGGTCGCGTCTCCACCATCGAGCCGCGTGAATACGGCGGCAATATCGACAATCGCGAACTGATACCGGGCACGACCCTCTATCTGCCGGTCTTCGTGCGCGGTGCGCTGTTCTCCACCGGCGATGGTCATGCCTGCCAGGGCGACGGCGAGGTGAATCTGACGGCGCTGGAAACCGCGCTGGAGGGCGATTTCACCTTTGTGCTGCACAAGCGGCGCAAACTGCTGCGCCCGCGCGCCGTGACGCCGACGCATCTGATCACCATGGCCTTCGATCCCGATCTGGACGATGCCGCCACCCGCGCGCTGGAAGACATGATCGATGCGGTGGTCGACATTGCCGGGCTTGCCGCCAACGATGCCTATGCGCTCTGCAGCCTGGCCTGCGACCTGCGTGTTACGCAGCTGGTCGACGGCAATAAGGGCGTGCATGCGATGCTGCCCTTTGAGCTGCTGCCGCAGGTGAAGGCGGAGGCCATCGTCGGTTTCTGACGGCTTTTCGGGGCTTTTTCGACTGCAGCAGCGCGGCCCAAAATTGACACAGTTGGGCTCCACTCTATCTCCTAGGCTGAGCCGTGCCGCATCGCACGGGGGGAGCGCCGCCGCATGGCCTTACAGCGCAGGGCATCACCTGTCGGTGCCGCGCATGGAGGACCGCCATGGCCCATGTCACGCATCATCATTCGCCGGAACCCCGTCATCGCGGGGCCAGTGCCCGCGGCTGGTCCGCCCGACGCTGGGAGGACTGGGCGAATATGATAATCGGCCTGCTGCTGGCGATATCGCCCTGGCTGCTGCAGTTCACCGGCCTCGAGGCAGCCACGCTGAATGCCGTGATCATCGGTGGACTGGTCTTTGCGCTGTCGGCGCTGGCCCTCACGCTGCTGGATCGCTGGGAGGCTTATATCAGCGGCCTGCTCGGCATCTGGGCGATGTTGTCGCCCTGGCTGATCGGGTTCACCGCCTATGACATGGCGATGCTGGCCCATATCGGACTTGGCGCCCTGGTGGTCGTGGTGGCGGCGATCGAAGTGTGGCAGGGCGGCGCGTCCGACGCCGCATAAGGAGCGTTCAACTGGTCCCGCGCCCGCCCTGTACCGTGGGCCGTGCCCGCATCATTGCGGTCTGGCGCGGGGCGGGATGGCCAGAACATCCAGATCGGAAATGCGCAGCACTTCTTCCGCAACGCTGCCGAGCAGCAGTTTGGCGATGGCTCCGCGCCCCCGTGTCCCGATGACGATCAAGTCCGCTGAGGCATTCCGGGCGGTTGAGAGAAGGGTGTCGGCGACCGTCGTCGTATTTATACGGACCGACGCATGGATGGGGGAGAATTGCAGCCTGTCCAGAAAAGCCGACAGCTCGGCGGCGGCTCTTTCCTTCTCGTCGGCGACATACTGGTCGGCTTCTTCCTGGGTGACGGAGGCGCGCGACAGCAGGCTGGTGCCCGGAACGTCGAGGGCATAGACCACACTGACTGCCATCTTCTTGTCGAGGCCCAGCGCCACGACGGCCTTTATGGCGTCGCCTGAATAGTCGGAGAGATCGACGGCAATCAGCGCGTGACGGTGGAAGGCGACTGGCACGCCGTTGGCCATCAGGACAGGTCTGCGGCTGCCGCGAATGGTGCGTTCGGCCGTTGTGCCGACAAAGACATCCTTCAGCGCATCACGCCGATGCGGCCCAAGCACCAGAAGATCAGGCGAAGTTTCGTCGATCGCTGCCGAGAGTCCCTCAAACGGGTCGCCCAGAAAAATCCTGTGGCTGCTGGTGACACCGTCGACATGCCGAAGGGATGCAACCTGATCGTCCAGGAGATCAGAAGCTGTCTTAAGTTCCGATTTCACGCGGCGTTCGGGCTGGTCGTTGTCGACAACATGTGTAAGCATGAGTGATGCGTTATACGTTTTCGCGAGCAGGACGGCGCGACGCACTGCACGATCGGACCGGGTGGAAAAATCTGTCGCTACAAGAATGCTTTCCATACACATTTCCTTTCTCTTCGAGCACCGGGCGCACTCTTGTTGGCATTCTAATAATCCGGGACAGGTTGAATATTGATGCAGGTCAAAACCACAGGTACCGGATTTCCTGCATTCTGACCATCGCATTGCCATGACGAAGACGATTCTCCGGAGTGACTATGACAGGGACTACACCAAAGGAGTGGCACAGCCAGACTCCGGAAGCCGTATTGGTGACGTTGGGCAGTTCAAGGGATGGGTTGCCCGCAGCTGAGGCGGCGCGGCGCCTTTCCGTCCACGGCCACAACGAGCTTCCTGCGGCAGCCGGACGCCCGGCCATCCTGCGGCTGCTCGCGCAATTCAACAACGTCCTGATCTACTTTCTCCTGATTGCGGCGGTGGCTGCGGCACTGCTGGGGCATGTCGTGGATGCCGGCGTTATCGCCGCTGTCGTCATCGTCAATGCCGTGGTCGGTTTCATCCAGGAAGGCAAGGCCGAAAAGGCGCTGAATGCCATCCGCGACATGATCGCGCCGAGCGCCAGTATCTTTCGCGATGGCCGGCGCCTTCGCATTGGCGTTCGCGATCTAGTGCCGGGCGATATCGTTCTGCTTGAAGCCGGCGACCGTGTGCCGGCCGACCTGCGGTTGTTTCGGGCGAGCCGGCTGCTGATCGACGAATCCGTTCTGACCGGCGAATCGATGGCTGCCGAAAAGGATGCGGCGCCGGTTGCGGTCGACGCGCCTCTCGGCGACCGGCGAGGTATGGCGCATTCGGGAACGCTGGTGGTGGCCGGTCAGGGCCAGGGCGTGGTGGTCAAGACCGGCATGGATACGGAAATTGGCCGGATCAGCCAACTGCTGCAGAAAGTGGAGCCGTTAAGTACGCCGCTGCTTCGCCAGATCGATGCATTCGCGCGGCGCTTCACCTGGGTCGTCCTCGGAGGCAGCGCGGCGCTGTTCGGCTTTGCAGTCTTGTTCCGCGACTACCACTGGGTTGAAGGGCTTATCCTCGTCGTGGCATTGGCCGTTGGTATCGTTCCGGAAGGTCTGCCTGCCGTCATCACGATCACGCTCGCCATCGGCGTCAGACGTATGGCCAGACGGAATGCTGTGATCCGAAAACTTCCCGCAGTTGAAACACTGGGAGCAACGTCGGTGATCTGTACCGACAAGACCGGGACGCTGACACGCAACGAGATGACGGCCCGGCGTATTGTGTTGCATGATGGTGAAGTCACGGTCGGCGGCACCGGTTATGCCCCCGAAGGGGCGCTGTCGGTGAATGACAGCAGCCAGAGGGCCGCAGAGCTGGAGAGGATCGGTGCGCTGCTGCATTGCGGCCTGCTTTGCAACGATGCCGATCTGCGACAAATCGACGGCCGCTGGCAGGTCGACGGCGATCCGATGGAAGGCGCACTGATTGCGCTGGCGATGAAAGCGGGTATGGATCCGGCCGACGAACGCACGAAATGGCCTCGTATCGACGAGATTCCGTTCGACGCGGCGCATCGGTTCATGGCGAGCCTTCACGCCGGCCCGACAGGCGAGCGGGTCGTATTCGTCAAGGGCGCCGCCGAGGTGCTGCTGGAAATGGCACCTGACGGGATTGACCGCACGGCATGGCATGCGCGGATTGCCGCGGCCGGCGCCGAAGGTGAGCGCGTTCTCGCATTCGGTATCAAACACCTTCAAGGCAATCACGAGCGGTTGAGTTTCGATTACCTCGCCGGAGGAGTCGAGTTTTTAGGCATCGTCGGATTCCTGGATCCGCCGCGGCCGGAGGCAGTTGCTGCCGTGGCGCAATGCCGCGCGGCTGGTATCGCAGTGAAAATGATCACTGGCGACCATGCAGCGACCGCTCTGGCCATCGCGCGTCAACTGAAACTCGATGATGCGCCGAAAGCCCTCATCGGGGCCGAAATCGAGAAGCTTTCGGATGCCGATCTGCGGGCCACTGTAGAGAAGGTATCGGTCTTCGCGAGAACCAGCCCGGAGCACAAACTTCGGATCGTCAGCGCGCTTCAGGCCAACGGGCATATCGTCGCCATGACTGGCGACGGCGTGAATGACGCGCCCTCGCTCAAGCAGGCGGATGTCGGAACGGCGATGGGTATAAAAGGGACGGAGGCGGCCAAGGAAGCGGCCGAGATGGTTCTGCTGGATGACAATTTTGCTTCGATCGTTAACGCGGTCAGCGAGGGTCGTACGGTTCACGACAATATCCGAAAGGTCATATCCTGGGAGATACCCACCAATGGCGGCGAAACGCTGGCGATGGTTCTGGCCGTTCTGATCGGGTTCAATCTTCCGATGACAGCGACACAGATACTCTGGGTCAATCTTATTCTGGCCTCCACGCTGGGGCTTGTGCTGGCCTTCGAACCGCCTGAGCTGGGTGTGATGCAACGGCGGCCGCGCCGGTCCGATGCGCCGCTGCTTTCGCCTTTCCTGCTTTGGCGCGTGGTGATCGTATCGGTTCTGCTGGCATCTGTTTCGCTTGGCGTGTTTTTCTTCGCTCTGCAGAGCGGACGGGACATCGAGACAGCCAGAACTATGGTCGTAAACGTTTTTATTGTCGGTGAGATTTTCTATCTCTTCAACGTCCGCTATCTGCATAAGTCGTCCCTGACATGGCGTGGTGTACTCGGTACACCTGCCGTGCTTGCGGCAATCGTCATACTTGTCGCGGCGCAACTGGTGTTCACCTATGCGCCGTTCATGCAGGAACTCTTTGAAAGCCGACCGCTCAATCTGCTTGATGGCGCCTTGATCGCCGCGCTGGGAGCGGCGCTCATGCTTCTTCTTGAGCTGGAGAAGCTGCTGATGCGCCGGCTTGGCTGGTTTGAGGAACTGAGAGGTTGAGAGACATGCGGAGCAACGGAATGTCAGCGTGCTGATCTCGGTCGGTTGGATTGTTGCGGGCCTTATCCTCCTGGTGGTGGGCGCGGAAATGCTGGTTCGCAGCGGAACCCGGCTTGCAATCCAGCTCGGCATTTCACCCGTCATCATCGGCCTGACCATTGTCGCGCTGGGGACGAGCACGCCGGAACTGGCGATCGGCATCGATTCTGTCATATCCGGGAATGGCGATCTTGCGATCGGGAATATCGCGGGGACGAATGTCGTCAACATTCTTCTGATTCTCGGGTTGAGCGCGGCGATAAGTCCGCTGGCGCTCCGGCCGGCAACCCTGTGGCTTGACCTGCCGATGATCGTCGTTGCATCGGCCCTGCTGCTGGTGATGGCCTGGGATGGCTCACTCACGCGGACGGAGGGCATTGTCCTCGTGCTGGTGGCGTTCGCCTATACCGCAGCCATTGTGCAGGTCGCCCGCCGCGAGAGCTACGCGGTCAAAGCCAGCTTCGCCAAAGGATTGCCGGAAACGCCTGCGCCTTCAGATTTCAGAAGCACGACGGCATTCAATGTGATCATCCTGGTCGTCAGTATCGTGATCCTGGTGGTGTCCGCCGACCGGCTGGTCACGGGCGCGGTTGATTTGGCGCGCATCTGGGGAGTGTCTGATGCATTCATCGGACTTACGATCGTCGCCATTGGCACATCTGCCCCGGAGCTGGTGACCACGATCATCTCGACATTGAAGCGGGAACGCGACATCGCCATCGGTAATCTGCTCGGCAGCAGCGTCTACAACATCCTGTTCATACTGGGGGTGACCTGTACCATTCCTGCCGAGACCCCGGTGGCACAATCGCTGATCGACGTGGACATACCGGTAATGGCGGCGGTGGCGTTTGTCTGCATCCCGATATTCGTCAGCGGGCGAAAGATTTCCAGGGTGGAGGGCGGCCTGTTCGTTGCAGCCTATGTGGCCTATCTGAGCTATCTGGTAGTTGCGCGGACCTAACCGAAAAATCCGCAGCGGGCCATCAGGAGCATCCCGGAAAACAAAAAAAAGCCCGGGCAAGCCGGGCTTTTCGATGATGCCGCCAGTCTTTACTGGCAGGAGAGGCACTCGTCGTAGTCGACCGCCTCGCGCGGGCCGCCGCCCGAGGCTGCGGCCATAGCCACCAGCGGCAGTTCCGGCTCGAGTTCCGGAATGCTGCCCGGAACGCCCATGGGGCGTTCGTTCTCGTTGATCTTGCCGGCCAGCGGGATGGTCACCACATTCGTTGCCGCCTTCTCGGCCAGCGACATGCCGGACACGGTCTCGGCACGCTGGATCGACAGCGAGCGGCAGTAATACAGGCTCTTCACGCCCTTCTTCCAGGCCTGGAAGTGGATCTGATGCAGGTCGCGCTTGTGCACGTTGGCCGGCAGGAAGATGTTCAGGCTCTGCGCCTGGCAGATATAGGGCGTGCGGTCGGCAGCCAGATCGATCAGCCAGCGCTGGTCGATCTCGAAAGCGGTCTTGAACACCGCCTTCTCGTCATCCGACAGGAAGTCGAGATGCTGCACCGAACCGCCGTTGGTGGTGATCGACGACCAGGTGTCAACGTCGTTCTTCTCATACTGTTCCAGCGTCTTCTCAAGATACCGGTTGCGCACCGAGAAGGAGCCCGACAGCGTCTTGTGCGTGAAGGCATTGGCCACATTCGGCTCGATGCCCGGCGAAGCGCCGCCGGCAATGATCGAGATCGAGGCGGTCGGTGCAATCGCGATCTTGTGCGAGAAGCGCTCCATGATGCCGTATTCGGCGGCATCCAGGCAGGCGCCGCGCTCTTCGGCCAGCTTGCGCGAGGCAGCGTCGGAATGCTCCTTCACATGCTTGAAGATGGTGCGGTTCCATACCTTGGCCATCACGCTTTCCCACGGCACGCCGTTGGCCTGCAGGAAGGAATGGAAGCCCATCACGCCCAGGCCGACCGAACGCTCGCGCTCGGCGGCATAGCGCGCCTTGCTCATGCTGTCCGGTGCATTGGCGATGAAGTCGCTCAGCACGTTGTCGAGGAAGCGCAGGCAGTCCTCGATGAACAGCGGGTGTTCCTTCCACTCGTGGAAGTATTCCAGGTTCAGCGATGACAGGCAGCACACCGCCGTCCGCTGCTGGCCGTGATGGTCGATGCCGGTCGGCAGCGTGATTTCGCTGCACAGGTTCGAGGTCTTGACGCGCAGGCCGGCCAGCTTGTGCTGCTCAGGCAGGGCGCGGTTCACATGGTCGATATAAACTAGGTAAGGCTCGCCGGTCTCGATGCGGGCGGTGAGGATGCGGATCCACAGCGCGCGGGCCGAGACGGTGCGCTGCACAGTCTGGTCATGCGGGCTCAGCAGGGCCCACTGCTCGTCGGCTTCCACGGCGCGCATGAAGGCGTCCGAGATCAGGATGCCGTTATGCAGGTTCAGCGCCTTGCGGTTCGGGTCGCCGCCGGTCGGGCGGCGGATCTCGATGAATTCCTCGATTTCCGGATGGTCGACCGGCAGGTAACAGGCGGCCGAGCCACGGCGCAGCGAACCCTGGCTGATCGCCAGCGTCAGGCTGTCCATCACGCGGATGAAGGGAATGATGCCCGAGGTCTTGCCGTTCTGACCGACCTTTTCGCCGATCGAGCGCAGGTTGCCCCAGTAGCTGCCGATGCCGCCGCCGCGGGCCGCGAGCCAGACATTCTCGTTCCACAGGCCGAGAATGCCATCCAGGCTGTCGTTGGCTTCGTTCAGGAAGCAGCTGATCGGCAGGCCGCGGTTGGTGCCGCCGTTCGACAGGACCGGGGTGGCCGGCATGAACCACAGCTTGCTGATGTAGCTGTACATGCGCTGGGCATGCGCCGTGTCATCGGCATAGTGGCTGGCGACGCGGGCAAACAGATCCTGGTAGGACTCGCCGGGCAGCAGGTAGCGGTCGTCCAGGGTGGCTTTGCCGAAATCGGTGAGGAGGCGGTCGCGGGTGCGGTCGACGTCGATGCGGATGCCGCGTTCGGTCTGCAGAGTGTTGAGCACGGATTGTGTCCCCTCATTATCGCGGTAGGGCGCCCATCCTGGGCGGCCGCACCGGCCGTAGAAATCAAAGGTTCAGGCCCGTTGCTTTGTCCCGGCGGCCGCGCACCCCGCCCTTTCACCTCCGAAATCCCACAAAAAATGCCCCAAATCGGGCTTCCGGAGGCGGCGCAGCGTCGTCACGAAACAGGTCCAACGAACACAACATATGGTACTCAGGGTTAAGGGAGGGTCAATACAGTGTATGTGACACGGCTGTAAAAAAACTTATTGACGGACTCTCCCCAGCGTGAACCCCCTGATTTTATGCCGTGTCGCGCACGGCGGGTGTTTCCGGACCGTCGGGAAAATCTTATCCCCGCTATCCACAGGGCCCGATTCACGGTGCCGCAGGCCGCTTTCTTGCGGTGCCGGGCAAGGCGGCGTTAACCATTGGACGTCTAAATATTGTGTGCTACCGGCGCGGGTTTTCCGCCTCGCCCCGGGCGTTGTGTGTTTCAATGCGGAAATGACGCGATCCGACCGGGCCCGGACACTCTCCGCGCCCCGACGGGGGAGGTTGCGATGCTGATCAAACATCCGCGTGCCGATATGGCCGCCAATGCCGCGAAATCGGCGAGCGAACAGGCCGTTGGCGAGGCCGATGCCCGCGCCGCCGCGCTGGTCGGTACGCCCATGCTGGAGCGCCGCCGCCTGATCATGGTGGGCACCGGGGCCGGCATCAGCCTGTTGTGGGTGCTGTTCTGCGTCACCTACATCAACAATTCGGTCGGCTGGTCGAATCTGTGGCATGCGCTGCCGCACGAGATCGGCGCCTTCATCGCCGGCGTGGCCGCGCCGCTCGCCTTCCTCTGGCTCATGCTGCTCAACATGTGGCGCGGCATGGCGATCAAGCGCCAGTCCGCCGCCCTGCATGAACTGCTGCTCGACCTGAGCTATCCCACGCCGGAAGCCGAGCGCCGGGTCTCGGCGCTGGCCGGTGCCCTGCGCCGTCAGGCGCGCGAGATGGAAGAGGCGGCGCAGTCTGCCACCGCGCAGATCGCCACCCTGGGTGAAACCATGGCCGGTCAGCAGCAGGAGTTGCTGGCGGCCGCCACCGGCGCCCGTGAACAGGTCGCCCAGCAGGCGCGCCAGATCAGCGGCACGCTGCATCAGTCCTCGCAGTCGCTGCTGTCGGCTGCCGAACAGGTCAACCGCGACCTCGACAATACCGTGAAGGGGCTCGCCGGGCGCTTCGAGGAGCAGAGCCGCGCGTTGGTCGATGCCGCCGAGAAGGTCGGCACGGAAATGAATTCCAAGGTCACGGGTCTGGGCCAGACCGTCTCGACCCAGGCACAGGTGCTGTTGCAGGCCGCCGATGTGATCGTGCGTGAGGTGGAAACCGCCCGCGGCATCTTCCAGGGCAAGGCCACCGAGATTTCCCGCATCACTTCGGCCATCCAGTTCCAGAACGAGCGCGTCGACGAACTGTCGCGCCGCCATGGCGAGCTGATGGACCAGGCCGTGACTCGCGCCGCCGAAGTGGCGCAGCAGATCGCCGAGCAGCTCGAACACAAGATCGTCGCGCTGGAGCAGGCGGTCACACGCGCTGGCGGCGAAGCCGGCCGCATCGGCCTCGGTTTTGCCGAAAGTGCGCAGATCATCACCACGGCCGCCGAAGTCACTGTGGCGCGCGCCACCGCGGCCAGCGAAAGTTTCGGCCGCGAGAGCCTGACCTTCAGCAACGCCAGCCAGAAGGTGATCGACAGCGCCGAAGCCGCCGGCACCGTGCTGCGCGAACGCGTGCGCGAGATCGAACATGCCACCGGCACCACGATCAGCCGCATCCGCGACATCGGCGAGACGATCCGCTCCGAAGTCGGCGCACTCGACGACCAGGGCGCGCGCGTGGCCGAACGCCTGCGCGTGTCCAGCGACGACATGCGGACCCGCACCAACGCGCTGGAACAGGCCGGCGCATCGGCCACGAAACAGGCCGATGCCTTTGCCGAGGCGGCGACCCAGGCCGAGCAGCGGCTCAAGCTCACCGGTGACCTCGTGCGCCACCAGGCCGACCAGCTTGGCTCGGCAGCGGAACTTGCCGACCAGCGTCTGGCCCAGGCCGGCGATGCGTTACGCCGCGAAGGCACCAACATGACGCAGACGCTGCAGCAGATCGCCGACCGCGCCATGCGCACCGGCGACGAGCTGAAACTGCGCGCCGATACGCTGGATGAAACTGCCGGCCGCGCGCTGGCCAAGATCGGCGAGGCCGACGACAGCATCCGCTCGCGCATCGAGACGCTGGCCCAGTCGGGCCGCGACGCCACCGCGATGGCGGCGCAGGTACAGGACACCATGCAGCAGGCCAATGCGCTGCTGGCACAGGCCGCCCAGCGCACCGACGACCAGATCGGTGCCGCCGGCGCGCTGCTGCGCGGCCATGCCGAGCAGTTCGGCCTCACCATCGACGGTGTCGCCAAGCGCATCACCGAAACCGGCACCGCGGTACGCGATCAGGTCGATGGCCTCGACCAGGCCGCCGCCCGCACCGCCCAGCGTCTGCGTTCGGCCGGCGAGAGTGCCGGTCAGGATGCCGTGCAGCTGCAGGCCGCCGCCGAGCGCGCCTCGCAGCGCCTGCATCAGGTTAGCGAGACCGCGCAGATTCAGGCACATGCCCTCAGCGCCGCGTCGGAACGCGCAGCGATGGAGTCCCAGCTGGCCGGCAGCGCCGCGCAGGCGCGTGCCAAGGATCTGCAGGATCTGGCCATGAAGGTGGCCGAGGCGATGGCGACCCTGGCCGAACGTGCCACGGCGCAGACCTCGGCGCTGCTCGCCATGAGCGACAAGGCGCAGATCGAGACGCAGGCGCTCAATGCCGCCGCCGAGAAGGCGACCGGCAGCATCAACACTGCCGGCGATACCGCGCGCATCCGCTCGATCGAGCTGGGCGATGCGGCGCAGAGCGTGGTCGACCGCACGCTGGAACTGCGCAGCACCATCCACGAACAGGCCGGTGCGCTCACCTCGCTGTCGTCGGAACTTACCCGCCAGGCCGAAAGCATCCGCGAGAATTTCCGTGGCCGTGTGCAGGAACTGGCCGAGGCTTCGGATGCGGCCATCCTCAAGACTGCCAATATCGGCGACAGCTTCCGGCGCCAGGCCGCGGAGGTGGCTCGCGTGTCGGACGACGCGGTCGCCCGCGTCGACCAGGTCGGTGCCACCTTCGATGCCCGCGCCCGCGAAATCAATCTTGCGGTGGGCAACGCTTCGGGCCGCATCGACGATGCCAGCGAAGTGCTGCGTAACCGCACGCGCGAACTGGCCAATATCGTGGAAGACGCGATGAAGCAGACCGACCGGATGAGCGACGGCTTCCGTCGTCAGGCCGACGAGGTCGATACCCGCGCAGCTCGCCTGTCGGAAAAGGTCACCGAGATCGGCGAGCGCATGGCCCGCACCGGCACCGAGTTCGGTGCTGTCACCGACCGCGCCTCGGCGCGTGCGGCCGAAACCGCCGAAACGCTGGGCCAGCGCGCGCAGGAACTGGCCTCCGCTGCGGCCCGCGCCGCCAGCGAAGCAGCTTCTGCCGAAGCCAGCCTCAAGGCCGATGCCAAGGCGCTGGCGGAAGCTGCGCGGACCGCCAGCGTGGAGGCTGAGTCGTTGCGCAAGGCCACACAGGCGCTGCGCGGCGAGCAGTTCCTCAAGACAGCCGCCTTCATCACCGGCCATCTCAACTCGATGGCCATCGATATCAGCCGACTGCTCAATCGCGACCTGTCGGAAGAACTCTGGCGCCGCTATTACAAGGGCGAGCGCGGCCTGTTCACCCGCAAGCTGATCGACCAGCGCGATCTCGACAAGATCCGCGGCAAGTATCAGGAGAATGGCGAGTTCCGAGACTTCACCGATCGTTACGTCGCTGAGTTCGAGCGCGTGCTGGCCGGCGCCAAGGGCGTGGAGCACGAGGAATTGCTGACCTCGGCCTTCGTCACCGCCGATATCGGCAAGGTCTATCTGCTGCTGCGCGAGGCGGTGGGCAAGTCGCGGCAGTAGGATTATGCTTCGCCGATGAGCGAGAAAGCCTCACTGAAAGATTGGATCGGCGGCCAGGAAGAGGCCGCCGATCTTTTTTTGCCCGAACGCAGCCAGGCTTTGGCGCGTGCCCTCGATCAGCCCGACGACGCGCTGGTCGAAGGCGCGCCGCTGCCGCCGCTGCGCCACTGGCTGCATTTCTGGCAGCCGCAACCGCGCGCGAAACTCGGCCGTGACGGACATCCTGCCCTGGGTGGCTTCCTGCCAGATGTGAGCAAATTCTGGGGCGGCAGTCAGACACGACGGATGTGGGCCGGCAGCCAGCTGGAATTCCATCGTCCGCTGATGCTGGGCATGCCGACGCGGCGGCTCTCGACGATTGAATCGGTGGAAGAGAAAAGCGGCCGCAGCGGCCGGCTGGTCTTCGTCACCGTGCGGCACGACATTTTCGATGCCGATACCGTTGGCGTCATTGAGCGTCATGACATTGTGTATCGCGAGGAAAGTCCCAAGTCTGATTCAAGGGGTGGGGTGCTGCCCGAGCCTGATACTGCCTCAGGCGATTATCAGTGGCTGGCGCGCTTCACCGCCGATCCCGTGCTGCTGTTCCGCTATTCGGCACTGACCTATAATGGCCATCGCATCCATTACGACCGCGACTATGCGCGGGATGTAGAAGGCTATCGCGGCCTGGTCGTGCATGGCCCGCTGCTGGCGACCCTGCTGGTCGATTTCGCGCTCAGTTTGCGGCCGGGACAGGTGCTGCAGAAATTCAGATTCCGCGGCCGCCGCCCGGTGATCGATGGCCAGCCGTTCCAGCTGCGCGCGAATACCGCCCATGACGGCAGCCTGAAGCTCTGGATCGCCGATGCCGATGATGCGCTGGCGATGACGGCGGAAGCGGAGTTTGTATAGAAGCTGGTAGTTACACTTCGTCATGGCCGGGCTTGTCCCGGCCATCCATGCCTTTAAATAGATGCATGAAAGACGCAGACACAGCACTTATCGGCGTTATACGAGACGATCTAAAAAGCCTTTCCGCGAAGAGCGCTAGGCTTGCAGATCAACGCACCTTTACGATTCTCCTGATTGTTTTTGCAATTGCCGTAGCCGTTGTTTTTTACGTATTTGATTCTTCTGCATGGGTTGTGTCTGGAATCTTGGCGTGTTTAGCAGGCTTAGGCTGGGTGCATAGCTATGATCGTGATAAAGATATCCAGCGGCAGATTGCTGAAACAGAAGACCGCCTTAGTGTCGCTGGTTATGTGGTTCGTTGGAACAATAAGGCGACGGATGTTGAAATCTTTTCACGACAATAACTTTTAAGTCGTGGATGGCCGGGACAAGCCCGGCCATGACGGTTTTTTTGAACATCGCGACCGCGGATATAGCGGATAGCGGCCATCGGTCGCAACATGGTGACGGCGAAGGGCCGGGACGATGTGGAACGGCCACCGTCAGCCGATCCGGGAAATCTGAACCGCTGCTGATTCCCGCTACTGGCTTGGCGCGACGATCTTGCGACCGCGCCGGCGCGGCGCCGTCAGCTTGGCAACATCGAGGATGTCGTCGAGCTGGTGTTCGGTCAGCCAGCCCTTTTCGATCACCAGCTCGCGCACCGTGCGGCCGGTCTTGAGCGATTCCTTGGCCACCGCGGCCGATTTCTCGTACCCGATATAGGGATTGAGCGCGGTGACGATGCCCACAGAGGCTTCCACATGCCGCTTCGCCTGTTCCGGATTGGCCTGGATGCCGGCGACGCATTTCTCGGCCAGCGTCCGCGCTGCCCGCGACAGCAGCTGCATCGAGGACAGCGTGTTGTAGACGATCAGCGGCTCCATCACGTTGAGCTGCAGCTGGCCGGCCTCGGCGGCCATGGTGATCGCCATGTCCTTGCCGATCACCTGGAAGCAGACCTGGTTGACCACTTCGGGGAGCACCGGGTTTACCTTGCCCGGCATGATCGACGTGCCCGGCTGCATGGGGGGGAGCGATATCTCGCCAAAGCCGCCGCGCGGGCCCGACGAGAGCAGCCGCAGGTCGTTGGCGATCTTGCTGAGCTTCACGGCGATGCGTTTCAGCATGCCGGAATAAAGCACGAAGGCGCCCATATCCCAGCTGGCCTCGATCAGATTGGCGGCGCGCACCATTTCGATGCCGGAAATACGCGCCAGTTCCTCGATGGCGAGGTTGGAATATTCCGGCTCCGTGTTGATGCCGGTGCCGACCGCCGTGCCGCCCAGATTGATCTCGCGGAATAGTTTTACGATCTCGTCGCCGCGGGCGACGTCTTCCTTGATGTTGATGGCGAAGGCCTCGAATTCCTGACCCAGCGTCATCGGCACGGCATCCTGCAACTGGGTGCGGCCCAGCTTGATAACGTCAGCGAACTCGACGCCACGCTGACGGAATTCGTAAGCCAGGCTGTCCAGCGCCTTCATCAGTTCGGCATGACTGAGGATCACGCCAAGTCGCACGGCAGTGGGATAGACGTCGTTGGTGGACTGCGACAGGTTGACGTCGTCGTTGGGATGCAGGTGCTGGTATTCGCCCTTGTGGTAGCCCATCAGTTCCAGGCCGCGATTGGCGATCACCTCGTTCGCATTCATGTTGGTGGAGGTGCCCGCGCCGCCCTGGAACACGTCGATGGTGAACCACTCGTGCAGCTTGCCGTCGATCAATTCGTCGCAGGCTTTCGAGATGCCCTTGTATTTCTCCGGCTCCAGATAGCCGAGCTTCTTGTTGGCCGCTGCGCAGGCCTTCTTCACCATGCCGAAGGCGCGGATCAGGTTGGGGTAGTGGTTGATGCCGATGCCCGAGATGTGGAAGTTGTCGATCGCCCGTTGCGTCTGGATGCCGAAATAGGCGCCTGCCGGGATGGCCATGTCGCCCAGCGAGTCATGTTCAACGCGGGTTGCCGGATCGCTGCTCATCGTTGCCTCTGCATTGCGTGAATGGGCGATAATCGAACGGCGCCATTCTGCCCTGCCGTTACGTCAGTGCGAAGGCCTCGGTGAGGTATATTTCGTTGAAATGCCTACAGTTTCCCATGCAACTAATGCATGAGGTCATATCATTGCGACTTATCGCTCCGGTCGGATCAAAGCCTGCGCATCAGACGGTCCGTTGGGCTTTATCCTTCGCATTGGTGGCCGCGATATTGGCGCGGATCTCCTGCCATTCGTCGTCACTGAGATCGGTCAGCGCGCCGAAGCCGCCGGCGGTGTTGAGCCACTGGCCGCCATCGATGGCGATCACTTCGCCGGTGACATAGCCCACCTCGTCCGCCAGCAGGAAGGCGGCGAGGTTGGCAAGTTCCGGCAGATCGCCGACGCGGCGCATCGGGATTGCGCCGATCATGCGCTTTTCCAGCGCTTCAGTTGGCGCCAGCCGCTTGGTCATGCCTTCGGTGGGGAAGGGGCCGGGCGCGATGGCGTTGAGGCGGATGCCCTTCGGTCCCCATTCCACCGCCAGCGACTGCGTCATCGCCGCAATGCCGGCTTTCGACATGGCGGATGGCACCACGAAGGCCGAACCGGTCCAGACCCATGTGGTGACGATCGACACCACGCTGCCGCCACGTTTGGCGGCGATCCAGCGTTTGCCGACCGCCTGCGTCACATAGAAGCTGCCATGCAGCACGATATTGGCGATGGCATCGAAACCGCGCGGACTCAGATCCTCGCTGCGGGAAATGAAGTTGCCGGCGGCATTGTTCACCAGTCCATCCAGCGCGCCATGGGTCTGCCAGATGGTCTCCACCATCTCGTCGACAGCCTGTGCCACGCGGATGTCGCAGGCATGGGCGTGGATCGCACCGCCGGTCTCGGCCGCCAGTTCCCTGGCGGTTTCCTGCAGCACGCCCTCGCGCCGGCCACAGATATGCAGTTCGGCGCCCAACTCCATCAGTCGCCGCGCCATGGCCTTGCCCAGGCCGGTGCCGCCGCCGGTGATCAGGATACGCTTGTCCTTGAACAGATCATTGCGAAACATGCTGCCTCCCTTATCTTGTTGCCGACAAGTTTAGCAGGCGTCGCCGGGAAGGCTATCGCGGGGCGCCATCTGGAGGACACATGGATTTGCAACTCAAGGGCAAGGTTGCCATCGTTACCGGTGCCAGCAAAGGTATCGGCCGGGCGATTGCCGAGACTCTTGCGGCGGAAGGGATGAAGTTGGTCCTGACCGCGCGCTCTGACGACCTGCTGCAGGGTCTTGCCAAAGCTCTGCCGACCGAAAGCCTGGTTCGGGCCGCCGACCTGCGCGATCCGGCTGTGCCGGCTCAGGTGGTCGCTGCCACAATGCAGGCGTTCGGCGGCATCGACCTGATTGTGAACAATGCGGGCGCCACCAAGCGTGGTGATTTCCTCAGCCTGACCGACGAGGACTGGGCCGATGGCTTCGCGCTGAAATTCTTCGGTGCCATGCGGCTGAGCCGTGCGGCCTGGCCGCATCTGGTGGCGCGGCAGGGTGGCATCGTCAGCATCATCGGCATGGGCGGTCGTACCGGCGCGGCGGAATTTGCCATTGGCGGCGCGGTGAATGCCGCGGGCATGAATCTGACCAAGGTGCTGGCCGATCGCGGAGTCACCGACGGCGTGCGCGTCAATGCCATTAATCCCGGAGCCATTGCCACCGAGCGACTTCAGGTGCGCATCCGCAGTTTCGCCAAGGAACAGGGTATTACAGAGGCGGAGGCCGCGGTGAAGATGCCGCGCAGCATGGGGATCGCCCGGTTCGGCGAACCCGCGGAGATTGCCCGGGCGGTCGCCTTCCTCGCCTCGCCGCAGGCAGCCTATCTGCAGGGCGCAGTGATCGATGTCGACGGCGGGCAGACCCGCACATTATAGCAGCGGCAGCGTCCCTTGCTTTTTACCGGCGGGGATGCCACTCCGGATTGGCGTGATGCACGTATTAACGTCACACCGGATCGGACGGGAGTGCAGTGTTGCAGGGCTGGATACAGGCAACATCGGCGCGGCGATGGCTGGCGCTGCTGATTGCTGGAATTCTCGCGGTTTCAGTGCAGGACGGCTCTACCGCAGAACCGCTGCCCGCGCCACGCGGGGAAGTGCTGCTGACAGTCGGCGGTGCCATCGGCCGTGGCAATGCGCAGGACGCCTCCGGCCGGCTGGAAGCGCGGTTCGACCGCAGCATGCTGGAGCAGATCGGCTTTACGGAGGTGAAGACCGCGACGCCATGGCACAGCGGCGTCATGCGTTTTGAAGGTGTCCTGCTCCGGTCGGTGCTCGCCATGGTGGAGGCGCGCGGCGGCACTTTGCTCGCCACGGCGCATAACGAATATTCCGCCACGTTGCCGGTCTCCGATGCAGCACGCTATGACGTGATCCTCGCCACGAAGCTGAATGGCGAAGTCATGACGTTGCGTGACAAGGGACCGTTGTTCATCATCTATCCGTTCGACAGCGACAAGGCCCTGCAAACAGATATGACCTATATCCGCTCGGTCTGGCAGCTCCGCCACATAGACGTCCGCTGATGCCGCGTCGTTTCCAACCACGCCAGTTGTCAACCCCGCCCGATGCGCTGGCCGGTGCGGGCCGACGCTTCGTCCTGGTCCTGATCGGCACGGTGGTGGCGTTGTCGGTGGTGCTGACCAGCTATTTCTATATCCAGCAACGTGAAAACAGCGGCTTCTCGTTTCAGAATGTGGTCTGGGACGGCGTGCAGTTCCGCAATGAGCACCAGGTCTTTCGTGTGACCCTGCTTGAGCGACTGGCCGAATTTCCCGGCGCCACCAGCCACGAAGTGCAGCGACGCTACGACATCCTGTTCAGCCGCCTTCACCTGATGCGCGACGGCCATACCGCCAGCATCTATCGCAGCGATCCGGACCTGCAGGATCTGCTGCAGCGCATTGAGCCGGTGATCCGCGGCTGGGACAAGCTGCTGACGGCCTTCCTGTCGGGAGATCGCGCCGCCGGATTTAAGATCATCGAACAGTCGCGCGGGCTGGATGCGGATTTCAGCGCGTTTACGTCTGGTGTGAATGTGGTCGGCATCAAGCGGCTGGAACAGTCGCGCGAAAGGCTCAGCAGTCTCAATTCCGTGCTGATTGCGGCGGCAATCGTGACCTGGTTGCTGGTGATCGGATTCGCCTTGGCGCTGATGCGGCAGTTGCGCGCCACCGAGCAGGCCCATGCCGAGATGCAGGCAATGACTGCCGATCTGGAGCAGGCGCGGCGCGAGGCAGAAGAAGCCAGCCGCGCGAAATCCAACTTCCTCGCCTCGATGAGTCACGAACTGCGCACGCCGCTGAATGCTGTGCTCGGCTTTGCCGATATCATGCGGCAGGGTCTGTTCGGCCCGGTCGGCCATCCGCGTTACGCCGATTATGTCGATGGGATCGTCAAGAGCGGTCAGCATCTGCTGTCGCTGATCAACGATGTGCTGGACATGTCGCGCGTCGAAGCTGGCAAGCTGGAGCTGAACGAGGACGAACTCGATCTGCGCAGGTCTATCGAGGAAGCGCTCGATCTGGTCGGCGTCACCGCAGAAGGTAAGGGCGTCAGCCTTGTCCGCGCCATTCCCGCTATTCTGCCGCGGCTGCAGGCCGATCCGAGACTGCTGCGACAGATGATGCTGAACCTGTTGAGCAATGCGATCAAGTTTACGTCCGAGGGCGGCAGTGTCGAGGTTGCCGCAGCGGTGCTGACCGACGGCGGACTGGCGATCCGCGTGCGCGATACCGGGGTCGGCATGACCGACCATCAGCTCAAACGCGTGTTCGAACCTTTTTCACAGGGTGATTCCCAGCGTGCCCGCGAGGCCGGCGGCAGCGGGCTGGGCCTGCCGATCACGCGCCGCCTGATCGAACTGCATGACGGGCAGATTCATCTTTCCAGTCGCAAAAGTGCGGGCACCACCGCGACTCTGATCTTTCCGGCCAGTCGTGTGCAGGCCGTAGCCGGCGTGGCATAGGATGACCGCCTGATGCGCCTGCGGCTTGTTGCACTGGTGCTTCTGGCTGTGCTGGCCGCCTGCGCGCCCCGATTGCAGCCGCCCGGAGATCATGGGGCGGTCCCCGCCATAGCGCCCAGTGAAAGCACATGGCTGGCGGATGACGGCCGTGTCCTGCCGCTGCGACGCTGGCTGCCGTCGGATCATGCCCGCCCGAAGGCGGTTATCCTGGCGCTGCACGGCTTTAACGATTACAGCAATGCCTTTACCGAGGCGGCCGAGTGGTGGGCGGGCCAGGGTATCGTGACCTATGCCCCGGACCAGCGCGGCTTTGGTCGCGCAGCCTTTCCCGGCTATTGGCCGGGTGAGGACCGGCTGGCCCAGGATCTTGCCCAATTGCATGGCTTGCTGCGCCGATATCACCCAGACGTGCCGATATACTGGCTGGGCGAAAGCATGGGCGGCGCCGTGGTGCTGCATGCCTTGATGCAGCATCCGGCCATACGGCCGGCCGGTACGGTGCTGGTGGCGCCGGCGGTCTGGGGCCGTGCCAGCATGCCGTTGCTCTATCGGGTGACGCTGTTCGCCGCCAGCTACACCATTCCCTGGAAAACCTTCACCGGCAGCGGGCTGAAGATCCAGGCATCGGATAATATCGAGATGCTGCGCCGCCTGTCGCGCGATCCCTTGTTCATCAAGGCGACACGCGTCGACGCGATCCACGGCCTGGTGAATCTGATGGATGAGGCAGCGGTGGCACGTCCCGTGCATATCCCAATGCTGCTGCTATATGGCGTAAAGGACGAAGTGATTCCCAAAAGGCCAGTCGAGAAATTTGTCGAAAGCCTGAAGGCCACCCCCGGCGTCGACATGCGGGTCGCGGTTTATCCGCAAGGCTGGCATATGCTGCTGCGCGATCTCCAGGCCGAGGTCGTCTGGCGCGATATCGCCGCATGGATTGCAGATAACCAGGCGGCGCTGCCATCCGGTGCGCTGCGCGGCAGGTTGCCGCTATTCAGTGAGTCAGAGAAGCAGGAGGGCAGATGACAGGAATCGGCCGCGCTGGACTGCTGGAATTGCTGTGGATCGCCTGCGGCATCGTCCCTTCTCTTGCGCTGGTTCTGTGGCTGATTGATGCCGAGCATGGCCTGGCGCTCACCTCGCTGGGTAGTACCGCGATCCTGCTGTTCTGTTTCCCGACCCACGAAGGATCCCGGCCGGTTGCCGTGATGGTGTCGCATCTGCTTGGAGCGGCGATCGGTATTGCACTGCTCAAGCTCTTTGGCAGCAATATCTGGACAATGGGGGCAGGGGTGGCGCTGATCGCCATCGCCATGAAGCTGATGAACATCATGCACCCCCCGGCGGGCGCCAATCCGCTGATCGTGCTGAACCTCAGAAGCGACTGGTTATTCGTGGTCTATCCCTTGCTGCCGGCGCTGCTGATCATGCTGGTGGCCGTGCTGCTCTGGAGCCGGCTGCGCCCAGGCCCGCGCTGGCCACTCAGGTGGATATAGCTAGATCGGCGTGATGGCCGGCAGCGCGGCGATCACGTCCTCGACACTGAGAGTCTGCAGGCTGGGCCGCTGCAGCCGCCGCACCCAGTCACCGCGCGGCGATATCTTGCGCGGATCGGACTCTGCGGAATACAGCACCAGCGACGGGCAGCGTGCAGCGGCAATGACATGCATGGGTCCGGTATCGTTGCCGATGCAGAGTGCGGCGACGCGGCCGAGCGAAGCCAGATCGGCAAGTGAGGTCTTGTCGCACAGATTGATCGCTGCAGGGCAGGCAGCCTGAATTTCAGAGATCTCGGCCTGTTCGGCTGCGCGGCCGATCAGAACCGGCACGATGCCCTGTGCCAGCAGATGGCAGGCCAGCGCGGCGAAGCGCTCCGCTGGCCAGCGTTTTGCCGGCCGGTGCGGCGCGCCGCCCGGCACCAGCAGGACGAATCGCCCCGGCAGATCGAACCGGGCGATATCGCCCTGCAGGAAATCGAGGTCGGGCAGGCCGGGATCTGGAATGCCGACCAGCGCAAGCTGGCGCCGGCGCAGGTCCGCGATGTGCACCGGTTCAATGGGATCGGGGATGTAATAGCGGCAGCCGGGGGCGTTACCCACCCAGCGGTCTGCAGGTGCACCGAGCAGCCGGTAGTAGCTCTTCGTGCGCTGGCTGCCCTGCAGATCGTAGATGCGGCTGAAGCCGCCCCGGCGGATGCGCCGCAGCAGCGTGAATAGTTTTAGCGGCTGCCAGAATTTCGGGCGTGAATCCGTCCAGATTTCGTCGACCAGTCCCGAGCGCTGCACCAGGTCGGCGTAGGCTGCAGTGGTCAGCAGCACGATCCGCTCGCCGTCATGATGCTGGCGAATGGCCCGGAACAACGGCAGGGCGAGGATCATGTCTCCCAGAGCGGAATGCTTGATGATGAGGATCGCCATGGCGGTTCAGCTGCGTTCCTTGAGCGCCAGGCGCACGACCGCCATGGTCAGCGAGAGACTCGCCCAGAAGACCAGCGCGGGCCAGTTGCTGAATATGCTTTGCGTGGCGATCAGCGGGAACAGCAGCACGACAAAGCAGCCGGCAACCAGCAGGCCGGTCACACGGGCTGTCATGCTGCCGCGCAGGAGCGGCCATGCCGCAGTTATCAGCAGCACAAGGAAGATCAGGTAGCCGGTTAGGCCGACGGTGCCGGTTTCGGCGAGCCACTCGATATAGATGTTATGCGGATGCGACGGGCATCCATCGGAAACTTTCGTCGCCGAGATGGCCCAGCAACTGGCCTGAAAGTTCTTCATACCAGCGCCAAATACCGGATAGGTGCGCCAGACGTCGAGGCCAATTCCGAAAAGCTCGGCGTAGTGCGACTCCGAGAAGTGTCTCAGAACTGTGCCCAGTTCCCTCGCCCGGTTCCAGATGCGCTCGCTGGTAGCGATTACGGCAGCGCCAACACTGCAAGCCAGCAACAGCACAGCCATGCCATGCAGCCGGTAACGAGGGAAGACGAGAATGCTGCCGATACCTGCGGTGACCAGGGCAGCGACACTGAGCAAAGCAGCGGAGCGCTCACCGGTCAGCAGGATGAAGGCAAGTCCCACTGTGGTGAAGGCCGCAACGACAGAGGCACTGCGGGCACCAAGCCCGAAGAGCAGCGGGGTTGCCGCAAGCAGCGGGAAACCGATGCGCGCAACGAACATGCCGATATTTGGTCGTTCCAGTGGTCCGGTGATCCGTATCTCCGAATACATCAGGTTGCCGGTCAACGACATACCCCGGACCAGTTGCACCAGTCCGTCGACGATCGAAAAGGCGAGCGTAGCGCCCCACAGGCTGGCAACAAGCCGCAGGTCACGGCGTGACTGGATCAGCCATGTGACGACGGCGGCGAACATCAGTACGAACCGCAGCCAGGCCAGGCTGCGGGAGAACGACGCGGCAGGGTCGACCGCCAGCGGCGAAACCAGCAGATTGAGCAGTAACCAGATACCGAGCAGGGTTGCCAGCACGGGATGTCGTGCCAAACTCCACTGACGGCGCGCAACCACGACGGCCAGAAAACTGATGCCGATGATGCTGGCGGCAGCGTCGGCTCCACCACGCCAGAACAGCAGCAGCAGTGGAGTCAATCCGAACAGAACCAGGTTGATCTGCCGCAGCCTGTTGGTCCAGCCGGACCCGGCGGGCAAATCAAGCGTCGCGATATCGGTTCGGATCATGATCTGGATGGCGCGAGAGATGCGGAAACAGGTGCGTGGCGGATGCCGGGCAGGCAGCGAAAGCTGGAGGCCGCCTGATCCAGGAAATCCGCCGGTACGGCAAGGCCGGCTTTGCCCCGCAGATATGCGCCGAGCACGGCCAGCGGCGCAAGGGGCAGGCCGCTGCGCTGAACGGCTTTCCAGGTGACCGATGCGCAGACTGCCGCAATCCTGCGGCGGTCCTCCGCCGGAAGCGCCGGCATATCTGCAAGCAGGTTGTAATAGGCAAAGAAGCGGTCGTGATGCTGCTGACGTTTGTCAGCAGACAAATGCGACTCTGCTCGCGGTGCGTAGGTCACGCCGCCACGGAAGTCGATCATGCGGCGCGCTTTTGCCGCCAGCCGCAACGGCAGGGCTTCATCCTGGATGAACAGCCGTTCATCGCAGCCACCCGCTGTACGGAACAGGGCGGTTTCCACCAGCCATGCCATGCGCACGAAACCGCGACCGTGCAGAACCATTTGCAGCGGACGGTCGCTCACGATGCATTCAGGCATTGTACCGAGCGGAGACAACACAAGTTCGTCCGCCGACTGCTGGCTGCGGATGACCTTGCCGTGCACCATATCGGCATTGTGATGCTGCATCGCCTGGTGCATCAGAGCGACGGCGTCGGGTGCGACCAGTTCATCGGCGTCGATCAGGCACAGCAGCCGGCCACGCGCCAGCGCAGTTCCCTGATTCAGCCGGATGCTCGGCCCGGCATTAGTTGGATTGCGCAGGATGGTAACGGCGGGCAACACACCGGCGGCCTGGTCCAGAACCGCCAAAGACGCATCCGAAGATGCGTCATCCACAAAAATGTATTCGGCATCCGGGCCCGGAGTCTGATTCGCCAAAGCGTGGATCAGATGCGGCAGGATGTCGGCCTTGTTGTAGACCGGGATGACAAAGCTGATTTCAGGCAAGGCAGGCACTGATTAAGCGGCGGGGTGACCGGAGGACAACGACGATACCGTCCGCCGAATACCGGCTTTCGGGCAGGGGTACAAGCGTGACCTGCAGCCGATACTCAGGCGATGATATAGACCGACATCGCCGGCGGCGTTCGAGCCACGCCATAACCGTTATAGGTGACTGGCGCGGCATGGAATTCACGCACGACTGCCTCTCGTTCCGCCTTGGCTTTTTCCGGGCCACCGATCTCGGCGCGGATGCGAAGCAGTTCCTGAAGCATGACCTCGACGCCGGCGACACCATTGATCTGGCCGACCAGCTCCGACCGCGATTGCGCAGCGAGCGGTTTTAGCGAGATCGTCGCGGCCTGGGCCGAAAGCTGTGGGGCAAGACTTGGCATGGGTTTAAGGTTACCAAATGGTTTATCCACAGGAAAGTCGCCAATTTTATCAGTATAATCAATTTATTAGACGATGGCCGGCGAGCTCGTCGGTTCTTCTGGATCGCACCGCGGCAATATTTGCTATCGTTTCTCCATGCCGAAAGGCGAGAGCGCCAGTGCCGCCAACCGCAGATCAAACCGCCGATCGCTGCTGATTGGCGCCGGCGCCTCTCTCATTGCCACGCCGTTGCTATCTCCCGCCTGGAGCCAACGCCGCGCAGTCGATCTGACTCTGGCGCTGGCGGCGGACTGTTCCGGCAGCGTGCATGCCCAGCATTACACCCTGCAGCAGCGCGGTTACGCCGAGGCCTTCCGCAGCGGCGAAGTGAAGCTGGCGATCCGCTCCGGCATCCATGGCGCCATCGCGGTCGCCTATTATCAATGGTCTGGCTGGAGGCTGCAGAACCTGATCCTGCCCTGGTCGGTGCTGGCCGGCGACGACGACATCATGCGGTTTGCCAGCCAGATGGAAAATGCCGAGCGCACGATTTTCGGTGGCGGCACTTCACCCACGGGCGCGATCGAATTCGGTCACAGGCTGCTGTCGGACTTGCCGGTACAGGCGCCGCGGCGCGTGATCGATATTTCCGGCGATGGCCGCAACAATACCGGGCCGTCGCCGGCCGAGGCGCGCAAGGCCGCGATCGAGGCTGGCATCGTGATCAATGGCCTGCCGATCCTGCATATGGAACTGGATATCGACGAGTATTACGAGAAGGTCATCATCGGCGGGGCAGGTGCTTTCATGGTGCCGGCCCGCGATTATGAAAGCTTTGCTGCCGCCGTGCGACGCAAGCTGGTGCTGGAAATCGCCGACCGCAAGGGGCCGGCGATCCTCAAAGGTTAATCATCAGACGACGCGGAAATTCTTGAACTGCCACGGATCGTCGCGGTCGATGTCTTCCGGGAACAGCGTTTCGCGATCCTGCAGCGGCGTCCAGCCGCTGTACTCACCGGCCATCTCGCCCAGATAAGGACGGCTGACTTCCATGATACGGGCATGATCCAGTTCGTCGGCCTCGACCAGGCCATGGTTCGGGTTTTCCATCGCCCAGACAAGGCCGGCCAGCACCGCCACCGTCACCTGCAGCGAGGTGGCGTTGTTGTGCGGGCAGAGCTTGCGGGCCTGCTCGATGGTCAGACGCGAGCCGTACCAGAAGGCGCCTTTCTTGTGGCCCATCAGCAGTACGCCGAGTTCATCCATGCCGCTGGTGATCTCGTCCATCATCAGGCGCTTGCGCGACTGCATCTCCCAGTTCTTGCCGGCCACTTCATGCACCGACAGCACGGCGTCGTCGCAAGGGTGATAGGCGTAATGCACGGTGGGGCGATAGGTCACCTTGTCGCCCTGGGTCACGCTGTAATAGTCGGCAATCGAGATCGCTTCGTTATGCGTGATCAGGAAGCCGTGGAACGGACCTTCCAGCGGAGTCCAGGTGCGTACCTTGGTGCTGGCGCCCGGACGCAGCAGGTAGATCGCGGCGTCGCAGCCGAAGTCGTGGCGGCGGCCGTCTTCCGGCAGTTGCTTCTCATGGCTGCCCCAGCCGAGTTCGGCCGGCTGGCAGCCTTCGCCGACAAAGCCGTCAATCGACCAGGTGTTGACGAACTCGTCACGCGCCTTGGGCTGGTTCGAGACCTGGGTGTCGCGCTCGGCGATATGGATCACCTTGATGCCCAGCTCCTTGGCCAGCGCGGCCCAGCCGGCGCGATCCTTCGGAACAGCGGCATTCGCGCCGGTATCCCTGGCGATGTGCAGCATCGCCTCCTTGACGAAATGCGACACCAGACCGGGATTGGCGCCATGGGTCAGCACAGCAGTCGGGCCACCCTTGTATTTGTCGATCAGCACACGGGCGGAATCGCGCAGCGCGTAGTTCGACCGCTGCGACGGCGTCTTGTCCGGGTCGGTATAGCCGCCGGCCCAGGGCTCGATGCAGGTGTCGAGATACAGGGCGCCCAGTTCCTGCGCCAGTTCGATCAGCGCCACCGAGGAGACGTCGACCGACAGGTTCAGCAGGTAGTCGCCCTTGCTGAGCAGCGGTCGCAGCACATCGCGGTAGTTGTCGCGCGTCAGGGCGATCTTTTCGAATTTGATGCTGTATTCGTTGGCCACGTCATGGCCACGTTCCTCCGCCGTCACGATGGTGATCTTGTCCGACGGCATGTCGATATGGCGCAGAATCAGCGGCAGGACGCCCTGGCCGATGCTGCCAAAGCCGATCATCACCAGGCGGCCGGAAAACGACACATGCTTCATCACGTCACTCCTTAAGATCCTTGCGGCGGGGACAGTCCTGTGTCCCTGCCGACTGGGCAGGCGAAATTGGGCTAGGCGATAGCGTAACCCGGGGTTTCGAGCAATGGGGCGTCGGCCACTTCCACCAGTTGTCCACGGTCGAATCCGTTAAAAGCCGTGCGCAGGGTTGCCCCATAGGCGCCCAACTGCCCGATTTCGATCCAGTCGCCCTCGGCGATATCCTCCGGCAGCCAGAAACCGCCATCCATGCGGTCGAGGCTGTCGCAGGTCGGGCCGAACAGGGTGAAGCGCTGCAGGGCTGCCTCGCTCTTACACACCGGCCGCAGCGGGAACTGCCAGTTCAGCGCGCCGGCATCGGCCAGGCTGCCGTAGACGCCATCGTTGATGTAGAGCGCATCGCCCTTGCGGGCCTGCACCTGCACCACGACAGACGCACCCTGCGCCACCAGGGCACGGCCCGGCTCTGCCCAGATTTCGGCCGGTGCCAGCTCGCCCAGGCGCTCCGTCAGCGCAGCGACGCCCGCGTCGATCTCAGCTATGAAGGCGCCGAGCTGCGGCAGGTCTGCGTCGGCTGCGTAAGCAACCGGGAAACCGCCGCCGACATCCAGCACGTCCAGCTTCACGCCAGCCGCCACCGCCACGTCGCCGGCCAGCGCCACGGCCGCCGACCAGCGCGCCGGGTCGGCGCATTGCGACCCGACATGGAAGGAGATGCCCAGACGTGCGGCCATGCCGCGCGCGCGACGCAGCAGCGCCGGCGCGTTTTCAGGCGCGATGCCGAACTTGCCCGACAGATCGAGCGCCGCGCCGCCCTTGGGCAGCGCCAGGCGCACGATCAGGCCCAGTTGGTCGGTCTCGCCGACTTCCTCAAGGATCTTGTCGAGCTCGGCAGCGCTGTCGATGGCGAAATCCTGCACGCCATGCTGATGCCAGGCCGCGCGGATCGCCGAGCGTGCCTTGACCGGATGCATGTAGTGGATGGTGGCTTCGGGCAGCACCTGGCGCACCAGCGCGATCTCCGCCGGCGAGGCGCAGTCGAAAGCGTGGACGCCGCCGCGCCACAGTGCCGACAGCACGCGCGGTTCCGGATTGCACTTCACGGCATACAACGTACGGCCCCCGAAAGCCCCGACAAAAGACCGGGCGGCAGCGGTGATCGCGGCCGGGCGCAGGCAGTGCAGCGGCTCTTCCGGGCGCAGGTTCGCCACCACGGCGTCGACCATGGGCAGGGCAACGGCAGTTCGTCGTCGCGAGGTTTCGCGACGCAGCGGGGAAACGGCAACACGCAGACGGGACGCGGTCATCCGCAAATCCTCCAAGACGTCAAATCACTGCCCGGAGGAAAAAAAGGGCAGTAAAACAGCGAATTTGGGTGGACATGCTTGCCGATCCGGCTCACCGCGCCTGCACATCATGCAGCAGCGGATCATCGCCCGGGACCGGCGCGCGGGGAGCTAACCTAAGCTCCGAATGTGCCTGAACAACATCGTCAGCTCCTTCAAGGCGCCAGCCCACAAGGCTGGCTCTCCGAAAAGGACGCGTGCGTCGTTGCTTGACCATGACGGCCGAGGGCACGTGCGACCTGCGTCTTGAGAGGTGCATTTAAAGCAAATGCGCCGCTGCGCAAGTGATAATTTGTCTGCTGCCGAAAATTTCACATTTCAGACGACAGCAGCGCCAGATACTCGTAGACCAGCGTGGCGGCGGCGAGCGCGGTGATCTCGGAGTGATCGTAGGCTGGCGCGACTTCCACCATATCCATGCCGGCGAAATTCAGCCCATCCAGGCTGCGCAGGAGCGCCTGGGCCTGCCAAGTGGCGAGACCACCGATCTCCGGCGTGCCGGTGCCGGGCGCGAAGGCCGGATCCAGCGCGTCGATGTCGAAGGTGAGGTAGGCCGGCTGCGAGCCGACAACAGTGCGGATACGCTCGGTCACGGCCGCCACGCCCTGCTGGTGGACATCCTGCGCGCTCAGCACGGTGACGCCGCGGCCCAGTGTCCAGTCCATCACCTCGGACTGGACTGGCGAGCGGATGCCGATCTGAATCATGCGTTTCGGATCGACCAGCCCCTCATTGATGGCATGGTAGAAGCAGGAGCCGTGGCCATGGACCTGGCCGAAACTGTCCGGCCAGGTGTCGACATGGGCATCGAAATGCACCAGCCCGACCGGACCCAGCCTTTTGCTGAGCGCGCGCAGCAGTGGCAGGGCGATGGAATGGTCGCCGCCCAGCGTGATCAGGTGGCGGAACTGCGCGGCCTGTTGCTCGATCAGCGCCATGCTGGCCGCAATGTCGCCCAGCGCGATCTCGAAATCGCCGACATCCGACACCGCGGCGCTCACGGCGCGGCGGGTCAGCGGGTGATCGCCGTCGACCAGCATCTTGCTGGCGCGGCGGATCGCCTCCGGGCCGAAGCGGGCGCCCGGCCGGTTGGTGGTGGCGATGTCGAGCGGGATGCCTGCGATGGCGACGGCCGGATCGGCGTCGCGCCGGGTGATGCCGAGAAAGCCGCCGGGCAGGGCGAAGGTGGGGGTGCCGGTCATGCTTCTTAATTGAGGGCTGGCGGGGCGGAGGTCAAGGACCGCCGCCGAATGATAACCTGCTTGTCTATGTTGTATGGCGTGACGCAGAGTCGTCACAAAGGCAGTCGGAGGTAAGTGGCATGGATAAGGCAAAGCTCGAGGTCCTGCGGCAGAAATACGCTGCCGCCAAGGGCGGCGATATTTTCGACCCGCATTTCGCGAAGGTGGCGGCCCAGGTTTTCGTCGATCCCGAGCAGCGTAAATGGCCGTTTGCCGATGTCGCGACCTTTGTCGGCGCGCCCTATCGGCAGGTGAAGACGGATGCCGACTTTGCCGGCCTGGACTGCGCACTTGTTGGTGTCCCGATGGATCTCGGCGTCACCAACCGTGCCGGCGCCCGGCTGGGCCCGCGCGCGGTGCGTGGTGTCGAACGCATCGGGCCCTATGAACATGTGCTGAAACGCGCGCCGTTGGGCGAGATCAGCGTGGCCGATATCGGCGACGTACCGATGCGCAGCCGCTTCGATCTCGCCGCCTGCCATGCCGATATCGAGGCCTTTTACAAACGCATCCGCACCGCCGGGGTGATTCCGCTGTCGGTCGGCGGCGACCATTCTATCACGCTGCCGATCATGCGCGCACTCGGCGCGGACCGGCCGCTCGGCATGGTCCATATTGATGCCCATTGCGACACCAGCGGCGAATATGAGGGCACCAAGTTCCATCACGGCGGCCCGTTCCGCCAAGCGGTGCTGGATGGCGTGCTGGACCCGGAACGCTGTATCCAGATCGGAATCCGCGGCGCGGCGGAATATCTGTGGGAATTCTCGGTCGATAGCGGCATGACCGTGATCCATGCCGAGGAGATCGACGGTCTGGGCATTCCCGCCGTGATTGAGCGGGCGCGGCAGGTTGTCGGTGACGGTCCGGTCTATGTCACCTTCGATGTCGATGGCCTAGATCCCGCCTTTGCGCCGGGCACCGGCACGCCGGAAGTGGGCGGACTGACGCCGCGCGAAGCCCAGGCGATTCTTCGTGGGCTTGCGGGACTCGATATCGTCGGCGGCGATGTGGTGGAAGTGGCGCCGCAATACGATGCCAGCACGGTGACGGCGCAGGCGGCGGCGCAGATGCTGTTCACGCTGCTCTGCCTGGTGGCGATCCGGAAAACCGGCTGAAATCGCCCCGACTGCAAGGCACCTGCCGGATACTATTGCCAAATCACAAATATGTGCGTCGGCAGCCGGTCGAATCTGCGCTGTAATGCCTGCGCCCTGACCAATCAAAAAAATCACAATTTGTGCCCGCAGCAGACGTCCCTTTCCGGGGGCGGACCAGGAGGACGACAATGCCCAAGCTCAACGTCAATGGACGCGTGCGTGATTTCCAGGCGGAGGAGGATACACCGCTGCTGTGGGTGCTGCGCGAGCAGCTCAAGCTGACCGGCACGAAATACGGCTGCGGTGTCGCGCAATGCGGCGCCTGCACGGTACATGTCGATGGCGAGGCGGTGCGCTCCTGTGCCATGCCGGCGGCGGCTTTCGACGAGAAGCAGAAGATCGTCACCATCGAGGGGCTGTCGCCGAACGGATCGCATCCGGTGCAGAAGGCCTGGCTCGACCAGGACGTGCCGCAATGCGGTTACTGCCAGGTCGGTATGATCATGGCGGTGGCGGCGCTGCTCAAAAAGACGCCGAAGCCGACCGATGCCGATATTGACGCCGAGATCACCAATATCTGCCG
>JAEYSS010000005.1 GCA_023434425.1 Pseudomonadota bacterium | reverse complement strand
AAATTGTCCCAAGTACAAATTTATCAGAACGAGTCTGCTCATCTCGGTTGGTACTGACCGAAATGGCAATGCGAGTGTGCGGTAAGGCTATTCAAGGTCTGGAGTCGAATAGTTGAATCTGCTTGTTCGAGCGGGCGCCGATGCAATCTCGGTGAATGAAAAAGCCCTGGCAGAATTGCCAGGGCTTTCGTCAGATGTTTGGGCCCTGTCGGTTCAGGGCTTGGCCGTGGCAAGGGCGGCACGGAATTCCTTCAGCACCTGGCTGCCGGGCTTACCGCGCTTGTCGAGGCCGTCGGCCCATTCGGCGGCGACTTCACTGGAAATCGCGTCGAAGGGCTTACGCTCCTCTGGCGTCAGCGTGTGGTATTTGACGCCGGCGGCCGCCAGCTTGTCCTGCACCGCGCCGATATTGGTATCGATCACCTTGCAGATGTTGAAGGTCACGGTTTCGCCGACCTCGGTCATCACCTTCTGCACGTCCTTCGGCATTTTCTTCCACACCGCGTCGCTGACCACATAGGCGGCCACGAAGCTGCCGAAATTGCCGCCCTTGGTGCCGAATTTCGTGAAGCTCTGCAGATCGTAGGACATCACGCTTTCATTCGGGAAGATCAGCCCGTCCAGCGTGCCGCGGGACAGCGATTCACGCGCCTCCGGCGCCGCCATGCGCACCGGGATCGCCCCGATCTTGCGCGCAAAGATGTCCATGGCACCGCCGGTGCTGCGCAGCTTCAGGCCCTTGACGTCGTCCGGCGTCCGCACCTGCTTGCTGGTGGTGTAGAACTGGTAGGGTTCCAGCACGATGGCGAACAGCGGCCGCACCTTGTTGGCGCCGAATTCATGCTTAGTCATCGTCTCGCCCTTGGCGAGCTTCCAGTAGGCATGCGTGCCTTCGCAGGCCGTTGTGAAAGCGCCCGGCAGCTGCGCGACGCTGGACAGCGGCATCTTGTCGGAGACATACGACATGCCGACATAGCCGATATCGGCCACGCCGGTCTGGGTCAGGTTGAGCAGATCCGCCGCCTTGCCGAGCTGCTGGGCCGGGAAATATTCGAATTTGACACGGCCGTTGGTCTTCTTGGTCACCCCTTCCATCCAGGGAATGGTGGCGGTGGCGGGAATGAAATGGCCGGCCGGAAATGAATCGGCGACGCGCAGGTTGATCGTCTTGCCATCCTGCGCGGCGGCGGTGCCGGCGAGCAGGGCAGGGCCGGCGACCGTGACGGCAGCTGCGACCAGCATGGGTATGAATTTCGGCATGTTTCCTCCGGTTATCCGCTTCTGAATCGGTTGTGTTTGGCCTTTGCCTCGCGGCATATTCGGCGTCGTCGCTCAGAAAGTAGTATCTACGTTCCGATATTGGAATTATATTCGAAAATATGAACAACACAACTCCCAATTCTGATGGCGAGCCGCGCCCGGAGGGCCCGCGCTCTCCGCTGCGCGTGATGCAGGCGCTTGAGGAACTGGCCGGCAGCAGGGACGGGCTGACCCTGACCCGGCTGAGCGAAAAGCTGCAGACGCCGAAAACCAGCCTGCTCAACCTGCTGCGGTCGCTGGAGGCGGGGGCCTATGTGACCCAGGTCAACGGCCACTACCAGCTGGGGGCGAATGCGCTGCGGCTCGGCACTCTGATCAGCACGCGGCTCACCCCTGAATCGTCGATTTCGGCAAAGCTGCATCCATTGCTGGCCGAGATGATGGAGCAGGCCGAGGACACCACACTGCTCGGCGTGATGGGCGACAACCGCCGGCACGGCGTCTATGTCGACATCATCGAAAGCCGCGGCGCGATCCGCTTCAGTTCGCTGATCGGCACGCGGCGGCCGCTGTTTTGCTCGGCTTTCGGCAAGACCCTGCTGGCGTTTCAGCCGGCAGAACAGATCGATGCTTACCTGCGCGACACCGACCTCGTGTTGCCGAATGGCGGCCGGCGCCTGCATCCGGAAGAGGTGCGCGGCAGCCTGGCGGCGATCCGCGCCACCGGCGTGAGCGTCTCCTACGAGGAAATCGTGGAGGGCGCCGGCGGTGTCTCCTCGCCGGTCTACGACCGCAACGGCGCCGTCGTCGCGGTGTTCGCCATCGCCGCACCGATTGCCAGGCTGAAAGCGCGGCACGACCGGCTCGCCGCGCTGGTGCATGCTTTCGGCGAACGGGCCTCCCGCCTGCTCGGCTTCACCGGACCCTATCCCGGCAGCGTTTAAGTCGCGCCGACTCCAAGCCTGTCACCCTTTTTCCGATCCGGGACGTATTCGGCTTGACAGGCGCGCCGTCGCTTCTCTACGTTGTTCCGATATAAGTATTCAGTTCCTATATAGGAACGAAACAATGGGAGAAACGCCATGCCCGGCAGCCTGACCGCTGACCAGCAGACTATTCGTGACGCCATTTTGCGGGTCTGTGCCGAATTCGGCGACGATTACTGGCTGGCGCGCGACCGCGACGGCGAATTCCCCGAAGCCTTCAAGCAGGCGATGGTCGATGGCGGCTGGCTTGGCCTGACCATGCCGACGGAATACGGCGGTGCCGGGCTGGGTATCACCGAAGGCGCCGTGATGATGCAGGCGATTGCCGAATCCGGCGCCGGCATGAGCGGCGCCTCGGCGATCCACCTGAATGTCTTCGCGCCGAAAGTGATCGCGAAATTCGGCACCGACGAGCAGAAGCAGCGCATGCTGCCGCCGATCATCCGCGGCGAGATCATGGCGTCCTTCGCCGTCACCGAACCCGATGCCGGCCTCGACACCACCAATATCAAGACCAAGGCGGTGCGGCAGGGCGACCGCTACATCGTGAACGGTCGCAAGGTCTGGACCACGCTGGCGCAGCGCGCCACCAAGCTGTTCCTGCTCACCCGCACCACGCCGCGCGAACAGTGCAAGCGCCCCACCGACGGCATCACGCTGTTCTACACCGATCTCGACCGCAGCCGCTGCGAGGCGCGCGAAATCGAGAAGATGGGCCGCAAATGCATCGATTCGAACCAGTTCTTCATCGATAACCTCGAAATCCCGGTCGCGGACCGCATCGGCGAGGAAGGCCGCGGTTTCGAATACATCCTGATGGGCCTCAATCCGGAGCGCATCCTGCTGGCAGCGGAAGCGATCGGGCTAGGCCGCGTCGCGCTGCAGCGCGCGTCGCGCTATGCCAACGAGCGCGTCGTCTTCGGCCGGCCGATCGGCCAGAACCAGGCGATCCAGCACCCGCTGGCGCAGAACTGGATGGAGCTGGAAGCCGCCAACCTGATGATGCTGCGCGCCGCCGAGCTCTATGATTCGAACCAGCCCTGCGGCGCCGAGGCCAATGCGGCGAAATACCTGGCCGCCGAAGCCGGTTTCAAGGCCTGCACCCAGTCGGTCATGACGCATGGCGGCTATGGCTATTCCAAGGAATTCCATGTCGAGCGCTACATGCGCGAGGTGATGATTCCGCGCATCGCGCCGGTCAGCCGCGAAATGATCCTCAGCTTCATCGCCGAGAAAGTGCTCGGCCTGCCGAAATCCTACTAATCCGCCGCAGCCGCGCGTACCGGGAGAAGCCATCGTGTCGATTGACTCCGTTCTCAAGAATTCCGTGCTGTGCCGCCGCCTCGGCATCGAATATCCGATCATGCAGGCCGGCATGGGCCAGGTGGCCTATGGCCGTCTCGCCGCTGCCGTCTCCGCCGCCGGCGGCCTCGGCGTGATCGGCGCCGGCTATCTCACCGCCGACGAGCTGCGCCGTGAAATCCGCATTATCCGCGACACCACCGACAAGCCCTTCGGCGTCGACATCCTCTTCGCCAAGGTTTCGGGCGATGACGATGCCTCGGTGAAATACACCCGCCAGGTGCAGGATCAGATCGCGGTCAGCCTGGAAGAACGCGTGCCGGTGCTGATCTCGGGTCTCGGCAATCCGCTCGCCGTCGTCGAAGATGCCCATGCGCTTGGCATCACGGTGATGAGCGTGGTCGGCAATGTGCGGCAGGCCCGCATGCTGGAATCGCAGGGTGTCGACATGCTGGTCGCCTCCGGCGGCGACGGCGGCGGCCATGTCGGCCGCGTCGGCACTGCCGCACTGGTGCCGGCGGTGGCGGAGGCGGTGAAGATTCCGGTGATTGCCGGCGGCGGCCTGGCCGATGGCCGCGGCCTGCTGGCGGCTTTGGCGCTGGGCGCCGTCGGCGTCTGGATGGGGACGCGCTTCATCGCCAGCGACGAAGCCCGCGCGCATGACAACTACAAGAACGAACTGGTGGCACGCGACGAAGAGGGCACGGTGATCAGCCGCGCCCATAGCGGCAAGACCGTGCGCATGCTGCGCAACAAGTTCACCAATTACTGGGAGCATAACCAGGACAAGATCCTGCCCTATCCGCGCCAGCTGCAGGAAATCGGCGCGCCGGCGACGATCCTCGGCCGCATCGAGGGCGATATCGAGAATGGCGT
>JAEYSS010000243.1 GCA_023434425.1 Pseudomonadota bacterium | reverse complement strand
GCGCGCGCTGGCCGACCTGATCGTGGCGAATGGCGGCGGCAACCTGCAGGCCAACTGGGGCGCGCGGGCCTATCGCGACGGCGAGGTGATGCAGACATGGAAGGGCGGCACGCCGCCGCCGGGCTGGACGCCGCAGCAGCGGCTGGAAGACTTTCTGCGCGAGGCGCTTAAGTCTTAGCCTTGGCGACGAAGGCCTCGATCGGGCCATAGAACTCGGCCTCGAAGGTGCCGATTTTCTCTTCCGGCCAGTCCCACCAGCGGATCTCCAGCAGGGCCGTCACGATCTCCGGCGCGAAGCGATGTTTGAGCAGCTTTGCCGGATTGCCGGCGACGATGCCATAAGCCGGCACGTCGCGCGCCACCACGGCGCCGGCCGCCACGATGGCACCGTCGCCAATGGTGACGCCGGACAGGATCATGGCGCGCGCGCCGATCCAGACATCGTTGCCGATCCGCACCGGCCCCTTGGTGACGGCATCGGCATTGCCGGCCTCGGGATGCAGCAGCTTGGTGCGGAAAGGATAGGTCGAGGCCAGCTGGGTCGGATGATCGGCGCGGCCGAAGATCAGCACTTCCGGCCCGATCGAGCAGAAGGCGCCGACCGAAATCGGTGCGGCAGCATGCGGCTGCACGAAATTGCGTTTCGACAGGCCATAAGTATGCCGCCCGACACTGACATGCGCCGGCCAGCCCTTGTCGGCCTTGCGCAAACCGAGCTTCTCGCGCAGGCGACGCCAGCCGCTCACGATACCGCTCCCTGATAATCCGGCCAGGCGGCATCGCGGTCGTTGATCACCGAGGGTGCGAAAGGCCACCGGATACCGAGCGCCGGATCGTTCCAGCGCAACCCGCCGGCGCAGCCCGGCTGCTCGCCCTCGCTCAGTTCGTACAGCACGTCGGTGTCATCCGTCAGCGACAGGAAGCCATGCGCGAATCCATCCGGGATGAACAGCGCGCGGTTGTTATCGGCGCTCAGTTCGAGGGAGAACCAGCGCCCCTGTGTGGCCGAGCCCGGCCGGATGTCGACCGCGACATCGAAAATTGCGCCACGCAGGCAGCGCACCAGCTTGGCCTGGCGCACCGGTGCGGCCTGGAAGTGCAATCCGCGCAGCGTGCCGCGCTTCAGATTGTGGCTCAGCCCGCCCTGGCGCGGCACGAAATCGATGCCGGCTGCCCTGAAAGCATCCGCATCGTGCAGGCGGTGGAAAGAACCGCGTGCATCGCGGCTCGGCGCGGTCTCGACCGTGAACACGCCTTCGATGCCGGTCGCCGCGATCTGCATGGTCAGAAAATCTGCAGCTGCGGAATGGCGATGACGAAATGCCCGTTCCATCCCCGGATCTGCGCCTGTTCGGCGGCAATCTCCGCCTTCAGGTTCCAGGGCAGGATCAGCAGGTAATCCGGGCGGTCTTCGACAATGGCTTCCGGCCCGCGAATCGGAATTTGCGAGCCAGGCAGCAAATGCTGCTGCTTGTGTGGATTCTTGTCGTAAACCACGGCGATATCCTGCGCGGTGATGCCGCAGTAATTCAGCAGCGTATTGCCCTTGGCGGCCGCGCCATAGGCACAGACTTTTTTGCCGTCGGCATTCGCCGCGGCCAGGAAGCCGCGCAACTCGTCGCGCACAACTTTCACCTTCGGCGCGAAATCGTCATAGGCCGACAGCCGGTCGAGTCCTGCGGCGGATTCTTTCTTGCGCAACCGTGCCAGACCGACCGTGTCGGCATGACCGGCAGTGCGGTGGCAGACATAGAGCCGCAGCGAGCCGCCATGGGTCGGCAGTTCCTCGACATCGAAGACCCGCAGGCCATGCGCAGCGAAGATCTTCTCGGCCGCCAGCAGCGACAGATAGGAATAATGCTCGTGATAGATCGTGTCGAACTGCACCTGCGCGATCAGGTTCAGCAGATGCGGAAATTCCACCGTCAGCACGCCCTGCGGCTTCAGCAGCACTGCAAAGCCGGAGACGAACTGGTTCAGCTCCGGCACATGCGCCATCACGTTATTCGCCGCCATCAGATCGGCCGCCCTGCCCGCCGCCTTCAGCCGCTCGGCGGTCTCGCGATTGAAAAACGCCACCTCGGAGGGAATGCCCTTCTGCTCGGCGACGGCGGCGACATTGGCGGCCGGCTCCACGCCCAGCACACCGATGCCGGCGGCCTTGAAATGCTGCAGCAGATACCCGTCGTTGCTCGCCACCTCAACCACCAGAGACTGCGGTCCAAGGTCGAAACGCTCGGTCATCGCCAGGGCATAGCGGCGGGCATGCTCGACCCAGCTGCTGGCGTAAGACGAGAAATAGGCATAGTCGGAAAAGATCGCTTCCGCCGGCACGTCATGATCCACCTGCACCAACAGGCAACTGTCGCAGACCCGGGCATGCAGCGGATAGCGCGGTTCCGGCTGGCCGGCCTTTTCCAGCGGCACATAGGAATTGGCCAGCGGCTGCAGGCCCAGATCGACAAAGCTGCGCGTCAGCGGCTTATGACAGAAACGACACCCACTCATAACCCATCCTCGAAAGCGGCGATCTGGCGGTCGGTCAGCGCAACAGCCTCCGCGCCGGCCATCCAGTCACGATACCATGCCACGGTGGCCTCCAGCGCGGCCTGCGTGGTGAAGCGCGGTCGCCAGTCCAGCGCTCGCACGGCCAGGCTCGCATCCAGTGCCAGCACGCCCTTCTCGCCGATCTCCTGCTGCGGCTCGTGCCGCCAGGCCGGCGCACCGAAAGCCCCAGTCAGGTCGGTAGCGATGGTGCCTACCGTGATGCGCTGATCCTCCAGCGGACCGAAATTCAGGCTTTCCGACAGGCCGGGGCAACCGGCATGCAGCGCCTCGGCATATCGCAGATAGCCATGCACCGGATCCAGCACATGCTGCCACGGCCGCGTCGCTTCCGGCCGGCGCAGCACCACGCTGTCCTGCCGCTGCGCCGCGCGCACGATATCGGGGATCAGCCGGTCGGCCGACCAGTCGCCGCCGCCGATCACATTGCCGGCCCGTGCGGTGCCGACGCGATGCCGTCCGGCGAAGAAGCTTTTTGCCCAGCTGTGCAC
>JAEYSS010000218.1 GCA_023434425.1 Pseudomonadota bacterium | reverse complement strand
GCCGCTGCACCATGCGCGCGACAGCGGCGCCGGCTGCTTCCATCAGATCGAGGCTCGGCACGCCGCGACTGACCGCCGCGCGATCGGCGGCGGCCATTTCCCCAACGGTCAGGAGCGCGGCGGCCTGCGTCACAGCTTCGGTCTCGCCTTATGCCAATCGGTCGCTGCCTCATAGGCAGCGCCGGCGCGCAGCACCAGGGCATCGCCATGCATCGGGCCGACCAGCTGCAGCGAAATCGGCAGACCCGATTTCGAGACACCGCAGGGGATCGAAAGGCCGGGCTGCTGCGTCAGGTTGAAGGGATAGGTGAAGGGCGTCCACTGCGTCCAGTAGGCATCACCCATATTTTCCGGCGCGACACGGCCGGCGGTGAAGGGCAGCACCGCCAGGCTCGGGGTCAGCAGCAGGTCGTATGTTTCATGAAATTGCCGCATCTGCACGCCGAGTTTGCCGCGCGCATTCACCGCCTCCATATACTGCCGGGTGGTGATCGCGGCGCCGCGCTCGAAGGTTTTCGCCAGCCCCGGATCGAGCAGTGCGAATTTTTCCTTCGGCAGCGCCATCAGCGCGTTGAAAGCGCCCATGAACCAGTGGGCGTGGAAGATTTCGATGGGGTCGGCAAAGCCGGGATCGACCTGCTCGACGGTCGCGCCCAAAGCTGCGAACTGCTTCGCCGCCACATCGACGGCGGCCAATATCTCAGGATCGACTTTGGCGAAGCCAAGCGTCGGGCTGTAGGCGATCTTCAGTCCCTTCACGCCCTCGTTGAGCTTTGATGCGTAATCGACATCCTGATACGGCAGCGCGAACCAGTCGCGCGCATCGGGCCGTGCCATCTCGCGCAGCATCAGCGCCGCATCGCGCACGGTCTTGGTCATCGGCCCGAGATGCGCCACCGTGCCGAACGGGCTCAGGGGTGCCGCCGGCACACGGCCGAAACTGGGTTTCAGCCCGGCGATGCCGGTAAAGCCCGCCGGAATGCGGATCGAACCGCCGCCGTCGGTGCCGACCGCGAGCTGACCCAGCCCCGCAGCCACCTGCGCCGAGGCCCCACCCGATGAACCGCCCGGCGTGAGGTCGGTATTCCAGGGGTTGCGCGTGATGCCGGTGAGCGGCGAGTCCGTGACGCCCTTCCAGCCGAATTCCGGCGAGGTGGTCTTGCCCAGAATCACGCAGCCGGCTTCGCGCAGGCGCGCGGTCACCGGCGCATCCTCGGCCCAATCCTGCTTCGGATCGACGGTCTTCGAGCCGCGCAATGTCGGCCAGCCCCTGGTCAGGATGATGTCCTTGATCGAGGCCGGCACGCCGTCGATGGCACTGAGCGGTTTGCCCGCCTTCCAGCGCGCCTCCGATGCCCGGGCATCGCGCAGGGCCGACTCTTCGTCCACCAGATTGTAGGCGTTGACCTTCGGGTTGATTACGGCGATGCGCGTCAGCAAGGCCTGCGTCACCTCGACCGGCGACAGCTTGCCGGCGCGATAGGCGACCGCCAGATCGGCGGCCGGCATATAGCAGAGGTCTTCGCTCATTCCTGTATCCTTCTGTCAGCGCGGCTCAATCGTCATCGGCAGGCCCGGCGACGGCCGCAGCGTGATTTTCGCCACCGGCGTCACTTTCGCGCCGGGCACGAGGCGGGCACGCAGCTTCTGTGCCAGGGTGGCCAGAATCAGCACGGCCTCGATCATGGCAAAGCCCTGGCCGATGCAGATGCGCGGCCCGGCGCCGAAGGGCAGATAGGTATAACGCCGGCGCTGCGGGGCTTTCTCCGGCGCGAAATTCTCCGGATCGAAAGCATCCGGGTTCTGCCAGTAAAGCCGGTGACGCTGCATAAGGTACGGCGAAACGATCACCATCGTGCCGGCCGGAATGGCGATGTCGCCGGAGCGGTCGTCGGCAATCGCCTGCCGCGCCGTGGTATGTGCCGGCGGATAGAGTCGCATCGCCTCTTCCAGCACCATCCGGGTATAGGTCAGGCGGTCGTAATCTGCGTAGGTGGCGGCGCGACCGGCCAGCACAGTGTCAATTTCCGCATGAAGCTTGCGCTCCACATCCGGGGCATGGCTGAGCAGATACCAGGTCCAGGCCAAAGCCGTGGCGGTGGTTTCATGGCCGGCGAGGAAGAAGGTCGCCATCTGGTCACGCACTTCGCGGTCATCCAGCACCGCGCCAGTCTCGTCATCCCGTGCCGCCAGCAGCAGGCCCAGCAAGTCGGCCCCGAGCTCGCCACCGGCCTGCGCGGCGCGCTCGCGGCGGCGCTGGATCAGGCCATTGATGATCGCATCCATCTCGGCCAGCGCGCGCCGGCCTTCGGCGGCGTCAGGGCGCGGTACCCAGCGCGGCAAACCGATCAGGTCGGGGATATTCGGGCGCACCGTCGCCTGATAGCGGTCCATCGCCTCGCCCACGGCGGACACATCCGTGCCATCATCCGAGCCGAACATGGTGCGTGCGATGATATCCAGCGTCAGCAGCATCATCTGCTCGGCCATGTCGACATGGCAACTGGCCGGCAGCGCGGCCAGCTTGCCCGCCAGACGCTCGGAATATTCCGTCATGATTTCGGCAAAGCCGGCGAGCCGGCGCGGCTGGAAGATCGGCGCCATCATGCGGCGCTGGCGTTTCCACTCGGCGCCTTCGCTGGTCAGCAGCCCCTTGCCCAGGCCGGGCTCCAGCATGCGCTTGCCGACCGGATCGCGTTCGTAATTGGCCGCATTGTCGAGCATGACATGGCGGATCAGATCCGGATGGTTGGCCAGGATCATCCGCTTGAAGCCGAGGCGGTAGACGATGATGTCGCGCTCGAAGGCATCCTGCGTATAGGTGCCGATGGCATTCTCGCGGAGCGTCTTCAGCAGCTGCAGCAGCGGCAGGCGGCGTTCGTGCCGCGCCGGAAAGGCCGGAATGAATCCCACGCTGCTGGCTGCGGTCATGCGCCCATCTTTACATGGTGGTGGTCATGCCGCCATCGACGGTGAGCAGATGGCCGTTCACATAAGATGCCGCCGGCGATGCGAGGAACAGCGCAGCACCCGCCAGTTCGTCGGGCTTGCCCCAGCGGCGCAGCGGCGTGCGGTCGGTGACGTATTTGACGAAATCCGCATTCTTCATCAGTTCGGCATTCAGCTCGGTCTCGAAATAACCCGGCGCGATGGCGTTGCAGGTGACGCCCTTCGAGCCCAGTTCGGCCGCCATCGACTTGGTCAGGCCCAGGATGCCGTGTTTGGCTGCCGAATAGGCCGGGATGCCGGCGCGGCCCCAGACCGACATCACGGAGCCGATATTGATGATGCGGCCATAGCCGCGTTTCGCCATCCCCAGCCCGGCGGCCTGCGCCAGCGCGAAGGCCGCAGTGAGGTCGACCTCCAGCACCTGACGCCACTCTTCCAGCTGATATTCGGTCAGCGGCTTGCGGATATTCATGCCGGCATTGTTGACCAGGATATCCAGGCTGCCATGCGTCTTCTCGATGGCGGCAATCGCCGAGATGCCGGCCGGGATATCGGCCACGTCGAAGGCGGCAATGTCGACCAGGCCATGGCGACGCACCACATCGGCGGCGGTCTGCAGCGTTTCCGGATGACGGCCGTTCAGGATCACCAGCGCGCCGGCCTCGGCGAACAGCTTGGCGAATTCCATCCCGAAGCCGCGCGAGGCGCCGGTGATCAGCGCCACCCGTCCCGAAAGATCGAACATCTGCTTGAGCATTGGCCCTCCTGGCGATTCCCTGTTTCGCACGGGAGTTTACCGGTTTAAGGGCTGGACACCAGCCCGCCGCGCTTCCTACCATTTGGTTCAAAAGAAGGAGGCCACCATGCTGCGCTGCTATCAGGTCGCCGAGTTCGGCAAGCCGCTTGCCCTGACCGAAAAGCCGTTGCCGCAACCCCAGGGACGCGAGGTGCTGGTCCGCGTCGAGAAATGCGGCGTCTGCCACAGCGACCTGCATATCTGGGAAGGCTTCTTCGATCTGGGTGGCGGCAAGCGCGTGGTGGCCGCCAATGGCGGCGCGGCCCTGCCGCTCACGCTCGGCCACGAGATCACCGGCACGGTGGCGACGGTCGGGCCGGAGGTCGAGTCGGTCAGGACGGGCCAGCGCAGGCTGGTGTTTCCCTGGATCGGCTGCGGTACCTGCCCGCCCTGCCGCGACGGCAACGAACATCTGTGCGGCGGTGCGCAGAAGTCCATCGGCATCTTCATCGACGGCGGCTATGCCAGCCACGTGCTGGTGCCGGACGAGCAATATCTCGTCGATATCGGCAGCCTCGATCCGGCGCTGGCCGCCACCTATGCCTGTTCCGGCCTGACAGCCTATTCGGCGCTGAAGAAGATCGGGCCTCTCAAGGCCGGGCACAGCCTGCTCATCGTCGGTGCCGGCGGCGTCGGCCTGAATGCCGTGGCGCTGGCCAAAACCATGACCGGCGTGGCGCCCGTCGTGGCCGATCTCGATCCGGCCAAACGCGAGATGGCGCTGCAACTCGGCGCGAAAGAGGCGATCGATCCGCGCGCCGAAGGCACGTTGAAGGCGTTGCTGAAAGCCACCGGCGGCGTGATGGCCGCCATCGACTTCGCCGGCTCGACCTCCAGCTTCGACTTCGCCTATGGCGCCCTGCGCAAGGCCGGCCATCTGGTCACCGTCGGCCTGCTCGGCGGCACGGCCACCCTGCCCATCGGCCTGCATGTGATGAAAGGCGTGCGGGTGAGCGGCTCTTACGTCGGCAGCCTGATCGAGCTGAAGGAATTGCTGGCGCTGGCGCAGCGGACGGCGCTGCCGCCGCTGCCGATCACTGCCGCGCCTTTGGACCAGGCAACCGCCGCGCTGGAGAAACTGAAAGCCGGCCAGGTGGTGGGGCGGATCGTGCTGGAGGCTTAAAGGAACAGCGACAGCACGCCGGTATAACCATAGAGCCGCGACTGGGCGATCTCGCCGCCGCAATACATGCCGACCAGCGGCAGGTCGGGGAACACCGCCTGAATACGGGCGAGTTCGCTGGGCGACTGCACGAACTGGTCCTGGCAGCGCGCCATGCAGGAATACCACAGCGCTCCACGCGGCGTGCGGTCGCCGCAGCGCCGCTTGAGTTCAGCCAGCATGCGGTCCATGTCGCGGCCGGCGGACTCGATGTCGCGGCGGCAGAAGAAAATCTGGTCGCCCTCCTCCACCATCGCGCCGATGGCGATGCCGCCGGCCTGCGGATCGATGCCGATGATGTTGCGCACCAGATAATCAGGCCGGTCCGTGCCGCTGATCGGCAGGCCCACCATCAGGCCGCTACTGAGCTTGCGCAGGTCGGTGAGCGACTGCACGGCGAAACTGTCGCGCAGCACGTCATAGGCCGGCTTGGTGTCGAGTTCGAGGATCACGTTGCCGTCGGCCGCCGTGATTTCGTGCACGCTGCCGATCTGGCTGCAGCCTTGCGTCAGGCTGGTCATCACCGGCTGCGCCTCGCTGAACATGATGCCCGACATGCCGCCTTCGATGCTCTTGCCGGCCCATTGCGGCCGCGGCCCGCGTGCCGCCAGCAGGCCGCCGACCAGATAGGCGCCGGCGGCTTCGGCGAAATCCTCGATCAGTTCGGGCAACGCCGGCACCTGCGGATCGGCATGCACCACGCCGAGCCAGCCCTGCGGGCGCTCGGTGGGGCGCGTGAACACGGTGGCGCTGCCCTCCGGCACGGTGCCGACCAGGCAGGCCACCACGGGCTCGTCGCAATATTCCCGGTCGCCAGCCGCGATGCTGTAGCCGCAGGCGCCGATCATGTTGGGAATTCCGGTGGCCTGGCTGAGCCGCTTCATGATCTGCGGCATGCGATCGGCCATGCGGTCGCTGACATAGACGAAGCCGACATTGGCGCTGTCGGCCAGCGGCATGAGCTGCAGCAGGCTGCCATCCACAGCCATGCGCCAGTCTTCCGCGGCGCCGACGCCGAGACGAAAGCGGGAGCCGGTCGTTTGTTCGCTCATACCCTGTCTCCCAACCTGCAGGACCGACGGAACGTCGTTGTGCCGCCGGTCACTCTATAACAGTTCACCGCCCCCTGAGAATTCGCCAAACCGTGAAATTATGCCAATGTTCCGTCGAAGGAGAGGCTCATGGTCCGCAAGCTGCGCAATAATATTATAGCCGGTCTGATCCTGTTGCTGGCGCCGGCTGCCGCGCTGTCCCAGACAAACGGTGGGCTGGTCGGCAAGTGGAAGACTATCGACGACGAAACCAACGCACCGCGCAGCGTCGTCGAGATCACCGAGGCGAATGGCGAGTTGCAGGGCCGCATCCTGCAGATTTTCTACCGACCGGACGAAAAGCCGGACCCTGTCTGCGAAGCCTGCGAGGACGAGCGCAAGGGCCAGCCGGTGATCGGCATGACCTTCCTCTGGGGCCTGAAGCCCGATGGCCGCAATGAATGGGCGAGCGGGAGCGTGCTCGACCCGAAGAACGGCAAAATCTACAACGCCAAGGCGGCGCTGACCGAGGGAGGCCAGAAGCTGCGCCTGCGCGGCTTCATCGGTACGCCGATCCTGGGCCGTACGCAGATCTGGCTGCGCCAGCCCTGATCAGCCAGCAGCGGCCAGGTCTGGAAAGACCTGCGCCACGAAGCGCGGGTAGGTCTCGGCAATCTCGGCGGCGATGCGCGTGCGCAGCAGCGTAAGCGTCGTGGCATCCGGTGCTGCTGTGAATGGCACATGGTCGGGGCAATCGAAATCGAAGCCGGTATTGTCGCGCACCTCCTCGGCGGTATGCCCGGGATGCACGCTCTCCAGCCGGAAGCGGCGCTTGTCGCGGTCGAAGGCGAACCAGCAGAGATTGGTCAGCAAACCAATGGGTCCGCCCGGCCGATAGGTGCCGTCATTCTTCGGCCCGGCCGAGGAAATGAAATCCACCTTCGGCACCAACACACGGCGGGTATGCTCCTCGCGGAACAGGATTACCCGCGGCACCAGATAATAGAGATAGCCCGAACCGAACGAACCGGGCCAGCGCACGGCAGTTTGCGGATACTGGCCGCCGGCGCCGACCAGATTGATATTGGCTTCGCCGTCGATCTGGCCGCCACCGAGGAAAAACGCATCGAGCCGCCCCTGCCCGGCCAGGTCGAACAGTTCGACGCCGCCGTCGCAGAGGAAGTCGTTGCGCACGCTGCCCAGCACATTGACGCGCATGCGGCCATTCGACTGCGCGCGGGCCAGCAAGGCACCGGCACCCGGGATCGGCGACGAGGCGCCGGTGGCCACCAGGCGGCAGCCCTGCAGCAAACGGGCAATCGTGACGATCAGCAGTTCCTGGCGACTGAAGCTCATGGTTATTCCGCCGCCTTCTGGTCATGCACGAACTGATCGCAATAGCCGGCGAAGCCTTCAGCCGTCCGCGCCATCTCGCCATAGAGCTTCAGATGGTCTTCGTCATACTCATAGATATCCCACAGCTTGATCGGCCAGGCGCCGCGCGGCACCTCCGAGATGCCGCCGATATAGGCCGCCGTCAGCGTGCCGGCGGCGGTTTCCTCGCTGGCCAGAAGATCGACATCGCGAACTTCCTCCACGGTGACCAGCGACTGGGTCGCGGCATGCGCCATCGCGACCAGCTCGCGGCGGCGACCGATGAAAACATTGCCGTTACGGTCGGCGAATGGCGCGTGGAAGATCGCAAAATCCGGCCGGATCGCCGGCAGCAGCACGACCGGGTCTTCGTCTCTGGAGAAGGGATTGTCGATCACCGTCCAGTCGGGGCGATTCTTGAGGAGGTCCGTGCCGAGCAACCCACGCAACGGCATGAAGGGAATGCCTTTCCCGCCAGCCTGGATCGCGGCATGCACTGCCGGACAGGTCGCATCCATCATGCGGAATGCGCCGGCCTTGAGCGCGGCCTGGAAACGATGCGCCGTGCCGTATTCCCCCAGCGTGATCGCCGAGGTCTCCACCGTGCCGAGACAGCCCGCCCCGGCCAGCATCTCGACCTGAAGTCCTGAGACCGGCACGCAGACGACATGCAGATCGCGCATGCTCCTGCGGATCATCGCGCGGGTCAGCGCCATGGCGACGCCAGAATAATCCGGCGGCACGGCGATCTTGGCACCATTGGGAATCTGCGCCGCGAGCTGGTCGAGGCCGTATACCAGTACCTGCCCAAGTTCCCTGGTCATTGCGCTTCCTCCTTGCCTCTATTGTGATGCAAGGCGCGACAAAGACAACCCGTCCGCTGACGATGCGAAGCGTAAATCAGCCCGGAAGATAAAGTACGCGGGCCGGGTCGATCGCCAGGGTCACGGCATCGCCGACATCCCTGACCGGCGTACTGCCGAGCAGAATGTTGTCGACCCGCAAGTCGCCCAGCGGCGTCTGCACCACATAGCGCATGATGCTGCCGAGGAATTCACGGTCGCGCACCTCGCCGACCACCGGCAGTTTCCCTTCCGGAACTGTCCCGTCGGGCAGGATGGCAACATCCTGCGGTCGAACGACCATCTGTGCGCCGGTTTCGGCTGTACCAGCCATCGGCACGCTGCGACCATCGGCCAGCCGATAGACATCGCCGTCGACCCTGCCGGGCAGAAGGTTGATGGCACCCAGGAAATTGGCCACGAACAGATTGGCAGGGCTGGCGAACAGGTCCAGCGGCGCCGCCACCTGCTGCACCTCGCCGTTGTTCATCACGGCAATACGGTCGCAGACGGTATTCGCCTCTTCCTGGTCATGCGTCACGAAGATCGCGGTGATGCCGAGGCTGCGTTGCAGGTCGCGCAGTTCGCGGCGCACCTGGACGCGCATCTTGGCATCGAGATTGGATAGTGGCTCATCAAGCAGCAACACGCGTGGCCGTACTGCCAGCGTGCGTGCCAGCGCGACACGCTGCTGCTGCCCGCCGGACAGCTGCGACGGACGACGGCCGCCCAGCGCGCTCAGGCCGACCAGTTCGAGCATTTCGCCGACGCGTTTCTTGATCTCGGCCGAGGGCAGTCGGCGCTCTTCCAGGCCGAAGGCGACATTCTCCGCCACCGTCATATGCGGCCAGAGCGCATAGTTCTGGAACACCAGCCCGACATCGCGCTGCCACGGCCGCAGGCCGGTGACCTCGCGTTCGCCGATCAGGATGCGTCCCCCCTGGGCATGGGCAAAGCCGGCGATCAGCCGCAGCAGCGTGGTCTTGCCACAGCCCGATGGGCCAAGAAAGGCGAAGAACTCGCCGGGCTGTACCTGCAGGCTGACATCCTTCAGCACGGCATTCTCACCGTAGCTGAGCGAAACCTGGTCCACGGTGACAGAAACAGGCGTGATGGCGTCAATGGTCATGAGACAGCCTTAGCGGATGGCGCCGGAGCGGCGGCGATGCCGCTCGATCAGCAGATGCGAGAGGAAGGTGCAGGCGGCGACCAGAATCACCGCGATGATGCCAAGGGCTGCGCCCGGCCCACGACCGGCCGGCGACTGCATGAAGACGTAAAGTCCATAAGTGAGCGGCGCATCGGCATTCGACTGCACCAGCATGATGGTGGCCGAAAGCTCGACGGCCGCCGTGGCGAAGCTCGTGACGAAGCCCGCCAGAATGCCGCCGGTCATCAGCGGCACGATGATGCGGCGGATCACCCGCAGCTTGGTGGCACCGAGATTCTCACCCGCCTCCTCCAGCGCCTCGCTGACCTGCTGCAGCGCCGCGATACAGGCGCGCAACGCATAGGGCAGCCGTCTTACGGCGAGCGCCAGCACGATGACAATCCACAGCGTGGCGAGCGGCGTGCCGTCCGGCAGCGTGATGCCGTAGAAGCTGCGCAGATAGCCGATCCCGAGTACGACGCCGGGCACGGCGAGTGCCGCCATCGCACCGTAATCGAGCCACTGCCGACCGATCAGCTTGGTGCGCAGCACCAGATACGCAATCGCCACGCCTAACACAATGTCGATGGTCGCAGCCAGGCCGGCGTAGAGCACGGTGTTTTTCATGTACACCGCGCTTTCCTCGAACACCTTGGTGTAATGCGCCAGCGTATAGGCATCGGGCAGCGGGCTGAACGACCAGACGGTGGCAAATGAGAGCAGTGTCAGCGCGATATGAGGCGCCAGCACCAGCAGCAGTATGCCTATTACGACGCCATAGGCCACGGCAGCCTGAAGCGGTCCGAGCTTGCGGCGATCCAGTCCGCCGCCGCCGCGCTGGGTGGTAGCATAATCGCGGCCGCGTAAGGCGAAGGTGGAAGCCCACATCGACAACAGCGAGAAGACGATCAGCACCACCGAGATGACATAGCCCATCGGATCGGCGATGCCGATCGAGGTGACACGCAGGTAAGCCTGCGGCGCCAGCATGTCCTTGACATTGAGCAGCAGCGGCGTGGCCAGATCGTCGAACACCTTGATGAAAACCAGCGCAGCGCCGGCAATATAGCCCGGCATGGCCAGCGGGAAGACGATGCGGCGGAACAGGCGGATGCCGCTGCAGCCCAGGCTTTGCGCGGCTTCTTCCATGCTGCGGTCGATATTGGCCAGCGCCGTGGACAGGTTGATCAGGATGAAGGGGAAGTAATGGATCGCCTGCACCAGCACGACGCCGTTCAGGCCTTCCATGAAGGGAATCGTGACGTCGAAGTAATCCTGCAGCAGCAGATTGAACGTGCCGTTGCGACCGAACAGCAGCTGCATCGCCACCGCGCCGACGAAGGGCGGCATGATCAGCGGCACCACGCCCAGCGTCTGGATCAGCAGCGCGCCACGAAACTCGAAACGGGCGGTGATATAGGCCAGCGGCAGCGCGATCAGCGTGGCGACCAGCACCGACATGCCGGAGACATAAAGCGAATTCCAGAACGACCGGACGAACAGCTCGGTGTTGAAGAAATCGACGAAGTTGACCAGCGTGAACCCGCCGCCGCCCTTGGGCTGGAAGGCGGCAATCATCACCTGCGCCACCGGCAGGGCGAGGAACAGCAGCAGGAAAGCGGCAATGGCGACGGCGGCCACGATCTGGCCCGCCGTCGCATTACTGCCTGCCCGCCGCAGGCGGGGAAGCACGGCTGAAATCGTCACGGGTTACAGCGATCAGCGCGCCAGTTTCGCCGCCTGCTCGGCCTTGTCCTTCGCCCTGGCATAATTCTCCTTGGCAAAGGCCGCCCATTTCTGTTCGAGTTCAGCTTGGCGCGCACCCGGCTGCTTGGAACCGGTGAAAGCCTGGGCGATGGCATCGCTGGCGACTTCGGCTTCGGTCACCGGCATGGCGGCGATCAGGTCGCGCGCCTCCTTCATCAGCGCACGGCCCTGCGCATTGTCCTTCTTGGCCAGCGCGGCCTCCGCGTCATGCACTGCCTTGGTAGCGCCTTTCAGGGCTTCATGCTGGAAGGTGATGGTCTGATCGTAAAGCGCATCGACCACGGCGGTGCGCTTTTCCGAAATATCGACATCGAACTTCACGCGTGCGCCCAGAGATGTGTCCTTGAACGGATTGGGCAGGCCCTTGGCTGCCGGCTTGTCGTAAACCGAAGGATTCACCGGCAGGCGGCGGATGCCCGGTTCAAGCAGTACTTCCTGCCCTGTCGGCGAGAGCAGGAATTCGACAAAGGCCTGCGCGCCGGCCGTGTTCGGCGCATTGGCAACGATTCCGACATTGGCCGGCACCAGCGTAGTGACGGTCGGATAAGCGAACTTCACCGGGAAGCCGGACGCCTCGGACGAAAACGCGAAGAAGTCGATCACCACGCCAAGGCCGAACTGGCCACTGTTGACGCCTTCCGGCACGCCGAAACTGCGCTCAGTGATCTGGCGGAAATTGCCGGCCATGAGCCGCAGCGTGCGCCAGCCCTTCTCCCAGCCCTCGCCCTGCAGGATCGTTTCGACGGTCAGATGCGTGGTGCCCGAGCGGGACGGCGCTGCGATGGCGGTGTGGTCGAAATAGACCGGCTTCAGCAGATCGTCCCACTCCTTCGGCTCAGGCAGCTTCTTGGCCTGCATGTAGCGCGTATTCCACATGATGCCGTAGCCCGAGGCGGCAAAGCCGATGTAATAGCCCTGCGGATCGTTGATCGGATAGGAACCGACCTTCGCGGGGATGCCGGTGGCCTTCGGCTTGTAGGCCTGCAGCAGGCTGTTCGACTTCAGTACCTCGAAAGCGTCGGGCGCCGAGGCCCAGAACAGGTCGACCTGGTTATTCGCCTTGGTTTCCTGCAGGAACTTCACGCCAGCATTGGTATTACGGTTCTGCACATCCAGGTTGGTGCCGGGATAGGCCTTCTCGAAGGCGGTCTTGATCGGCGTGGTGACATCCTTGGAAAAAGACGTGACCACCGTAACCTTGCCCGTCTGGGCCCATATGGGTTGCGCCAGGGCAGAGACAGAGACTGCGCACACGGCGCCGAGAAGCAGATGCAGGCTGCGGGTCATGATGTTTCCTCCGGATCGGCCCATGGATGGCGTTCGGTTTTCATCGTCACAAATATGAAAAGAAACTGCAATATTCGGCGCGCCCCTGCGGCGCATTGCAAGGTTACGATCCTTCCGGCCGGCCCGGATAAAGCACCAGCAGTTCGGCTGGACCGGTGACCTTACGGGCTCCCGCCGGGCTAACCGATACCCATCAGACTGGCATTGCCACCGGCCGCAGCGGTATTGGTGCTGACCGAACGTTCAGCGACCAGCATGTCCAGCGGATAAAGCCCACCGCCATCGGCGACATGGATCGGCAGGATCGGACCGGCCTGCTCGGCGGTCTGCTGTGCCAGCCGGATCAACTGATCGCCGGCACCGGCGAACAGGATGGCACTGACTGCGCCATCGGGAACAATTTGCTCCCTCACCTGCTGCGGCAGTCCTTCGAACAAGGCGGTCACTTCCGGTACCACGGCACGGTTTCCGGTGGCGAGCGCGGCCGCCACCTGAACCAGAAGTTCATCCGTCTCGGCGGCAATGCAGCGGACCGCGCCGCGCGGCAGCAGTGCATAGGCATTGCGCTCACCTACCGGACCGGGCAGTTCGACGGCATGGCCGAGCGGGCTGCGGGTCAGCAGACCGGCGCAGCGTTGCGCCACAGCAGGGTGACGCTGTTGCAGCCAGCCGAGATATGCCGTCAGCGCGTCATTTTTCGCATCACCACGCAGATCGCATGCCGGTGCAGCCGACAGCAGGCGGCGCAGGTAAAGCGGGCCGCCTGCTTTCGGCCCGGTGCCCGACAGGCCATGGCCGCCGAAGGGCTGCACGCCCACCACAGCGCCGATGACGTTGCGGTTCACATAGAGATTGCCCGCCTCGATCCGTTGCACCACGTGAGAGATGGTTTCGTCGATGCGGCTATGCAGGCCGAAAGTCAGGCCGTAACCCGACTCGTTGATCGCATCGATCAGGCTGTCGAGTTCCTGCCGCCGGTAGCGCACCACATGCAGGACAGGACCGAAGACCTCAGCCTTGAGATCGGACAGTTTCGCCAGCTCGATGATGGTCGGCGGCACGAAGGTTCCGTGCCGCGCCGAGGCCGGCAGCGGCAACTGCTCGATGCGGCATTTCTTCGCGCGCAGGGCCTCGATATGCGCGAGGATATTCTGCTGTGCCGCCGGCGTAATGACCGGCCCGACATCGATCGACAGGCGATCCGGCGATCCCATCGACAGTTCGGCCAGACCGCCCTTGAGCATGGTGAGCATGCGGTCGGCAACCTCTTCCTGCAGGCAGAGGATACGCAAAGCCGAGCAGCGCTGGCCCGCGGAGTCGAAGGCCGAGGCCAGCACATCCGCCACCACCTGTTCCGGCAGCGCGGAAGAATCGACGATCATCGCATTGAGCCCGCCGGTCTCGGCGATCAGCGGCACCGGACGGCCATCCGGCAGCAGGCGGTTGGCGAGCTGTTTCTGGATCAGGCGCGCGACCTCGGTGGAACCGGTGAACATCACACCGCGAATGCGTGCGTCTCCCACCAGCGCCGCGCCGATACGGCCATCGCCGGGCAACAACTGTACGGCACCCGCCGGCACGCCGGCCTCATGCAGGATCTGCACGGCCTGCGCGGCGATCAGCGGGGTTTCCTCCGCCGGCTTCGCCAGCACGACATTGCCGGCGGCGAGCGCAGCCGCCACCTGGCCGGTGAAGATCGCCAGCGGAAAATTCCACGGGCTGATGCAGACGACCGGCCCGAGCGGACGATGCGTGTCGTTGGAAAACGCCCCCGCGACCTGCCCCGCATAGTAGCGCAGGAAATCGACCGCCTCGCGCACTTCGCCGATGGCATTGGGCAGCGACTTGCCGGCTTCGCGCACGATCAGGCCGAGCAGCAGCGGCATGCGGCTTTCCAGCAGGTCGGCGGCGCGCAGCAGGCATTGCGCGCGCTCGGCCGGCGGCGTCGCCTGCCAGATCGGCGCCGCCGCCACGGCATGATTGACGGCCAGCACCGCCTGCGCCGGCGTCGCCTCGATCACCTGGCCGACGATATCGTTGCGGTTGGCGGGGTTGCGCAGGGCAACGCCCTCCCCGCCTCCGGCCGGACCATCGGCGAGCAGCGGTACGGCACGCCACGACCGGTCGGCACTGGCGAGCAAGGCGGCAGACAGCGAAGCAAGCTGCTGTTCGTTAGAAAGATCCAGGCCCTGTGAATTGCGTCGCGTGCCGAGGATGTCGCGCGGCTGCGCGATCTTCGGATGCGGTGCGCCCAGCGGCTCGATGGTCTTCGCGGTTTCGACCGGATCGGCGATCAGGCGGTCGAGCGGAAGCTCCTTGTCGGCGATCTGGTTGACGAAGGAGGTATTGGCACCGTTTTCCAGCAGACGCCGCACCAGATAGGCCAACAGGGTTTCATGCGTGCCGACCGGCGCATAGATGCGGCACGGTCTATTGAGTTTCTCGCGGCCGACCACTTCCTCATACAGCGGTTCGCCCATGCCATGCAGGCACTGGAATTCATACTGGCCGGGATAGTAGTTCGCACCAGCCATGGCATGAATGGTGGCCAGCGTCTGCGCATTGTGCGTGGCGAATTGCGGGAAGACCGCATCGGGCACGGCGAGCAGCTTACGCGCGCAGGCAAGATACGACACATCGGTATGGATCTTGCGCGTATAGACCGGGAAACCTTCGAGCCCGTCGATCTGGGCGCGCTTGATCTCGCTGTCCCAGTAAGCCCCCTTTACCAGCCGTACCATGACGCGGTGTCCGCTGCGCCGCGCCAGATCGATGATCCAGCCGATCACGAACGGCGCGCGCTTCTGATAGGCCTGCACGACGAAGCCGATACCATTCCAGCCGGCCAGTTCCGGGTCGAAGCAAAGGCTTTCCAGCAGGTCGAGCGAGATCTCCAGCCGGTCGGCTTCCTCGGCGTCGATATTGAGACCGATATCGTAGCGCCGCGCCAGCAACGTCAGCGCCTTCAGGCGCGGCAGCAGCTCGGCCTTCACGCGCTCGAGATTGGCGCGGTTGTAGCGCGGATGCAGCGCCGACAGCTTCACGGATATGCCGGGTCCGTCATAGATGCCGCGTTTCGCCGCCGCCTTGCCGATGGCATGGATCGCCTGCTCGTAATCAGCATAGTAGCGCGCCGCATCGGCCGCGGTGGCCGCCGCCTCGCCCAGCATGTCGTAGGAATAGCGGAAGCCCTGCGCTTCCCATTGCCGGCTGTTGGCGAGTGCCTCGGCAATGGTCTGCCCGGTGACAAACTGTTCGCCCATCATCCGCATCGCCATATCGACGCCCTTGCGGATCAGCGGTTCGCCGCCGCGCGCGATCAGTTTGGTCAGTGCGGTGGACAGCGATTTTCCGCTGCTGGTGCCGGTCAGGCGGCCGGTGATGAGAAGCCCCCAGGTGGCGGCATTGACGAACAGCGACGGGCTGTGGCCGAGATGCGCTTCCCAGTCGCCATGGCCGATCTTGTCGCGGATCAGCGCGTCGCGCGTGGCATGGTCGGGGATGCGCAGCAGAGCTTCCGCGAGGCACATCAGCGCCACGCCTTCCTGGCTCGACAGCGAATATTCGTGGATCAACCCTTCGACGCCGCCGGACTGGCTTTTCTCACGCAAGGCTTCGACAAGTTTGCGCGCCAAATCGCGGGCGGCCGTCGTCACCGGCTTGGGCAGCCTGGCCTCCGCGATCAGCAGCGGCAGGCATTCGGTTTCGGGCCGGCGATAGGCGGCGGTGATCCTGGCGCGCAGTACGCTTTGCGGCTGCACCGTCTGGGCAAATTCGAGGAACGGCGGCAGCGCAGTCTCGGCCGCCACCGGCACATCCGTGACATCGACCGCCGGGGCCAGCAATTCGCTTAGCGGCTCGCCGCGCTCAACGCGGTCGAGAACCGAGAAGATGCCCTGTTTGATCAGCCAGTGCGGCGAGCGACCGATGCCATCGGCGGCGCGCTTCAGCCGGGCCTTCAGGTCTTCGTCGATTTTCACGCCAATGGTGGTAACGGCCATGCCCTGAACTCCTGCGACTCCGGCTTGCGGCGCAACCCGACTGCCGTAGAAACTTCAGGAAGGGCGCAACCAAGTCAACCGAAAAGGCGCAACCCTATTAAGATCTTGATATCCATGAAGAATGGCCTGACTATTGGCAACAAAAATGGGAGGATGGCCGGCATGGTCTGGGATCTCGGTCCGTCGATTTCAATCCGTAATGAGGCGCATTTCGGCGACCGGGTGGTGCGCTGCTTCGCCGACCGGCCGGCCCATACTTACGGCATCTTCGCGGCCACCCTAGCCCGCCATCCCGACAACGAGGCGCTGGTCGCTGGTAACACCCGCCTGACCTATCGCCAGCTGGCCGCCGAATCTGATCGCGTTGCCGCAGGTCTGGTGGCTGCCGGGCTTAAAGCCGGCGACCGCGTCGGCATGCTGCTGGGCAACCGCATCGAATTTGTCACGACATTGCTGGCCTGCCTGCGCATCGGGGCTATTTGTGTGCCGCTAGGGACGCGACTGCAAACGCCCGAGATCGCCTATATCCTCGACCATGCCGGCGCGGCCCTCCTGGTGCACGAAGCCGAACTGGCCGACCGTCTGCCCCCAGCTAGGGATGTGCCCGGACTGCGCCACCGTTTCTCGGCCGGCGGCGACTGCGCCGGATCGGAGCCGCTTGCCAATCTGCTAAAGCACGATGTGATTCCCCAGGCCGCGGATCCGCCCGAGGAGGATACGGCTGTGATCCTCTATACCTCGGGCACCACCGGCCGGCCAAAAGGCGCCATGCTGGCGCATTTCAACATCGTGCATTCGGCGCTGCATTTTCAGTATTGCATGGGGCTGACGCCGGCTGACCGCTCGCTGCTGGCGGTGCCGGCCAGCCATGTGACCGGGCTGATCGCGATCATCGTCACCGCCTGGCAGGGCGGCGGTGCGGTGATCATGGTGCCGGAATTCAAGGCGCGGGATTTCCTGCCGCTGGCCGCGAAAGAGAAGCTGACGCACACGATCATGGTGCCGGCGATGTACAATCTCTGCCTGCTGCAGCCGGATTTCGACACATACGATCTGTCGAGCTGGCGCGTCGGCGGTTATGGCGGCGCGCCGATGCCGCAGGCCACGATTGCGGCCCTGGCGCAGAAGCTGCCCCAGCTGGGCCTGATGAATGCCTATGGCGCCACCGAAACCACCTCGCCCACCACGATGATGCCGCCCGAATACAGCGCCACCCATTCCGACAGCGTCGGACTGGAAGCGCCCTGCGCCGAGGTGATTGTGGTGGATGCGGATGGCTGCGAAGTCGCACGCGGCGAAACCGGCGAAATCTGGATCCGCGGCCCGATGGTGGTGCCCGGCTACTGGGGCAATCCGGAGGCGACGGCGCGCGAATTCACCGCCGGATTCTGGCATTCCGGCGATATCGGCTCGGTCGATGCAGAGGGTTTCGTGCGTGTCTTCGACCGCGTGAAGGACATGATCAACCGCGGCGGCTACAAGGTCTTCTCAGTCGAGGTGGAGAATGTGCTGAGCCACCATCCGGGCGTGCTGGAAAGCGCCATTATCGCCAAGCCCTGCCCGATTCTGGGTGAGCGGGTACACGCCTTCGTCGCCCGTAAGGAGAGTGCGGTGACCGAGTCTGACCTGAAGGCTTTCTGCGCCGACCGGCTGGCCGACTACAAGGTGCCGGAGACTTTCACCCTGCTGGATGAGCCGCTGCCGCGGAATGCCAATGGCAAGCTGCTGAAACGGGTGCTGCGCGACCGGCTGCCGGCGGCATGAAAAAGGCCGTGGAAAAGGAAAAGGCCGGTCAACAGCTAAGCTATTGACCGGCCTTTAGAATTTGGGGCGAGGAACGGGACTTGAACCCGCGACCCCCAGAGCCACAATCTGGTGCTCTAACCAACTGAGCTACCCCCGCCACAGGAAGCCGCTTATTAACCGCCCTGCCGGGCGGGGTCAAGCCGTTACGATGTCGCCGCCGCACCCGCCACGGTTTCGCGGACTCCAGACTTTGGCCGCTATTTCAGTATCTTGTACGAAAATCGGCGGTCCGCTAAGACAGGCTTATGAGTAGCTTCTGGCTGATCATGGGGGCCATGCTGATCGGCGTGCCCGGCGCGACTTTCATTGTGCTGCAGCTGATCGCGCAGCACAAAAGGCAGGTCATGGCCTATGAGTGGAGTTCGGCAGAAGTCGTGCGGCGCGGCCAACGGATGGACGAGCTGGAAAAGCTGAGCAAGACGGCACAGTCCAAGATCGCCGAACTGACCAAAGAGAAATTCGAACTGGAAGCCCAGGTCGCCAAACTGGAGAAGCTGGCGAGCGAGGCTGTGGCGCAGGAAACCAATACCAGAACCTTCAGCATCGGCATCTACAATTCAGAAGTCCGTCGCGCCCATATGATGGGGGAAAAGCATCGCCAGCTCGACGACAAATGGGGCGAAATCAATTACGTCGAACTGAACGGTGCCAATGAAGACGAAGTGCGCCGCACCATCATGCGCAAATTCCCGCCCGAGCGCGGCTTCGTCATCGAGTCGGTTCATCTGGTGAAGAAGTAGCCGGGGCGACATTCAGCCGCGACGCCTCCACCGTAATCTCCAGTCCGGTTTCGTTGTCGATTTCACCACGTGGAGCGACCGGCCAATGCCAGCTTTTCTCCCTCGCCGGCAGCTTCACGCCCAGCACCGCGCTTTCGCTCAACACCACCTCGCCGGCCCGGCTGCGCCAGACGCGGCGCGCATCGGCGACCAGACCGACCGGACAGGTGAAATTGCCCAGGCTCTGCAGATGCGCCTGCAGGATGGCGCGGCCAAGCGTCTCCGCCGCCTGCACCGTCATGCCCTGGCGCTGCACGTAGTCCATCGGCAGCAAAGGCAACTGCGACAGCAGGTTGAGCGACAGCAGGCAGTCGGGCGGCACCGGATCGAGTCCGGTCATGGCATCGGCGGACGGAATCGGCAGCGGCATGCCGAGCCGCCATTCCGACAGCGGCTCCACCACGCCAGTGACATCGGCCAGACGCAGCTCCACATTCGGCCAGCGGCGCGCCACGGCACGGGCCTGCGGCAGCCAGGCAATGTCGAAGACAAGCACGCGCCTGAATAACCCGCTGAGCTCGCCCAGCGGCAGGTCGGACAGCGTACCGCCACCCAACAGCCAGACGGTATCGCGATAGCGACAGCTGCCGACTGTCTTCAGCGCGAAATCGCGGGTATTGGCTTCATGCTCGGCCCATTCTCGGGTCCACCGCCGCCGGCGCGACCACAGGCTGACAGCGGCTCGGGCGTAACCCAGCTGTCGCGCCGGCTTTGTCGCCTGCGTTCCCGCCCATACCAGCATCTCGGCCAACATGGGCGTCAGTGTAACGCTATTCGGCGGCGGATTTCACCGCTTGGGCGGGCGTCACGCCAAAGCGTGCCTTGATCTGTTCGGGCGTGTAATAGCCACGTTCGAGATCGCGGGCGACATCTGCCGGATCGCGCTTGCCAGGATCTCCGTAGCCGCCGCCGCCCGGCGTCGAGACATGCAGGCGGTCGCCCACCACGATCTCGATATCCTGGTCCTTGGACAGATGCGGCGGCACGTAGCTGCCTTTCACAGTGTCGACCCGCACGGTGTTGAGACCGCCGTCCTCGCCGCCCAATACGCCGCGCGGTCCGCTGCGGCCATGGTCCATCACCATGGAGGCGCGCGCCTCGCCGCGACGCAGGCGAATGGTGTAGTTGACGCCGAAGCCGCCGCGATGCTCGCCGGCACCGCCCGAGCCCTCATGCAGCGAGTATTCCTCGAACAGCACAGGATAATACTGTTCCATCACCTCGATCGGCGTGGTCTTTGAAATGCCGATCGTCGAGCAGCCGTTGCTGATGCCGTCGCCGCCATGCCAGCCGCCATAGCCGCCGCCGGAAATCACATACATCACATAGGAGCGGTCGCGCTTGGGATCGTAACCGCCGAGCGCCAGATTACCGGACGTGCCGGCGGGAGCGGCAAACAGCCGGTCTGGCATCGCCTGCACCAGCGCGTTGAACACGGCTTCGGCGATACGCTGGCTCACTTCGGCGGCGCAGCCCGAAACCGGGCGCGGATATTTCGCATAAAGGAACGTGCCATGCGGATCGAGCACCTTGAGCGGCTCGAAGGTGCCGGCATTGATCGGCACATCGGGGAAGATGTGTTTGACGGCGAGATAGATCGACGAATAGGTCGTCGCGATCACGCTGTTCATCGGGCCTTTGCACGGCGGGCTGGAGCCCGTCATGTCGAAATGCATTTCCTCGCCTGACTTGGTCACCTTCATCTTGATGACCAGCGGTTCGTCCACGACGCCGTCGGAATCGACGATGGCTTCGCCGTGATAGACGCCATCGGGGATAGTGCGTATGCGGGCCCGCATCTGCTGGCTGGCGCGCTGCTTCAGTTCCTCGATGGCCTGCGCCACCACGTCGGCGCCGTAGCGGTCGAGCAAGGCGGTCAGGCGCTTTTCGCCGATGGTGAGCGCTGCTGCCTGCGCCTTGATATCGCCGATGCGCTGGTCGGCGATGCGGATGTTGCTGAGGATGATGGAGAGGATTTCTTCGTCCAGCCTGCCTTCCTTGTAGAGCTTGACCGGCGGCAGGCGCAGGCCTTCCTGCTCCACTTCGGTGGCATTGGCAGAGAAGCCGCCTGGCACCATGCCGCCGATATCCGGCCAGTGACCGGTATTGGACAGCCAGGAAAACAGCTTGCCCTTGTAGAAGAAGGGTTTCACGAAGCGCACATCCATCAGATGCGTGCCGCCGAGATACGGATCGTTGACGATATAGACATCGCCCGGCTTGGGCGCGAGCAGCGGAATCTTGCGCGCGCGTTCGATCACCGCCTGGGTCGAGAACTGCATAGTGCCGACGAAAACCGGCAGGCCGAGCTCACCCTGCGCGATCAGCTCGCCAGTCTCGCCATGATAAATACCATCCGAGCGGTCGAGCGCTTCCGAGATCACCGGCGAAAAGGCGGCGCGGCAGAAGGCCAGATCCATCTCGTTGCAGACCTGCTGCAGACCGTTCTGGATCACGACAAGGGTGACGGGATCAATCGGTTTTTTGCTCATCGCCCTACTCCGCACTCACGCTGACGATCAGATTGCCGAGGCTGTCGACATTCACCTGGTTGCCCGGTTCGATCACCACGGTGGTATCAAGCTGCTCCAGAATCGCCGGGCCGGCGAAGCTGACATTGCGCGGCAGCCGTTCGCGATCATAGACCGGCGTATCCTGCCAGCCGCCGGCGTCGTACCAGACACTGCGGCTGCCCTTCTGCGCGGCGGCGACATCCTTGGCCGGCTCAGCGGCCAGAAGACGATCCAGCGACAGCCGTGGCCGGCGACCGATCACGGCGGTATGGAGATTGACCAGCACGGCGCGGATCTCGGGCAGTTCGACCTCGAACCGCTGCCAGTAGGCCTCTTCAAATGCCTTCTGCAGCGCGTCGCGAGAAATCTTCGGATCGCTCACGGCGACAGTGAGCAGATGGCTCTGGCCCTGGAACTGCATGTCGGCGGTGTGCAGCACCTGCACCTCCTCGACATCGACACCGTCGCGCGCGATGGTTGCCTTGCCCTCGACGACCTGTTCGGCCAGCACCTTGTCGACCAGACCGTCCTCCAGCACAGACAGCGGCTTGTTGACCGTCTTCACGTAATCGTGCCGCAGGTCGGCCACCACACAGCCGAGCGCATTGGTGATACCCGGACGTGCCGGGATCAACAGCTTGGGAATCCCGAGTTCGCGCGCCAGCGCCGCCGAATGCAGCGGGCCCGCGCCGCCGAAGGCGAACAGCGCGAAGTCACGCGGATCGTGGCCACGGCTGAGCGACACCATGCGGATGGCGCCGGCCATCTTGTCGTTGGCGATGCGCAGGATGGCAGCGGCGGCCTCGTCGGTCTTCAGACCGAGCGGCTTGCCGACGTCGCGGTCGATGGCGTCCTTCACATCCTGCAGCGACACCTTGCTGTCGACCGCCAGCAGTCCGTCGGGATTGAGCCGTCCCAGTACGAGATTGGCGTCGGTAATGGTCGGTCGCGTGCCGCCGCGCCCGTAACAGATCGGGCCCGGCCGCGCCCCGGCGCTTTCCGGGCCGACCTGCAGCATGCCGGCTTCGTTGATGAAAGCGATCGAGCCACCGCCGGCACCGATGGTATGCACATCCACCATCGGCACATGAATCGGCATGGCATATTCGAGCTCAAGCTCGGACGAGACCTGCGGCACGCCATCCTGGATCAGCCCGACATCCGAGGACGTGCCGCCCATATCATAGGTGATAACATTCGGCAGGCCGGCGGCGCGCGCGGTATAGGCCGCCGCCATCACGCCCGAGGCCGGGCCGGACATCACGGTATTCACGGCCGCTTCGGCCACAATGCCGGCAGCAATCGTGCCGCCGTTTCCCTGCATGACGAGAAGATCGCGCCCGAACCCCTTGCCCTTTAGTTCGCCATTCAGGCGCTCGATATAACGATGCAGCACCGGTTGCACACTGGCGTTCACGCAGGCGGTCGTGCCGCGCTCGTATTCGCGGTATTCCGACAGCAGCTGATGACCGGCCGTGATATAGCGGTTCGGCCAGACCTCGGCGGCAATCTCCAGCGCACGCTTTTCGTGACTCGGATTGATGTAGCTGTGCAGGAAATGGATCACCAGCGCCTCGCAGCCGGCCGCCTTCAGTTGTTCGGCAGCGGCGCGTACGGCGGCTTCATCCAGCGCGATGACCACATCACCGTCGGCATCCATGCGCTCGGGCACCTCCAGCCGCCACTGCCGCGGCACCAGCGGTTCGAAGCTGCCGGTCAGACCATAGGCCTGCGGGCGTGTGCGGCGGCCGAGTTCCAGGCTGTCGCGAAAACCTTTGGTGGTGATCAGGCCAATCTTGGCCACCTTGCGCTCGAGCAGTGCATTGGTCGTCGTGGTCGTGCCATGCACGATGGTATCGGTCTCGGCCAGTGCGATATCGCCCTTCACCAGCGCGCCCAGCACGCCGAACGCCTGATTGTCGAGCGTGGTCGGCACTTTCGCCAGCGCCACCTTGCCCAGCTGCGGCTCGATACCGATCAGGTCGGTGAAGGTGCCGCCGACATCGATTCCGACAATCCAGCCCATACTCTACCTCACACCGACAGATACTGTTCGCGCACCGCCGCGTCGGTGGCGAGCTCGGTCATCGTGCCCGAATAGCGGATACGGCCCTTCTCGATGATGTAGGCGCGGTCCGCCACCATCTGTGCGAAATGCAGATTCTGCTCCGACAGCAGCACACAAAGACCTTCGGCCTTTAACTGAAGAATTGTGCGCGCCATCTGCTCGACGATCACCGGTGCCAGGCCTTCGGAGGGTTCGTCCAGCAGGATCAGGCGCGGATTGCCCATCAGGGTGCGCGCAATCGTCAACATCTGCTGCTCGCCGCCGGACATGCGGCCGCCGGGCCGGTCTTTCATGTTGCCCAGATTAGGAAAGAGTTCGAACAGGCGCTCCGGCGTCCAGGTTGGGGCGCCGTCGCGCGGCTTCTGCCGGCCGACTTCCAGATTCTCCATCACGCTGAGATCCGTAAAGATGCGGCGATCTTCCGGTACATAGCCCAGGCCCAGCCGAGCGATGCGGTGCGGCGACAGGCGATCGATGCGCGCGCTGTCAAACGTAATGGCGCCGCTTTCCGCAGGCACCAGGCCGATCACCGATTTCATCGTGGTGGATTTGCCGGCGCCGTTGCGGCCCAGCAGCACGACCACTTCGCCGGCCTGCGCCTTGAGCGCGAGGTCAGACAGGATATGGGCACGGCCGTAATAGGTGTTGAGGCCCTCGACGGTCAGCATGTCAGTGGCCCTCGCCCGCATAGGTGGCGCCGCTGCCGAGATAGACTGCCTGCACCTCCGGATTGGCGCGCACCTCGACGGGGCTGCCTTCGGCGATCAGCTTGCCGCGATTGAGCACGATAATGCGGTCGGCCTGGGCGAAGACCACGTCCATGTCATGTTCGGTGAACAGCACGGCGATATTGTCCTGCCGCGCCAGCTTCGCAGTCAGCGCCATCAGACCGACGCGTTCGTTCGGCGCCATGCCGGCGGTCGGCTCATCCATCAGCAGCAGCTTGGGCTGGTTGGCCAGCGCAATCGCCAGCTCCACCCGCTTGATATCGCCATAGGCCAGGATGCCGCAGGGCCGCTCGCTCTGGTCGGCCATGCCGACGCGTTCGAGCAGGATCATTGCCTCGTCGCGATACATTTCGTTGGCCGGCTTCCACAGCGAGAACAGCCCATTATGGTGCGACAGCAGCGCCATCTGGATGTTTTCACGCACCGTCATGGAATTGAACGTCGCTGTAATCTGGAAGGTGCGACCGACGCCGAGCCGCCAGATATCACGCGGCTTCATGCCGACCAGGCTGCGGCCCAGCAGGTTGACAATACCGCTGTCAGGCCTGAGCTGGCCGTTCAGCATGTTGAAGCAGGTGCTCTTGCCGGCACCGTTCGGGCCGATCAGCGCCAGCAGCTCGCCGGCAGCGACATTGAAGGCCACATCCTGCACGGCTTTCACGCCGCCGAAGGATTTGGAGAGATTGCTGACAGAAAGGACAGTCATCACACGGCCTCCCTGCGCATCAAGCCGACGCGCGCGGCCATCTGTTTGGTGAAACCGGCGATGCCCTGCGGGAAGGCCAGCACGATCACGAGAATGGCAAGGCCGAGAATGGCGCGCCAGTATTCGGTGTTGCGTGCGATCGAATCTTGCAGCCAGGTGAACAGCGCGGCACCGGCCACCGGACCGGTCAGGGTCTGCACGCCGCCGAGCAGCACCATGACAAGGCCATCGACCGACCGCGGCACGGCGAGCGTCTCGGGCGAGATGCTGCCCTTGGAGAAGGCAAACAAGCCGCCGGCCAGACCGGCGAAGGTGCCGGCGAGCGTGAAGCCGAACCACTGGAAGCGACGCACATTGATGCCGATGGCATCGGCCCGCAATGCCGAGTCACGCCCGGCGCGGAGCGCATAGCCAAAGGGTGCATGCACCACGCGCCAGAGGAACAGGATGCTGCCGATGCACAGCAGCAGCGCAAAGGCATAGAAGATCGTGCGGTTTTTCAGCCACTCGCTGGGCCACAGGCCAATCAGGCCGTTCGAGCCGCCGGTGAAGGCATCCCACTGGTAGATCACCGACCAGGCGATCTGCGCGAAGGCCAGGGTCAGCATGGCGAGATAGACGCCCGACAGCCGCACGCAGAACCAGCCGAAGACCAGCGCGCCGAGGCCGCCGGCCAGCGGCGCGGCGAACAGCGCCAGTTCCATCGGCAGTTTCAGCTTGAGCAGGGCCAGTGCCGCGCCGTAGCAGCCCAGACCGAAGTAAGCCGCATGGCCGAAACTGACCATGCCGGACGGGCCCATCAGGAAATGCAGCGTGACGGCGAACAGCGCAAACACCGCGATGTCGATCATCAGCACCAGCAGGTAGTTGTCGCCGCCGAACGGCACCAGGCCGAGCAGCACGACGATGGCCAGCACCACCATCCAAAAGGTCTGGTTGAGCGGATAGAGCGGCGGCTGGACCATGAAGGCGCCGCGCTGCTCGCCCTGCTGCTTGCCGAGCAGGCCCCAGGGCCGCACGACGAGCACGACGGCCATGATGACGAATTCGACCACCAGGGTGAATTTGCTGAAGGAGAAGACCGTGCCGAAAATGCTGACATCGCCGATGCCGATGCAGAAGGCCTTGGCCTGCGCGATGAGCAGCGCCGCCAGGAAGGCGCCGCCGATTGAGCCCATGCCACCGACCACGACGACGACGAAGGCATCTGAGATCACGGTGATATCGAGCATCAGCTGGGCTGGCTCGCGCGGCAGCTGGACGGCACCGCCGAGACCAGCGAGGAACGCGCCGAGGAAAAACACGCCGGTAAACAAGCCGCTCTGGTTGACGCCGAGCGCGCCGACCATCTCGCGATCCTGCGTGGCAGCACGGACGAGCGTGCCCCAGCGCGTACGGTTCATCAGCAGCCAGAGCAGGCCGAGCACGGCCGGACCGATGGCGATCAGCACGAGGTCATATTGCGGGAAACGCTTGCCCATAATTTCGACGGCGCCGCGCAGACCGGCGGCGCGCGGGCCGACCAGGTCTTCCGCACCCCAGATATACAGCGCGGCATCCTTGATCACGAGAACGAGGGCGAACGTGGCGAGCAGTTGAAACAGCTCCGGCGCGCGATAGATGCGACGCAGCACGACGATCTCGATCACCACGCCGATCAGGCCGACGCAGAGCGCGGCCATCAGCACACCTCCCCAGAAGCCGAAGATGCTGCTGCGGCCGAAGAACTCGACGAGCGTGTAAGCCAGATAGACGCCCAGCATATAGAGAGAACCGTGGGCGAAATTCACGATGCGGCTGACGCCGAAGATGATAGACAGTCCGGCCGCAACCAGGAACAGCGACGAGGCGCCGGCAAGGCCGTTCATGAACTGGATGACAATATTCGCGAGCAAGGCCGGTTCCGGTCAGGCTGGAGGGAAGAAGAAAGATCCCGCCCTGCAAAGCAGGGCGGGAGTAGGCATCAGGCGTTACTCAGCCGGGCGCATTTTGGCGACGTCGGCATCCGACGGCAGGAATTTCGCGCCATCGGCATAATACCAGTTGGTCATGACACCCTTGCCATCCTTGAGACCGATCTTTCCGACATAGGCACCCATGGTCGACTGATGGTCCTGCGGACGATAGGTGATGTTGCCGAGCGGCGTGGAGTGGGTCAGGCCCTTCATGGCCGCTACCAGTTTCTCGGTATCCAGCGTGCCGGCCTTCTTGATGGCAGCCGCTGCGCTCTGCACCGTGGCGTAGCCCACGATCGAGCCCAGGCGCGGATAGTCGTTGAACTTCTTCTGGTAGGCATCGGCAAACGCCTTATGTTCCGGCGTGGTGATGGCATACCAGGGGTAGCCTGTTACCCACCAGCCGGTCGGTGCCTCGTCCTTCAGCGGATCAAGATATTCCGGCTCGCCTGCGAGAAGATTGAACACCTCCACGCCCTTGAACAGGTCGCGGGTCTGGCCTTCACGCACGAACTTGGCCAGATCCGGCCCGAACAGCGAGGAGAAGATCGCGTCCGGCTTGGCGGCGGCGATCGCGTCAGCCACGGCACCGGCCTCGATCTTGCCGAGCGGCGGCGCCTGTTCGACGACGAACTCGACATCCGGCTGCGCCTGCTTCATCAACTGCTTGAAGGCAGCGGTCGCCGACTGGCCGTATTCATAGTTCGGATAGACGATGGCCCAGCGCTTCTTCTTCAGCTTGGCGGCTTCGGGCACCAGCATCGCCGTCTGCATGTAGGTCGAAGCGCGCAGGCGGAAGGTATATTTGTTGCCCTGGTCCCAGACGATCTTATCGGTAAGCGGTTCGGCCGCGATGAATAGAACTTTCTTCTCTTTGGCGAAGCTGGCGACCGCCAGACCGACATGCGAGGGGAAGGTGCCGATCAGGAACGAGACCTTCTCACGCGTCACCAGTTCCTCGGCCATGCGCACGGCATCGCCCGGATTGCCATTGTCGTCACGGCTGACGATTTCCAGCTTCTTGCCCAGCAGACCGCCCGAGGCGTTCACCTGCTCGACAGCCAGTTCCCAGCCCTTCTTGTAAGGCTCAAGGAAGGCGGCGAAATTCTTGTAGGAATTCATTTCGCCGATCTTGATCGTGTCCTGCGCCTGGGCGCCCGACATCGCGAACATCGCCGCACCAAACGCGGCACTCAGTTTCAACCAGCTTCTGCGATCCATTGTGGTCTGCCTCCTGTTGATCCCATGTTTCCCGTGAACGCGCACGCAACTGTTATTGTTATTTTTACGCTTTACCGCTGCCCATCCTCGCCCTTGATCTCGTGGACCTGCAGGCCGCCGACGCGGGCATGTACGCGCCCGCCGGTGCTCATCGCCAGGATGAAGGCGATCTCGTTGTCGCGCGGCCCGTCGGCCACGCCGAATTCGATGGCATCGAAGTGGCTGCGCACATAGGCGGCATTCACATGATGCAATGGAATGTCGATGCGGGCGCCCGGCCCGCCTACTTTGGTGGCAGAGGGCACGATCGCCCTGGCATTGCCCAGGATCTCGCGCATCGAATAGCCACCAGGTACATGCCACAGCGCGCCGTGTTCCAGTTCGCCAGCTGCGCCGATCAGGGCGCCCTTGCCATAGGCTTCGATGGCCTTCGGATCTTTACCCAGCGCCGCCACCAGGCGTCTGGTCAAGTCGAGACCGAGCGGCTTCAGCGCATCCATCATGGGCGTGATGTCCTGCACATATTTCCCTGCGTAAGGATTTTCAACGAAGGCGCCGATCACGCCCTTCACCGGGCGCTTGGTGGCGACGGGGCCTCCATCGTGGAAGATATCTTCCGTGATGCAGACGATCTTGCGCACCTTCACCAGGCTCATGCTCTTATCCTAACGCTTTCCTGTCATGGCCGAGCAACATTTCGCTGCCGACGGTCCTGCTCTCGCCCTGCAGCGACAAAAACGCGGCCTGAAGCAGGCCGCTGCGGCGCAAATCTTGCGCGCGCGCCACACCCGCCGACAAGGCTTCGGTGATCGCAAATATCGGCAGTATACCTACGGAGATCGTGACCGGCAGTGCGCCGAGATCGCTGTCGTCGCGCAATGCGTGCGCTGGTCGCCGCTCTACCGCGTCATGGTCCACATTCACCGCATTGGCGATGATGGTGGCGGCTGCGTCGGCCTGCGCGGCGGTTTCCGCCAGGACGGTGACCGCATCGGCAATGCCGAGCGAAAATGACCGTCCGCGCCAGCCGGATGTGGCGATTCCTCGCGACGCTTGCGCGGCGTTCAGCGTCGCGATCGCACCCAGGTGCGGCAGGTCAGGATTACAGACCACAGCAGCGCGCAAACTCTCTCCGCTCGCCAGATGGAAAGCGATGTCGCCGCCGTTATTGACATAAGCCTTGCTCAGCTGCGTGCCGTCTAGCATGGCGGCGAGGACTTCATCCGCCACGGACCCCGCCACTGCGGCCATCGGCGTGATGAAGACATCGCGATAGGGCCAGCAGGCCGCCGCCATGCGCCGCGCCACCGGACCACGGAACAGGGGATGCGCCGCGCCGAGCGGCTGCCGCAGTTCGACCAGTTCGCTGACCAGCACCGACAGGATATCGTGAAACCGCGCCACCGCCTGTTCATAGGCGCGCGCCGCTTCCGCCCCGAATGCCTCGATCACCAGATCGATCGGCCCATGCTGCAGATGCAGGCGACACGAGGCGCCGTCGCGACCGAGCAGCCAGTTTGCGCTGGGAGCCGTCATGGCTGCTCCTCGGCGGCCAGCCGGGTGATCGGCCAGGGATTGTCGGCGCGCTGGGCCAGCTTGCTGAGGCGACCGGCCTGCAGCACGTCTTCCAGTTGCACGACATAATCCATATGTCCGCCGAGCACGGCATAATCGTCTTGCCGCAGCGTGAATTCGATGGGCGCGACCAGCGCGGGCGTCGGTACGTAGCCGAAGGAATTGTCCGGCATACGCGCCACATCCACCATGTAGGTGATGCCGCCGCCCGGCCAGACATAGACCGGCGCGCCGCCAGAGGTGACACGCGTGAGGCGATCCTTCACCGACAGCGTCAGCCGCACCGGGTTTTCGGTCACACCAGCGCGCAGACTGCCGCCCGCACCCGCCATGAACATCACGGTGCACAGCGAGGGTTCGCAATTCTCGGCGATGCGGTCGACCACAAGCCGGATCGGCGCCGGCATTTCTGCCGGTTGCGGCGTCAGCTGATCGTCCAGCACATACCAGGCGCTGTGTTCGCCGGTGGTCGAGACCATCAGCAGTTTCATCCCCGGCCAGGCAGCCTTGGTATCGATGCTTTCGATAATCTCGAGCGGATCGGAAATGTTGGTGCCGCCCCAGCCCAGACCCGGATCGGCGACCTGGAAATAACGGCCTGGTGTGGATTTACGCCCGCGCACGCGGATACCGGACAGCGGCATGTCGAGGAAACGGCCAGCCTGATGCTCGGTCAGCACGCCGGTGATGTGGTCGTCGACCACGATCACCTCGTCGGCATGGCCGAGCCACTGCTTGGCGAAGATGCCGATGGTGGCCGATCCGCAACCGACCCGCATGCGCGCTTCCGGCGTACCGTTCACCACTGGCGGCTTGCCAGCCTGCACGACCACTTCCGAGCCACCATCGATCTGCAGGGTCACAGCCTGCTTGTTGCAGAGCGCCAGCAGCGTGTCGCAGGTGACGGTACCTTCCTTCTTGCTGCCTCCGGTCAGGTGATGCACGCCGCCGAGCGACAGCATCTGCGAGCCATATTCCGCCGTGGTGACATGGCCGACCGCTTCGCCGTTGACGCGCACGGCCGCCTGTTCGGGGCCGAGATAGCGGTCGGTGTCGATTTTCACCTTCACGCCGCAATAGCTGAAGATGCCCTCGGTCACGACGGTCACCATATCGACGCCGTCATGCTGCGAGGAGACGATAAACGGCGCCGGCTTGTAATCGGGATAGGTCGTTCCGGCGCCGATGCCAGTCACGAAGCTCTCAGGCGGCGGCGCAGCGACGCTGCCGTTCCAGCCTTCGGAACCGGCGAGGAACGGCACGACACTGCCTTCGCTCGCGGCGCGTTCGGTGATCACCAGCGGATCGACGCGCGTCAGCACGCCCTCGACATTGGCATAGCGGTCGCAGGCGCCGGCCTTGCCGGGCCGGATGCGGCACAGCACCGGGCAGGCATCGCAGCG
>JAEYSS010000170.1 GCA_023434425.1 Pseudomonadota bacterium | reverse complement strand
TCGCTGAAATTGAACAGCGGGCCTTTCAGGACGGTGGCCAGAGTGAGGTCGTCTTCCGGCAGCAGGCAGAAGGCGCCAAGCGCCAGCAGGTCGAGCACGGCGATCTGTTCGGCCAGCTTCATGCGGTCGGCACCGGCCACCGGCACGCCGGCGGCTTTGAGTGCCTGCACCATCGCCTCGAAGAACACGTTGCGGCGGCGTACCAGGATCATCACATCGCCGGGCTGCACGCGGCGGCCCAGGCTTGGCAGCATCTCCCCGCTGTCCATCCAGCGCTTGATCTGCGCCGCGATCTCCTCGGCCAGCCGCTTGCGCGGATCCTTCTGGCCGACATAGTCCAGCGGTGTTTCCCAGGGTTCGCTCTGCGCTTTCGGGTCCGGCTTGAACGGCGGCCAGAGTTCGATCCGGCCGGCGGCATCGCTGCGGCTGGCCTTGTGATGCAGCGGCTTGTCGACGACGACGCCGGGCTTTGCAGCCTCTTCGGCAAAGACGGCATCCACCAGCTGCAGCACCGCTGGCGCCGAGCGGAACGACATTTCCAGCGGAATCTGCGCCAGCCGTTCGCCCACCGCCTCGGCGCGACGGCGGAAATCGCCGTAGGTGTCGAGGAAGGCCTGCGGTCGCGCGCCCTGGAAGCTGTAGATCGACTGTTTCACGTCGCCGACCGCGAAGACGGTGCGGCGGCGGATGTCGTCGCGCGCACCGCTGCCGCTGAAGAATTCCTCGGCCAGCGCCGCGACCACGGACCACTGGTCCGGGCTGGTATCCTGCGCTTCATCCACCAGGATGTGGTCGATGCCGCGATCCAGCTTGAACATCACCCACGGCACCTGGCTGGGTTCGACCAGAAGATCGCGGGTGCGCAGGATCAGATCGTCGTAATCCAGCAGGCCCTGCGCGGTTTTCAGCGCCGTGTAAGCCGCCAGCAGCTTTTCGCCGAGCCGCAACAGCATGGCGGTGGCTTCGGCAACCGTCACCTTGTTCAGTTCCTGTTTCAGCGCAATCAGACGCACCTGTTCTTCGGTCAGGATCGCGGTGCAACCTAGCGCGGACTTTTCGGTGGGTTTGCTCACCAGCGTGACGCGCGGTTCGCCCTTGTCGGTGAAGAAGCGGGGCAGCCATGCCTTCTCGAAGATTTCGGCAGGTGCACCATCCGCCAGCCAGTCGGCGAGCGGCTGGCCGAGTTTCTTGTCATTGGTGCCACCATTGCACAGCGCTTCCACGGCGCGGCGCAGATCCGCCAGGCGCATCGCCTCGACATGCAGGCGGATGCTGAGCTCGCGCGTCGCATCCGGCGGCAGTCCCAGCTGGGCATAGAGCGCGCCGATGGCGCCGGCTGCCCCATCCTGTGCATCCAGCAGGACCGCAAGATCGCGGCGGCGGCCCAGCAGTGCCTTCAGCAGCTCGGCGAAACGGCCGTCTTCCAGGCGGGCGGCAAAGAAATCGATCACCGGGCGGAAGCCGGCATCGCGCAATCCCTGGCCCAGCACCTGCCGGCGCGCCGTTTCGAACAGGTCTGCCGTCACGCCGTCATCGGCCACGGCAAAACCGGGTGGCACCTGCGCCTCGACCGGGAAGCGCTTCAGCAAGGCTTCGCAGAAGGCATGCACGGTCTGCAGGCGCAGGCCGCCCGGCGATTCCAGCGTGCGGGCGAACAGCCGGCGCGCCGCATCCAGATCGGCATCCGTCACCGCACGGCCGAGCAACCGGTGCAGGTCGTCTTTCAGCCTGTCGTCGGGCAGCGCGGTCCACAGGCCGAGCCTTTTGGTCAGGCGGATTTCCATCTCGGCCGCGGCTGCCTTGGTGAAGGTGAGGCAGAGAATGCCGCTCGGCCGCGTGCCCATCAGCAACAGACGCGTGACGCGATCGACCAGCACGGTGGTCTTGCCCGCACCGGCATTGGCGGCCACCCAGGCCGACAGCGTCGGATCGGCGGCGACACGCTGATTGGTCTGATGCGCCTGCAGTTCGGGATCGGCTTTCATTCGCTGTCTCCCGTACCTTCGGCGCGTTCGGCGACGCGGGCGAGATGATCGTAATCGCCGGGATAGTCGACGAATTGCGGTCGCGGTCGCGACAGATAGGGGATCGTCGCATCGTCAAACCGCGCCACCCAGCCCGCTAGTCTTTCCAGGGCCTGGCGCGCGAGCTCGTCGGCCGGCGGGATGTCAGTACGACCGTTGCCTTTCTCGATGCGACGCGCCTCGCCGGGCTCGGCGCCGCCGCCGAGCCGGATATAGACAAGTTCGGCGATCGCCGCCGGCGACAGTCCGGAAAATCCGCCGGCCTGCGCGATGGCGGCTTCCAGCGCCAGCTGCGGCGACAATCCGCTGTTGACCTGTTTCGGCGTCGGCGGATTGCCGGTCTTGTAATCCAGAATGGCGAGCCGGCCGTCCGCGGCATGACGGTCGATGCGGTCGGCGCGCGCCTCGAGTGTGAAGCTGCCAGCCGGAGCCGTCAGCTCCATCGCGCCTTTGGCTTCCAGCAGCACGGGTTTGAATCCGCCCGCGCGGCGTTCGCGCTCGTAAACCAGGAACCAGCGCATCGCACGTTCGAAGCGCGGCCACCACAGCGCCATGATATCCGGCTGGTCGAGCCAGGCGCCGAATTCCATTCGGCCGAGATCGAGCAGTTCGTCCAGCGCGGCGGCATCGCCGGGCAGGCTTTCGGCATGGCGCTGCTGGAAGATCTCCAGCACGGCGTGGATCACATTGCCGCGCAGCCGGGCATCGGGCGGCTGGTCGGGCGGATCGAGCCGACGCAGGCCCAGCACGCGCTTGGCGTAGATCGCGTAAGGATCGCGTATCCAGGTTTCGATATCCGTGACCGGCAGGCTGCGCGGTCGTGCCTTCACCGGTGGCGCCGGTTTCGGCGGCTCGAATCTGAGAGACCGGTCCGGCGTATCGAGCCGCTCGGCCCAGGCGAGATACTGCGGCGCCAGGCTCGCCTGCCAGCGCGGATCCTTCTCGTCCAGCAATGCTTCCAGCCGCAGCAGCCAGCGGGCCGGCACGGTCGGCGTGCCATCCACCTTGGCCGCGCGGGTCAGGATCACGTCGCCGCCGCTGGCCGCCTGCACGAAATCATGCGCGGTTTGCCCTAAGCGGAATTCCGGACTGCTCAGGCCGAGCGCGGCGCGCATCGGCCGGCTGAGCCACGGGTCTTCCCTGGCCTGCGGCGGCCAGGTGCCTTCGTTCAGGCCGCCGAGGATGATGCGGTCGGCCTGCTGCAGGCGTGCTTCCAGCAGGCCCCAGATAGCAAGCCGGCTGTGCGACGGCCGGCGCGGTCGCACCACCTGGCCTTCCAGCAGCGCATCGAGCAGGCGTGGCCATTCGGCCGGCGTCACCCTGCCGAAACTGTCGGCGGCTTCGAGCAATTCCCGCACCAGGCTGTGCAAGACGTCGCCGGCCTCGTGCTGCCAGAGCGGCGTGGGCTGGTCGGGCGCCACGGTCAGCGCTTCGGCCGCCGCCACCTGCACCTCCAGCAGGGTTTTCAGCGACGTCGTTTCGCCCGCGCTGCCTTGCATCGTCCCGGCGATGGTGATGAGCCGCGCCAGCGGTGGCAGCAGGTCGGCGTCGCCGGCCAGATCGGCCGCCAGCGCTTTCAGTCCGGCAACCGGCCGGCTTTTGCGCAGCAGCTTGCGTTCCAGGCGGCGTGTCCAGCGCAGCAGGTCGTCACGCGCCATGCCGAGCCGGCAGAACGGATGCTTCAGCAGCGCCAGCAGTGCCACGGGTGCGAAATCCTCGGCCACCGCGGCGGCCAGCAGCCGCAGGAAGACCGCAGGCGCGGTCTGGATCAGCGGCTGGCCGGCAGAGTCGTTGACCTCGATACCGTAGCGCGCCAGTTCGAGACTGACGCGGCGCGCCAGCATGCGGTCGGGCGTGATCAGCGCAGCGGTCCGCCCCGGCGTCTCCAGGGTTTCGCGCATCGCCAACGCAATGCTGAGCGCTTCCTCGCGCGGGCCCGGCGCCTCGATCCGCTGCAGCCCGGCCAGTGCATCAGCGGCAAGGCCGCCCCGCAGGTCGCGCCAGCGATGGCTTTCCGCCGGCGGCAGCAATGCCGCCGTCAGAAGGTAGGCGCGGCCCGGATGTACTTTTGCCTCATCGGGCCAGTCGGTGACTTCGCTGCGCAGCACACCCAATGTGTCGAGCAGCCGCGCCAGAGCATGCTGCGGATGGGGCGGTTCGTCATGCGCCGCGGTCCAGGCCGACTCGTCCAGTCCGCGGTCGAGGCCGGGCAGAACGATCCTGCCCTGCGGCAGGCGTGAGATCAGTTTCAGCAGCCGGGCGGTGGCCGGGATCGTGCCGGTCGAACCGGCGGCGATGACGGGATCGTCGGGCGGCGCGGCCTGCCAGTGATCGATCCAGCGCTGCGTGGCGCGCTGGCGATGCTCGGCGCTGTCGCTGCGGCCCTGTTCGGCTTTGATCGCCGGCCAGGCCTCGCGAACGATTTTCAGGAAATCCAGTGTCTGCTGCCAATGCCCCGCCAGTTCGGCCGGCACCAGATCGGGCAGGCGATCGAGCCCCACTTCTTCCGTGGCAGCTGAGTCGAGCAGGTGTCCGAGTTCGCGCGCCAGCCGCAGGGCATTGGCGCTGTCGCCGCCGGCCAGCGGCGAGGCCTGCACCAGGCGCGCCAGCAGCAGGCTGCGTTCCAGCGTGCCGAAGGCCAGCGCCTCATCCTGCGCATCGCCGATGCCGCGTAGCTCGAGTTCGTCTTCGTCGACATCGCCGAGCGGCCGGATCACCGGCAGCAGCAGGGCGGCGCCATCGCCCTGGCGCAGGAAGGCTTCGGCCAGCGCGCGGCAGGCACGCCGCGTCGGCAGCAGCACGGTGACGCGCGACAGTGTCAGCGGATCGGAACCATATTGCTGCAGGATGCCGCGGGCCAGCAGGTCGAGGAACGGCCGGCCCGGCGCGATCGTGCAGATCGACGGGCTAGCTGCGCGCGCCATGTAAGGCCGCTTCCGCCTGTCTCAGGCCATCGTGAGTCCCCACATCCATCCATGTGCCGCGATGCACGATGCCATGCAGGCGGCCGGCGGCTATCGCGCGGTCGTAGAGAATGTTGAGCGAAAACGCGCCGGCGGGCGCATCGCGGAACATCGCAGGCTGCAGGATCTGCACGCCGGTATAAACGTAAGGCGCGCTGGCCTGGGTGCCGCGACGGCGCAGTTTGCCGTCGGCGTTCAGGAAGAAATCGCCGGGTCCGCCATGGCCGTCGGCGCTCTCGCGCGGCTGCAGCAGCAGAAGCCCATCCATCGTCGCCGGATCGAAACGGGCCGAGAGCCGCTGCACGGCAGTCTCGCCGGCATCATCGCGCCAGATCAGGTCGGCATTGACGGCAAGGAAAGGCGTGTCGCCCAGCAGCGGCATCGCCTTGGCGATCCCGCCGCCGGTTTCCAGCAGCAGGCCGGTTTCATCGGAGATGACGATCGCCAGATCATGCCGTGTTTTCAGATGGTCGCGGATCCGGTCGCCGAGCCAGTGGATATTGACGACGGCGCGTCGCACGCCGGCTTCCGCCAGGCGGTCGAGGCAGCGGTCCAGCAGCGTGCGGCCTGCCACCGGGATCAGCGGCTTCGGCGTATGGTCGGTCAGCGGCCGCAGCCGCGTGCCAAGGCCCGCCGCCAGAACCATGGCTGTGTGCGGCACGCGATCCATCACAACCCCGGCAACGGCTGGCGCCGCAGCTCCTGCGGCACCATGGCATTGATCCAGCCGCGCAGATCGGCCAGCGCCGGATGCGCCAGGTCGCGCTCCAGCAGGCCCCACATACGCGGCATGAAAGCCTGATAGTGCGGCTTGCCGTCGCGTTTCCACAGCCGGGTGAAAATGCCGATGATGCGGATATTGCGCTGGGCGCCAAGGATCGCGTAGGCGCGGCGGAAGGCTGAATCGTCGGCGCCGCTGCCGGCTATATAGCGCTGCAACATGGCTTCGGCGAGATCAGGGTCGACATCGCGGCGCGCATCTTCCAGCAAGGAGACGAGGTCGTAGGCCGGATGACCGGCCACCGCATCCTGGAAATCGAGCAGGCCGAGGCGGGCCGGACCGGCGCGCTGCGGCAGCCAGATCAGGTTCTCGGCATGGAAATCGCGCAGCACCAGAATGCGCCGCTCCGGCGTGTTATCCATGCCGACTTCCGGCGCCAGAATGCCGAACAGGAAGCGGAAGGCCTGTCGGATATTGTCCGGTGTCGCGCGTCCGGTCAGTGCCGGCAGATACCAGTCGGTGAACAGCTGGGCTTCGTCGATCAGGCGATCTTCATCATAGGGCGCGAGGTCGGCAGGTGCGGGATGGCGATGCAGGTCGAGCAGGAAATCCACGGTCGCTTCATACAGCCTGCGCTCGTCGCCGCCCTGGTTCAGCAAACGGGCCAGAAGGTCGTCGCCGAGATCTTCCAGCAGCAGGAAGCCGTGTTCGGCATCCTCGGCCAGGATCCGCGGCGCGCTGTAGCCGAGCGAGTCGAGGTGGCGGGCGATGCGCAGGAAGGGGCGGACATCTTCCTGCGGCGGCGGCGCGTCCATCAGCACGGCGGGCTCGCCGCTGCGGTTCAGCCGCTCGTATTTGCGGAAGGACGCGTCGCCGGCCAGTTTCGAACGCGTCGCATCGCCCCAGCCGGCGCGCTGCAGGAAGGCATGAGAGAGTGTGGCGCGGTCAGGTATCGGCATCGTGCGAAAAGCTCTCGGGGAGATCGGACAGGCGGGCGGCCCAGGCGGCATCGCCCTGCAGTTCGGCGAGTCTGGGCCCTGCTGCACCGGCCAGTAGCGACAGCGTGATCGTCAGTGCATGTGCCGGGGTCTGCGCGCCGAGCCGGTCGGGCCATTCGATCAGCGTCACGCCATCGCGCAGGGCATCGTCGAGGCCGAGTTCATCCAGTTCGCGCGGGTCGCTGACGCGATAGAGATCGAAATGCCAGAGAGTGCCTTGTGGGATGTCGTAGGTCAGCACCAGATTGAAGCTGGGGCTCGGCACTTCGGTGCCGTCATCGCCGCTCAAATGCCGGATCAGGGCGCGGGCGAAACAGGTCTTGCCGACACCGAGCGCGCCATCCAGCAGGATCGCGTCGCCGGGCTGCAGCCGGTCGGCCAGCAGCATGGCCAGGGCAGCGGTCGCCGCTTCGTCAGGCAACTGGTAGCGGCGAATCGTCGGCATGGTGCAAACTCTACTGACGCGCCAGCAGCGCCGCAATCGGGCCCGGCTCCGGCAAGGGATAGCGCGGTAACAGGATATCCACCGCCTGCATGCCGTCGCCGCTGCCAAGCGTCAGCCGCACGCCATGCAGGTCAAACAGGCCGCGTGCCACGATCAGCGAAAGGTCGGCGTCCATGCGCCGCTGGTCCGGGTTATCGCCGAGGTCGGCGAAAAGCTGGCGCGGCTGCACCGGACTTAAGCCGCCGCTGTGGCATTCCAGGCGCAGGCCGAGATGCGATTCATTGTCCACCGCAAGCGCGAGCGTGACGCGTCCGCCCTGCGGCGTGCCGTCCAGTGCAGCGGTCAGCACGCTGTCGAGCGCCTGGCGCAGCCGCTGGCCATCGCCAAAGACGGTGCCGCTGCCGCCATGCGCCGGCAGGTCGAGGCGGATGGCGCGGCGCTCGGCGATCTCGCGCCACTGCGCAGCCTCGTCGCGCCACAGGGCGTCGAGCGGGATCTCGGCCGGCTCCAGCGCCATCTGGCCGACCTCGATGGTGGCGATGGCGATGATGTCGTCGAGCAGTTTCAGCAGGTCGCGCGATGTCGTCAGAATGTCGGTGCAGTATTCCTCCTGACGCGGGTTCATCGGTCCGAGGATGCCCTGCGACAGCACTTCGGTCATGCTGATCAGCGTGCCGAGCGGCGAGCGCAGGTCATGCGTGATGTTGCTGATGAAGGCGGCATTGACGCGGTCGGTGCGTTCCAGCGCCTCGTTGCGCTCGCGCAGCGCCCGTTCGATGCGGATATTGGCGCTGACATCCAGATACGTGTAGAGCACGGCGCCATCCGGTAGCGGCACCGAGGCATAGTCGATCACCGTTCCGTCGCCGCGCTCCAGCCGGCCGCGCGTGCCCTTGCGGCTGGCGAAGCTGTCGATCAGGCGCTGGCGCTGCTGTCCCCAGTCCGGGTTGCGCTGCATCAGCGGGCGCACGGCTTCGACCACCTCGGTGATATGCGGCTGACGGTTCAGCAGGTTGGTGTCGATCTCCCAGAGCTGGGCGAAGGCGCGGTTATACAGCGACAGCCGGCCGTCGGAGCCATAGACAACGACGGCCTCGTAGAGATTGTCCAGCGTCGCGCGCTGTACCGCGATCATGGTGTTGGTGGCGCGCTCCAGGGTGAGCTGCCGCGTCACGTCGTCGTAGGCAAAGAGAAGCCCGCCGGACGGATAGGCGCTGATCACCAGCCGCAGCGTCGAGCCGTCGGGCAGGTGCATCAGCTCTTCCTGGCGCTCGATCACGGTGGTGAAGAGCGACAGCTGGCTGCGCTTGTAGGCCTGCCAGTCGATCTGCTCGGGCAGGCGGCGTTCGACACGCAGCTGTTCCAGCACCTCGCCGAAGGTCGGCCGGGTTTCCAGCCAGGCCTCGTCGAGCTGCCACAGCCGCGCATAGGCGCGGTTCCAGATCAGCAGCTTCTTGTCGGGGCCATAGATCGCCGTGGCGGTGGAAATGGTGCGCAGCACTTCCATATGGGCTTCCATATGGCGGCGCAGCTGGCCGCGCGCATCGGCTTCCGGCGTGATGTCCTGCCCGAAGCCCAGTGTGCCGTCGCCGACCGGCAGTTCGAAGATGCGGTAGTTGCGCCGGTCACCCTCGGCCACGAAGCGCCGTTCCTGCGATTTCAGCGTGGCGGCGGCGCGCGCGGCCAGCGCAAGGTCGCGCGGCTGGTCGAGGTCATGCGCCGACGCGAGTTCCAGCCCGCGTTCGACCGCATCGCGCGCGGTGGTTTCAGCCATCAGGGCATAGCGCGCATTGACCCACAGCAGGCGGCCCTCGCCATCGCGGCGCCAGATCGGGAAGGGTGCGGCGTCCAGCAATGCACTGGCCTGCGCCTCGGCATCGAGCAGCCGGTTCGTCTCTGCCATCAGGCCGTCGATGCGCTGCTGCAACGACGCGGCGGCCTTGCGTTCGCCGTCGCGCGCAATCGCAACGGCCGCCATCTCGGCTTCAGCGCGGCGCAGCCGTTCGGCGAGGCCGCGTGCACGCAGGGCCTGCCATCCGGCGAGTCCGGCTGCTGCCCCGGCGAGCACCGCCAGCCCCCAGACCTCGTTCACGCGGTCTGCTCCCGCAATTCTGACTTGCTGGCCCCTAGCATGGCGCCACTATCGGCCAGCCCGGCGGTTCAAAACAAGGTTTTAAGGCAGGAACAGAGGGCGTTAAAACACCAAAGGCCGGGTCTGAAACCCGGCCTTTGCGCAATCGAACGATTCGTTCCGATCAGTAGCGGTAATGGTCTGGCTTGAACGGGCCCTTGTCGGCAATGCCGAGATACTTCGACTGCGCCGGGGTCAGCTTGGTCAGCTTGGCGCCGACCTTCTCCAGATGCAGGCTGGCGACCTTCTCATCCAGATGCTTGGGCAGCGTGTAGACCTGCTTCTGGTACTTGCCCGGATTGGTCCACAATTCGATCTGCGCCAGCACCTGGTTGGTGAAGGAGGCGCTCATCACGAAGCTCGGATGGCCGGTGGCATTGCCAAGGTTCACCAGGCGGCCTTCCGACAGCACGATAATCCGCTTCTTGTCGGGGAATTCGACCTCGTCGACCTGCGGCTTCACATTATGCCACTTCATGTTCTTCAGCGCGCTGATCTGGATCTCGCTGTCGAAGTGGCCGATGTTGCAGACGATGGCGCGATGCTTCATCGCACGCATATGGTCGATGGTGATGACGTCCAGGTTGCCGGTGGCGGTGACGAAGATGTCGCCCTTCGGTGCGGCCTCTTCCATGGTCACCACTTCGTAGCCTTCCATGGCGGCCTGCAGCGCGCAGATCGGGTCGATCTCGGTGACCATCACGCGGCAGCCGGCATTGCGTAAGCTAGCGGCCGAACCCTTGCCCACGTCGCCGTAGCCGGCGATCACGGCGATCTTGCCGGCCATCATCACGTCGGTGCCGCGGCGGATGCCGTCGACCAGGCTCTCGCGGCAGCCATAGAGGTTGTCGAACTTCGACTTGGTGACGCTGTCGTTGACGTTGATCGCCGGGAAGAGCAGGCGGCCTTCCTTGGCCATGATGTAGAGGCGATGTACGCCCGTGGTGGTCTCTTCGGTCACGCCCTTGATGGCGGTGCCCATCTTCGTGTACCAGCCCGGCGACGCCTTCAGCTTCCTGGCGATCGCGGCATAGAGGACGGTTTCTTCTTCATTGGTCGGCTTGGAGATGACGGAGGCATCCTTCTCCGCCTGCATGCCGAGATGGATCAGCAGCGTGGCGTCGCCGCCATCGTCCAGGATCATGTTCGGCGTGCCGCCATCGGCCCATTCGAAGATCTTGTGGGTATAGTCCCAGTACTCCTCCAGGCTCTCGCCCTTCACGGCGAAGACCGGGATGCCCGCGGCGGCAATCGCGGCGGCGGCATGGTCCTGGGTCGAATAGATGTTGCACGAGGCCCAGCGGATATCGGCGCCGAGCGCCTTCAGGGTCTCGATCAGCACACCGGTCTGGATCGTCATATGCAGCGAGCCGGCGATGCGGGCGCCCTTGAGCGGCTGGGCCTTGCCGAATTCGGCGCGGGTGGCCATCAGACCGGGCATTTCGGTCTCGGCCATATCCAGTTCCTTGCGACCCCAGTCGGCCAGGCCAATGTCCTTAACGATGTAATCCGCGCTCATGTCGGCAGCTCCAGTTGGCGAGATATTTCACACAAGAATGTGCTCACTGGGCGCCGATATAGCAGGGCAGCCGGCGGGCTGTCCAGCACTATATAAAGAAATCTTTATGTATTAATAATAATCCGTTATGCGAGTAGAATAACAATTGATTCGCGTTTTAATATATTTCGGCGCTCTACTTCCTCGTGAGTCTCATTCATGGGGGGGGGCTATGAAACATTCTGTGAGTTTGGCAGGACTCCTTGTTGTCGCGGCTGCGACCTTCAGTGGCTGCGCACGGCAGCCGGACGCGGGTACTGTTCCACGTCAGGTCGCCGACAATACAGCCGCGCTGGGCTTGCGCGCTGTCTATCCGATTCGTGAAAATTTGCAGGTCGGCGACATTCTGCTGGTGGCGTCCGCCGAAAGCAGGAAGGATTTGCCCGACTATGTCGATGCTGGCCGGTACAATCTGTACCGGATGGATCTGAAGGCGGCCCTCGAAACGCATTACCAGCTCAAATACAACCTGCCGAAGGCAACATATTCCGCACCCGCTGCAGGCGCCGCCTGGCCACAGCCTGTTGTTCAGTCAGGCAGCGTGTTCGACCGGGTTTCACCGCCACCGCGGCTGACAATGGCGCAGATTCCGGCATTCCGCTTTGCCTCCGTTCGTGGCAGCGAGCTTGCGGCAGCAGCGCCGCTCGGTGTCGTGGCGCTGGGCCTGGGGCTGGGGTTGAAAGACGATCGCCAAGTCACGCTGCAGTATGACGGCATCGAGGAAATGGACCTGCCGATCGGAGTAATGCGCGTGGAAGCCGAAAAGTTCTGCAGCGCCCTGAGTATGCAGGTTCGTTCGGCGCTGGCAGACCAGACAAAGCAAATCGCCTCTGCGCCGCTGCCAGACCATCCTAAGGGGCAGAAAATCCAGTGGCTGGTGCTGTTCGTCAGCAACGTGCTTTATGCTCGCTCCATCGACATGGCGTTCGGACATGACATGCAGTTCCGGGGCGACATCAAGGCGAATATCAGCGAGCTGCAAAAACTGGCTCCGCTGGTTCAAGGCGGGCTTGGCACCGGCTTGGGCGTACCCGCTGTACCACAGCCCGGCGCTGCTCCGGCGATCCAGCCGGCGCCCGGCAATCTCGGACCGGTGGTGGCGTCGCTGGCGTCCCAGAATACGCCGGGTATCGCCGGCAGTTTTGTCGCCATGGATTCAGAGCGGATTGTCATCAAATCGGTTTACGAACGCCCGATGGCCTTCGCAGCATCCGGCATTGCGTTCAAGGCCGACCAGTTCTGGATGTCCGGCGGCAGAGGATGCAATTTTAACGCCGGCGTCGTGCCGGATGTCATCTCGCCCATGATGATCAAGTAAGCGAGCGCTTCGGCCCTTCGGCGGACCGGATTACTCCGCTTCGCCGAACTTGCCCTCGATCAGGGTCACCAGGGCCTCCATGGCCGCCACGGCCTCGGCGCCGGAGGCGGTGATCTCGATGCTGGAGCCCTGGGTGCCGGCCAGCATCATCAGACCCATGATCGATTCCCCGTTCACGGTCTGGCCGTCCTTGGAAACCTGGATTTTGGCCTGGGGGAAGCGTGCCACCACCTGGACGAACTTGGCCGCCGCACGGGCATGCAGGCCGCGCTGGTTCGGGATGGTGACGCTGCGCTGGAGTGACGCGTCTTTCGATGCCGTCTCGTTCATTCGGCCGACTCGCCGGCCAGCAGCTTGGAGGCGACATTGATGTATTTGCGGCCAGCTTCCTGACCGGCGCTGACGGCGGCAGCCATCTCGGACTTGCCGCGCACGCTGGCCAGCTTGATCAGCATCGGCAGATTGACGCCGGCGATCACTTCCACCCTGGCCTGGTCCATGATCGAGATCGCGAGATTGGACGGCGTGCCGCCGAACATGTCGGTCAGAACGATCACGCCCCTGCCGGCCTCGACGGCGGCGACGGCGGCCAGGATATCCTGCCGGCGCTGTTCCATGTCGTCATCCGGACCGATGCAGACGGCGCGCATATTCTTCTGCGGCCCCACCACATGCTCGGTGGCATGAATGAATTCCTCGGCGAGGCGGCCATGGGTGACGACGACAATACCGATCATGGGACGCTATCGATCTCGTGATTGGCGATCTTGTGGCAGGTCATATGGTGAAGCTTCCTCGACAACGGCGGCTCTGGCCATGGGTCAGACTGGGGCCAGATCGCGGTCGCGATGACGGATATCGACACGTTGGCCGGCCTCGCGCAAGTGCTTGCCGAGTGCCTCGGCAACCACAACGGAACGGTGGCGGCCGCCTGTGCAACCGATTGCGATGGTGAGGTAGCGCTTGCCTTCCTCGGTGTAGCGCGGCAGCAGCGCGTCGATCATGTCGCGCAGCCGTCCGAAGAAATCGGCATAGCCGGGATCGGCGCCGACATAGGCGGCGACGGCCGGATTGTCGCCGGTATGCGGACGCAGGGCGTCGTCATAATGGGGGTTGCGCAGGAAGCGCACATCGAACACCAGATCCGCCTCGCGCGGCAGGCCGAGTTTGTAGGAAAACGAGAGCACCATGATACTGAGGCCAGGCAGCGCGTCCAGCGCGAATTGCGCTGCCAGGGCCTGGCGGAATTCCGGCAATGCCGCCGTCGAGGTGTCAATCACCAGATCGGCCGCCGCGCGCAGCGGCAGCATCAGCCGCCGTTCGGCGGCGATGCCGTCGGCAATCGGGCGGTCGCTGGCCAGCGGGTGCCGCCGGCGCGTCGCCGTGAAGCGCTTCAGCAGCACGTCGTCCTCGCAGTCGAAATACAGCAGCTGCACGGCGAGGTCGTCGCGCTGGCGCAGCTCGCCGAGCAGGGCGATCAGCTGGTCCGGCTGAAAGTCGCGAGTGCGGCTGTCGATGCCGACCGCGATGGGTCGGCGCGGCTGGGCGCCGCCGCTGTCGGCATCGTCGGCGGCGGCGAGCCGGCGCAGCAGCGCCAGCGGCAGGTTGTCGACCGCCTCGTAACCATGGTCTTCCAGCAGTTTGAGCGCGGTGGATTTGCCGGCGCCGGACAGGCCGCTGACGACAACGAAACGGATCGGCGCGTCGGCGGTCATGTGTCAGGCTTTGCGCTTGAAAAGTTCGGTGACAGTGCCGCTTGCCGCCGCGATCTCATCGGGTTCGAACAGCCGGTCCTCGATGGCACGCGTCAGGGCCCACACCGCCTTGATCGCGGCACTCGCCTCGAAGGCATGCAGCGACAGGCAGGGCAGCGTGACATCGAGAATGGTTTCGTGACGCGGCTCGGGCAGGCGCGGCACGTCCTGCAGCGGCACCAGGTCGATGATCAGTTCTACGGGCGCGGGCGGTGCTGCCGACACCCGCACCGGGCCGATGCCGCGAATTTCCAGCAGGCCGCGCAGCCGCTCCGGCGCGCTGGCGATCAGTTCGCCGTCGACATGCCGCAGGCAGGTCCGGTCATCCGCGATCAGAACCGCGCCGGCCTCAAGCAGGCGCAGCGCAAGGTCGGATTTGCCGGCGCCGGACGGGCCGCGCAGCAGTATCGCGACGTCATCAACCGACACACAGCTTGCATGGATGGTGAGCATGGGCGCGCAGCCTGCCGGGGGCTCCGGACGGAGTCAATACATGCTGCGGTGATGTCGCCGCGTTTGGTTAACGTTGTGCCGTCTAAAGCGGCAGCCGCACCACGAAGCGGGCACCCGCTTGTCCGTCGGCCGGGTCGGCGTCGCGGTTCTCGGCATGGATCTCGCCGCCGAGCGACTGCACGACCTGGCGGGCAATCGAAAGACCAAGGCCGGAATGCAGGCCGAAAGCCTCACTCGCCGGTCGCTCGCTGTAGAAACGCTCGAAAATCGATTCCAGGTTCTCCGGCGGAATGCCCGGTCCGTCATCGGCGACGCTGAACATCACATGGCGCGGTTCGCGTTTCACCGTCACCACGATGCGGCCGTGCGGCGGGCTGAAGGAAATCGCATTGTCGATCAGATTGCGCGCCACCTGGCCCAGCCGGCCTTCGAAGCCGGCGGTCAGATACGGGCCCGGTTCGATCCGCACCAGCTCGATCCTGGGTCCGGTCCCGGACAGGCGCGCGGCATAGGTCTCCACCACCGACTGCAGCATGGCGGCGATGTCGATCGGCTCGGCCTCGCTGCGCGCCAGTTCGGCATCCAGCCGCGAGGCGCCGGAAATATCGGTGATCAGGCGGTCCATGCGGCGCACGTCATCCTGCATCACCGCCAGCAGCCGCTCGCGCAGCTCCGTTTTCTCCGTGCGCTGGAAAGTCTCCATGGCGCTGCGCAGCGAGGTGAGCGGGTTCTTGATCTCATGCGACACATCGGCGGCGAAACGCTCGATGGCATCCAGTCGCTGCGACAATGCCGCAGTCATGGCGCGCAGCACGCTGGACAGGTCGCCGATTTCGTCCTCGCGCTGCGAGTAATCCGGCAGCGACAGATGCGCGATGCGGCCCTTGGCGGCGCGGATGCGTTCGGCGGCCTCGGCCAGGCGATGGATCGGCCGCACGATGACGCCGGCCAGATAAAGCGAGGCCAGCACGGTGAAGCCCAGCACGGCGGCGAACACCTTCAACACGCCGAGACGTTCCTCGCGCACCCGGGCATCGAGTTCGGCGCTGTCGACATTCAGCAGGAGGGCGCCGACGACCTTGCGCAGGCCCTGCACCGGCACGGCGACCGACAGCATGATGCGGCCATCGGCCAGGTCGCGCAGCTGGTCGCTTTCCTCGCCGGTCAGCGCGCCGCGGGCTTCGGGATAATCGTTGGCATGGGTGAATGGCAGCTCGACATATTTCGGCAGGTTGAGCGTGGTCATGAACAGGGCGTTGATCCGGTCGTAAAGACCGATCAGCGCCTGTTCCCAGGGCGTGTCGATATTCGGCGGTGGCAGCTGGCGCGTCACCACGCCGCGGCCGGCGGCCAGCAGCAGCCGGCTGTCGGCGATCATCTCGCCCTCGGCATCGAACAGCCGCGCCCGCGCGCTCGACTGCGCCGACAGGCGGCGCAGCAGCTGGCGCGCCAGTTCCGGCTCCAGCGCGGGGCTGAATTCTGACGGGCTGATGGCGACTTCACCCAGCGCGCCGGCGATCAGTCCGGCCTCGTAGCGCAGGGCGGTCAGCCGCGTGTCGATCAGGCTGAGGCGGAACTGGTCGAGGTAGAAGAAGGCCAGCACCAGGGCGATCGGCGCCGCCAGATTGATCAGCAGGATGCGGCGCGTCAGCGGCGACATCAGCCGCCGGCGCGGAGACGGATCGCTCACCGCCTGCCCTCCATCCCGAATATCCCTCCGGCGCCGCTGCGCTGCTTAGGCCGCCTGCTCCTTGAAGCGATAGCCGACGCCATACAGGGTTTCGATGGAATCGAAGCTGTCATCCACCATCTTGAACTTCTTGCGCAGCCGCTTGATGTGGCTGTCGATGGTGCGGTCGTCGACATAGACGTTGTCGTCATAGGCCGCATCCATCAGCTGGTCGCGGTTCTTCACGTGGCCGGGCCGCTGCGCCAGGGCATCCAGCAGCAGGAACTCAGTGACGGTGAGCACCACTTCCTGGCCGTTCCAGGTGCAGCGATGTCGCGCCGGATCGAGCGTCAGCGCACCGCGCACCACCAGCTTGTCGGAGGAGGTTTCCTCCGCGCCCGGGCGGTTGGCCTCGGCGCGGCGCAGCACCGCCTTGATGCGTTCGATCAGCAGGCGCTGGCTGAACGGCTTGGTGATGTAATCGTCGGCGCCCATCTTCAGGCCGAGCACCTCGTCGATCTCCTCGTCCTTGGAGGTGAGGAAGATCACCGGCACCTGGCTGACGCGGCGCAGGCGGCTCAGTGTCTCCATGCCATCCAGCCGCGGCATCTTGATATCGAGGATGACGAGGTCGGGCATCTGCTGCGTCAGGTGGCGCAGCGCCTCGGCGCCGTCGTTATAGGTGCGCACCTTGTAACCTTCGGCTTCGAGGGCAATCGAAACGGAAGTCAGGATGTTGCGGTCGTCATCGACCAGGGCAATCGTCGCGCTCACGGGCAGTCCTTAGAATAGGGTGGCAGTCGGGTGATAACGGCCAAGTCGCGTGAAAGTGCCGGAAAACCGGTGATCACTGTCACATCAATATAGCAAGGCGCTGGCCGGTTTGCAGGGGGCGGGGCAGGGTCGGGCCATGAATTTAAATCCGCTCATGGCAGCTGGTCCGGCGGTCCATATCCATCTTGCCGCCACAATTCTGGCATTGGCGCTGGGCGCCTTCATGCTGATTCGCCGCAAGGGCACCCGGTCGCACCGGCTGTTCGGCTGGCTCTGGGTCGTGCTGATGCTGATGGCCGCGGTCAGCTCCTTCTGGATCACCGGCCTGAGGGACGGCGGCTTCAGCCCGATCCATATCCTCAGCGTGGTGGTGCTGGTTTCGGTGCCGGCGGCGATCTATGCGATCCGCAATGGACGGGTGAATACCCATCGCCGCGCCATGCAGATCCTGTTCTTCAGCGGGCTGGTGCTGCCGGGGCTGCTGACGCTGCTGCCCGGCCGACTGCTGGGCCGGCTGATGACGGAAGGCGTCGCTTTACTCGCCCTGGCTTCACTCCCCCTGGCCCAGTAGCTGGCCGCGGCGGCGGGCCGCCTCGAAGAAGGCCAGGAAGGCCCAGAAGCCGAGCGCGAGATACAGAAGATTCAGCGCGAAGGCGCCGATCAGCAGATCGCTGCGCAGCACGCCGTCCACCAGCAGGGCGCGCATGCCCTCGAAGACATAGGCCGGTGGCAGCGACCAGGCGATCGCCTGCAGCCAGCCCGGCAGCACCGTCACCGGATAATAGACCGCCGCCACCGGCAGGATCAGGAACATGGCGCCCCAGGCGGCGCTTTCGGCGCCCAGGCCATGGCGCATGATCAGGCCGCAGACGGCGATGCCGATAGCCCAGCCGAACATGACCAGGCTGAAGAAGAAGCCGGCCAGCGCCAGTCCCATGCCGTAGACCGAGAAGTCGAAAAAGATCCAGGCCATGAGGCTGACCGGGATCATGCCGACCAGCGTGCGCAGCAGCCCCATCAGCAGCACGGAGGTGGCGAATTCGCCGGGTCGCAGCGGGCTGACGAACAGGTTGCCCAGATTGCGCGACCACATTTCCTCCAGGAAGGAAATCGCCACGCCAAGCTGCACGCGGAACATCGAATCCCACAGCATCATGCCGGCGAGGAAGACGCCGAAGGCCTGCGCCACATAGGAGGTCTTGCTGGCCAGGAACTGGGTGAGGAAGCCCCACATGATCATCTGCACGGCCGGCCAGTAGATCAGCTCGACGATGCGGGTCCAGGATCCCGCCAGCAGATACCAGTGCCGGCGCAGCATGGCGAAGATGCGCTGCAGGCTGCAGCCCATTGCAGCGAGATAGCTGGCATCCTGCATCATGCCGGCAGCCCTTCCAGCTCGGCGGCCTTGCCCTGGCCGCGCGCGATATCGAGGAAAACCTGCTCCAGATTTTGCCGGCCGTATTTCGCCACCAGCTGCGGCGCGGTGCCACGATCGACGATGCGGCCCTGCTTCATCATCAGCACCTGGTCGCAGAGCCGCTCGACCTCGCCCATGTTATGCGAGGCGAGCAGGATGGTGACGCCGCGCTCGGCGCGATATTTTTCCAGCAGACTGCGCACCCAGTCGGCGGTATCGGGATCGAGCGACGCGGTCGGCTCATCCAGCAGCAGCACGTCCGGCTGGTTGATCAGCGCCTTGGCCAGCGCCACGCGCGTCTTCTGCCCCGCCGACAGCGCACCGGCCGGACGATCCAGCAAGGTGGCGAAATCCAGTTCCTCGGCGAGCTGTGCGATACGCTTGCCGGCCTGCGGCACCGCATAGAGTCCGGCGAAGACCAGTAGATTCTGCCGCACGGTCAGGCGATGCGGCAGGTCGACATAGGGTGAGGAGAAATTCAGCCGCGGCAGCACATGATGCCGGTCGCGCAGCATGTCGGTGTCGAGGATGCGGATGCTGCCCGCCGTGGGTTTCAGCAGGCCGAGCAGCATGGCAATGGTGGTGGTCTTGCCGGCGCCGTTGCCGCCCAGTAACGCCGTCACGCTGCCGGCCGGCACGGCGAAGTCGATCCCGGCCACGGCATGCACGGTCTTCTCGCCCTCGCCATAGGTTTTGGCGAGGCCGGCCACGACAATCGCCGCGCCGGCTTCGGCATCGTTTCCGGGAGTGGGTGACATGAGCTAAAGTATTTCCGCAACGGGATAAATTTGTTCCGCCCTGATATGGACAGGGCGGGGGAATTTGTCTATAACCGCGCGCCGTTGCGGAATAAAGGCCGCAGCGACGGTATCTTGCTGATACCCGTGTGCCCAGGTAGCTCAGTTGGTAGAGCAGAGGACTGAAAATCCTCGTGTCG
>JAEYSS010000106.1 GCA_023434425.1 Pseudomonadota bacterium | reverse complement strand
TGCCGCCGATGCCATAGACCTTGTGATGCGGCAGGCGCAGGAAGTCCTCCAGCAGGCCCAGTTCGCGCATCAGTTCCAGCGTCGAGGTGTGGATGGTGTCGCCGCGGAAGTCGCGGAAGAAGTCCTTATGTTTTTCCAGCACGGTGACATGGATGCCGGCGCGCGCCAGCAGCAGGCCCAGCATCATGCCGGCCGGGCCGCCGCCGCTGATGCAGACGGTGGTGCGCTGGGAGGTTCCGGGGGCTGTGGCTTCCGTCATGGCGACACGCGACTCAGGCGGCAAAACGGCCGGGAACCAGCCTAGTCAGCCCGTCGCGTGCGGTCAAATGATGGCGGATTGCTCCGGCGCCAGAGAAAACGGCCTAGCGCTTAAGCTTCTGCAGCACCGCCTGGATGGCCAGGATGTAGCCATGCGGGCCGAGGCCGCAGATCACGCCGGTGACGGCGGCCGAGAGCTTCGAATGCCGGTGCATCTCGTCGCGCGCGTGAATGTTCGAGATATGCACCTCGATGACCGGGCCTTCGAAAGTCTTCAACGCATCATACAGTGCGACAGACGTGAAGGAGTAGCCGGCCGGATTAAAGATGATTGCCGAGGCGGTCTCGCGCGCCTGCTGAATCGCATCGACCAGTACGCCCTCGTGGTTGGACTGGCGGAAGTCGATGGCGGTCTTCTGCGTGGCCGCGAAGGCCTCGCAGCTCTGCCGGATTTCGTCCAGCGTGGTCGAGCCGTAGATATGCGGCTCGCGGATGCCCAGCATGTTCAGGTTGGGGCCGTTGAGGATGAGGATCGGTTTGCCTGTCATGACGGTCTCCAGCTAGCTGCCGTAGCCGAGCTGGCGCGGCAGCCACAGCACGATCTCGGGGAAGAAGGTGATCAGCGCCAGGGCCGCAACCATCGCCCAGAGGAAGGGCAGCGTGTCCTTCACGATGTCGCGGACCGGCACTTCGGCAATGCGCGTCATCACGAACAGCAGCAGGCCATAGGGCGGCGTGATCAGGCCCAGCATGATGTTGACCACCACCACGACGCCGAAATGCACCATGTCGATGCCGAGCGCCTGGGCGGCCGGGATCAGCACCGGCACGATGACCAGCAGGATGGTGGTGCCTTCCAGCAGGCAGCCGAGCAGCAGCAGCAGGATGTTGACGAGGATGAGAAAGCCGATGGGCGACAGATCCCAGCCCGCCAGCAGCAGCTTGATGCCTTCGGGGATATTCTCCACCGTCACGACATAGTTGAAGACCAGTGCGCCGGCGATCAGCATGCCGATGGAGGCCGAGGTGCGGGCACTGGCCAGCACGGAACGATAGAAGTCGCGGAAGCTGACGCTGCGATACAGCACGACCGAGACGATCAGCGCATAGGCGGCGGCCACGGCGGCGGCTTCCGTCGGAGTCGTGACGCCGCTGTAGATGCCGCCCAGCAGCACCACCGGCATCATCAGGCTGGGGAAGGCGCGCCAGGTGATGCCCGGCAGGTCGCGCAGCGGCGTCGGCTTCTCCACCGGGAAATTCTCGCGCCGCGCGCCCCAGGCGACAATCGCCATCTGCGCACCGGCCATCAGCAGTCCGGGAATGACACCGCCGAGGAACAGGTAGCCGATCGACGCATCCGAGACGAGCGCGAAGAGAATCATCGGGATCGAGGGCGGAATGATCGGCCCGACCACGCTGGTGACGGCGGTGAGCGCCGCGGCATAGCTGGCGCGGTATTTGCCGTCGGCAGTCATCATGTTCTGCATCATCTTGCCGGTGCCGGCGGCGTCGGCGATGGCCGAGCCCGACATGCCGGCGAAGATGATGCTCTGCAGCACGTTCACCTGCGCCAGGCCGCCGCGGAAACGGCCGACGATGGCATTGCAGAAGCGCAGCAGGCGCTCGGTCATCGAGCCGATATTCATCAGCTCGGCGGCCAGGATGAACAGCGGCACGGCCAGGATGACATAGTTGGTATACATGCCGTTCAGTAACTGCTCGGCCGCGGTGCCCATATCGAGGCCGGCGATCCACAGATAGAGGATCGAGCCGGCGATCATGGCATGGCCGATCGGCAGGCCGAGAAAGGCCAGCGCCGTCATCACGACGATGGCGATGGAAAACGGACTTGCGAAATTCATACGCCGGATGCCGCCTTCGTCGGATCGACATCGTCACCGGTCCGGCCCCGCAGCGCCTGCCAGGACAGCCAGAGATAGCGCACCAGCACGGCCGCGACGAACAGGATGTAGATCGAATAGAGCCAGTCCATGCGGATCTTCAGGTAAGCGGCCTTTTCCACCTTCATGAAGGTGACGTAGTCGATGGTGGCGGGAAAGGCTGCGGCATAGAGGATCACGGTGGCGAGGCAGGCGATCACCGTCATCACGCGGCGCGCCCTGGGCCGCACGGCGCCATAGATCAGGTCGAAGCGGATTTCCTCGTCCTCGCGGATCACGAAGGCGGCGCCCCACAGCACCAGCCAGACCCAGAGAATGGTGCTCACCTCGTTGGTCCAGCCGATCGGCAGGTTCAGCAGGTAGCGGAACACGATCTGCAGGATGAAGACGGCGAACATGGCGCCGAGCATGGCGGCGAGGATGTTTTCACCGCGGCGATACAGCCATCCGGCCCAGTAGTGAAGCGCCTGCACGGAGTTCCTCGTCACCTGACTCAACACGGAAGATGCGGCGGGGACTATAGCAGTCCCCGCCGGCGATACTCAAAGCGCGTTGATCTTCTCGACCATGCCCTTCGGCCAGTCCTTGGCCAGGTCCGAGGCCAGGTACTTGGCCTGCGCATGCTTGCGGAAGGCGGCCTGGTCCGGTTCGTAGATATTCAGGCCCTTGCCCTTGAGGAACGCGACCAGTTCCTTTTCGCGCGCCTGGTGCTTCTTCTGCGAGAAGTCGATGGCGGAGGTGGCGGCGGCCTGGAAACGCTTCTGCTGGTCGGCATTCATCGCCTTCCAGGTCTTGCTCGAGACGGTGAGCAGGTCGAAGCCAACCAGATGCGAGGTCAGCACGATCTGCGACATCACCTCGTAGAACTTCATGTTTTCGACGTTGGGCAGCGGGTTGTCCTGCCCGTCGATCGCGCCGGTCTGAAGCCCGGTATAGACTTCGGCATAGGCCATCGCGGTCGGATTGGCGCCGATCGACTCACCCAGGAACTGCCAGGCCTCGCCCGGCGGCATACGCAGCTTGATGCCGGCGAGATCGGCGGGCGTGTTGATCTTCTTGTTCGGCTTCAGGCCGACCTGGCGGGCGCCGAAATAGGTCGGGCCCAGGATATGCACGCCGAGCTTGTCGTCGGCCATCTTCTTCATTTCCGCACCGGCCGGGCTGGCGAAGAACTTGGTCAGATGGTCGGCATCGCGGAACAGATAGGCGGCGGTCAGGAGCGACCAGGCCGGAATCTGCTTCGAGATATCCTGCGGCGCGATATTGCCCATCTCCAAGTTGCCGCGCTGGATTGCCACCAGTTCGGTGCCCTGCTTGAACAGGTTGCCGCCGTAATAGCCTTCGAAGGTAAAGTCGTTGGCAATCGCGCCGGCGAACTGCTTCATCATCTCGGCGCGGATATCCTGCTCCGAGAAGACGGCCGAGAAGCGCAGCTTCGGCTTGGCCTGCGCAAGTGACGGCAGGCTGAAGCCGGCAGTGGCGACTGCTGCGGCCATGCCGGTGCCGGCCAGGAAGCGGCGACGTGTGGTGTTCATGTTCATTGTGTTTCCTCCCGATTGAAACATTTAAAAGCAGGTTTTTGGTTACTGTAATCCTGTCATTTCATCAGGCCGCCGCAGCGAAATGCCCGGCCATGGCCGCCATATCCGACTTGCGGCCGGTGAAAAGCTCGAAGGCGCGCACCGCCTGGCCGATCGCCATGCCGGTACCGGCCAGATTGCGGCAGCCGAGGCCGCGCGCGACGCGCAAAAGTTCGGTTTCCTCGGGGAAGTAGATGATTTCAGCCACCCAGTGCTGGCGCCGCAACGCCTCGGCCGGGAAGGGCATGCCGGGATATTTCGCCATCCCCACCGGTGTCGTGTTCACGATGCCGTCGGTCATGGACAGCGCCTCGGCCACGTTCGTGGTCGCCTGCACCCTGTCACCCCAGTCCTTGCGCATATGGGCGGCCAGCGCGTCGGCGCGGATGGGGTCGGTGTCGATGATGGTGAGGCGTTCGACACCGAGCTGCAGCAGCGCATGGGCCACGGCGGCACCGGCGCCACCGGCGCCGAACTGTACCACCTGGCGCAGCGGCACGCCGTTCAGGCCCTGGCGGAAACTCTCGGCAAAGCCCCAGCAGTCGGTGTTATGACCTTCCGTCCGGCCGGTGTCGTAGACCACGGTGTTGACCGCGCCGATGGCGGCGGCTTCGGGCCCCAGTGCATCGAGCAGCGGGATCACCTGCTGCTTGAAGGGATGCGTGACGTTGAAGCCCTGGAAGCCCAGTGCGGCGCCGGCCGACAGGATGCCCGGCAAGGCATTGTCCTGCAGTCCGAGCTGGTCGAAATCGACCAGCATATAGGCATAGTCGAGGCCGAAACGGGCCGCCTCGCGCTCATGCATGGCCGGGGTGCGCGACAGCTGGATGCCACGGCCGATCAGCCCGACCAGCAGCGGCTTGCGGCCGGTCAGGTTCGGCCGCGCCGCCATGACGGCGCGCAGCTTGTCGACGCAGATGTCGTGCAGGGTCTGCACAAGTCCTCCCGGCAGTCGTTTTCAGGGCGGCGGGCGCCCTCCAACTTTCCGGCTGCACTTTGTACGAAACAGTTAGTATAGTCAAATCCGGAAACGGCGGCTGCCAGTCACGCCGTCTCCCGTGAGTGCCGCAGCTGCGAGAAATCTCTTTAGTTTTGGCCGCGTTAGCTATTTGAAATGCCACTGCGCGAGGGCAGTATGCAGCAGACCCCATCTCAGCCGCCGGGCGCAGCGACACCGCGCCGACCGGAACATTTCAGCCGATGACCAGCAGTTCGAAAAAAGCCGCGAAACCGAAGGCGGCGCCGACAAGGACCAGGAGCGGCAAGGATGCCGCCACGTCACGTCATGCCGGTGCCAAGGCGCGCGCACCCGAAGCGACCAGGCAGGACATCATCGACGTGGCGACGCGCGAATTCGCGCAGAACGGCCTGTCCGGCGCGCGCGTCGACGAGATCGCCGCCAAGACCGGCTCCAGCAAGCGGATGATCTACTACTATTTCGGCGACAAGGACGGGCTCTATCTCGCCGTGCTGGAAGAAGCCTATCGCAAGGTGCGTACAACGGAAGCGCAGCTCGATCTTGAACATCTGCGCCCGGCCGACGCGCTGCGCAAGCTGGTCGAATTCACCTTCGACCACCATCATTCCAACGAGGCCTTCATTCGCCTGGTGATGATCGAGAACATTCATCACGGTGACTATCTGGCGCGCTCCAAGACGATCCAGGATCTCAACGTCTCGGCTATCGGCGAGCTGGAGCGCGTCTATCGGCGCGGCCTGCAGGACGGTGTTTTCCGCAAAGGCCTGAATGCCATCGACCTGCACTGGCAGATCAGTGCGCTGTGCTTCTTCAACGTGTCGAACCGCGCGACGTTTTCGCAGATCTTCCGCGTCGATCTTGCCTCGAAAAAGGCGCTGACCACCCTGCGGTCGCAGGTGGTCGACATGGTGCTGCGCAACGTGCTGAAAA
>JAEYSS010000173.1 GCA_023434425.1 Pseudomonadota bacterium | reverse complement strand
GCCTGCTCGCGGCTGGCGGCAGCGATCTCGGCGACGATATCGCTCACTTTCTTGATGGCGTTGACGATCTCGGTCAGCGAACCACCGGTCTGATTGACCAGCGAGGCGCCGGTTTTCACCTGTGCATTCGAGTCCGTGATCAGCGCCTTGATGTCCTTGCTGGCATTGGCCGAGCGCTGCGCGAGCGCACGCACTTCCTGCGCCACCACCGCAAAGCCTTTGCCGGCTTCGCCGGCACGTGCCGCTTCGACCGACGCATTCAACGCGAGCAGGTTGGTCTGGAAAGCGATCTCGTCGATCAGCCCGACAATGTCGCTGATCTTGCGCGCGCTTTCCTCGATCTGCGTCACCGCCGTGACCGCATCGGCCACCACGTTGCCACCCTTTTCGGCGGTGTCGCGCGCCGCGACGGCGAGCTGGTTGGCGGCCTGGGCATTGTCGGCATTCTGCTTCACCGTGGCGGTGATCTCATGCATCGAAGCGGCGGTCTCTTCGATGCTGGCGGCCTGCGATTCCGTGCGGCTGGCCAGATCCTGGCTGCCGGTGGAGATTTCGTCGGATGCCACCTTCACCGATTGCGCCGTCTGGGTCAGGCGACCGGCGAAATCGCGCAGCCGTTCAGCCATGCCGTTGGCGCTGGCTTTCAGCTGGCCGAACACGCCGTGATACTCGCCGCGCACGCTGCGCGTGACATCGCCATGCGCCATCGCGCCCATCACCTCGGCCAGCTCGCCGGCCATGGTCTGCAGCGTGGCCGCCAGGCGGTTCAGTTCCTGGCTGGTCGACAGGAAGAATCCATCCTTGCCGCTTTCGCTGATCCTGCCGCTCAGATCGCCCTGCGCCACCTTGTTGACCAGGGCGGCGATTTCCTCGCCGGCGGCCTTCTCGCGTGCCGCCGCTTCGATGCGGCGCTGCTCGGTGGCTTCGCGCTGCTGCGCGATTTCGGTTTCGGCCGCCTCGCGGGCGATCATGCTGTCCTTGAAGACCTGCACGGCCTTGGCCATTTCGCCGATCTCGTCGCGACGCTCGCTGCCGGTGACGGCAACACCGGTATTGCCGGTCGCCAGCGTGTTCATCACGCCGGTGATACGGCTGATCGGCCGCGTCAGCGTCGCGATCACGATATAGAGCGCCAGCGCCACCGAGACCGCAATCGCCGCCACCGTAACCATGATCAGCAGCGGACGCTGCGCGTTGTAATAGGCTGTCAGGCCGCTGCTGACTTCGATCACGCGTTCGGAATTGCGCTTGGTGATGCCGTCGATCAGCCGGTTGACAGCCTGGCGGTTGGCACGGTTGGTGTCGTTGTCGCCGTATGTGCGGGCCTCGCCCGGCTTGCCTTCGAGGCCGAGCCGCGCCAGCTCACGCCGGAACTGGATGAACTGGTTGACCGTGGCGATGAACTGCTTGGCCTCGTCGCTGTTGCCGGCTTCCGGACCGAGCAGGGCCGCCCAGTCCTTCAGCACGGTCTCCATCTGACCGGTGAAGCGCGTGATCCCGGCAGCAAAGGGCTTGGCCGCATTGGCATCGGCCGACATGTAGACACCGCGCGAATCCATCACTACCGCATAGACCAGGGCATTGAGCCGCTCGCCATACTGGGTCTGCTTGGCGATGCTTTCCATGACATTGGTCTGGCGTTCGAAACGGTCGAGGGAAATGACGCCCATGGTGCCGATGGCGGCGGCGGCAATGGCCAGCAGCGCAACGACAGCGAGTACCCGTGGGCCGATTTTGAGGTTCGACGCGAAAGCCATGGGATTTCCCCCCTTATGTATCGACGAGACCGTGCCTTACGGTCATCTTCTCATAAATCTTTGATATGTGGGATTAATAAACGTACACCCCGGAACGCGCGGACGAAGGTGGCGCTTCCCGGCCGGCCTGAATTGCTGCACCTGCACACTCGCGGATAGAATTGTATACGGAGCATGTACTTAGCCCGCACCATCAGACCGCAACCGAAGCGGCAACGGCGACAGGCCGGCGCGGGGGCAGCAAGAAAAACATGCCGTGCGGCACGGCACGCCTCCCCATCCACGACAATCAGCTATAGTTTTCAGACACTAGGCAGAAATTCAGCGCCTCATCGCCCCTCTACGCTTTTCCCGCGCACCAGCATCCCAGGCCAATGAGTTCAGCCCCTCCCCCGGTCGGTACGTTTGCCCCCTTCCAGCACCGGACCTTCCGGCTGTTCTGGACGGCGTCGCTGATCTCCAATATCGGCGTGCAGGTTCAGACCATCGGCGCCAGCTGGGTGATGATGACCATCAGCGGGTCCGCCGGCCTGGTGGCGCTGGTGCAGGGCATGAATGCGCTGCCGGTCATGCTGTTTGCGCTCGCCGCCGGCGCGCTGGCCGACAATTTCGACCGCCGCCTGGTCATGCTCGGCGCCCAGGTCGCGATGCTGGTCTTTTCCCTCCTCCTCGCCGCCGCGGTGTATTTCGACTGGATCACGCCGTGGATGCTGCTCGGGCTGACCTTCCTGATCGGCACCGGCGCCGCGATCAACAATCCGTCCTGGCAGGCCAGCGTGCGCGACACCGTGCCGCGCGACACGCTCTCGGCCGCCGTCATCCTCAACAACATGGGCTTCAACGTCACCCGCAGCATCGGTCCCGCCATTGGCGGCACCATCGTCGCCGCGCTCGGCGCCACGCTGTCCTTCCTGTTCAACGCCGCCACCTATCTGCCGATCATCTGGGTTCTGGCCAGGTGGAAACCCGACACCGCGAAATCGGATCTGCCGCGCGAAGACTTCCTCAGTGCCATGTCGGCCGGGCTGCGTTATGTGTCGATGTCGCCGCAGATCATGGTGGTGCTGTTCAGGACCATCCTGTTCAGCTCCTGCGCGGTGTCGGTGCTCGCCCTGCTGCCCATCGTCGCGCGCGACCTGCTGGGCGCCGGCGCGCTGACCTATGGCGGCCTGCTCGGCACCTTCGGCATCGGCGCCATTCTGGGCGCGCTGATCAATGCACACGTGCGCCGCATGCTGGCGGACGAAACTCTCACGCGGCTGGCCTGCCTGATCTCGATGGCCGCCACCGTCACGCTCGGCCTCAGCACCAATATCTACCTCAGCTTCGCCGCGCTGATCCCGGCCGGCGCCTGCTGGGTGATTGCACTTTCGCTGTTCAATATCTCGGTGCAGCTCTCGGCGCCGCGCTGGGTCGTCGGCCGCGCCATCGCGCTCTACCAGATGACCAATTTCGGCGGCCTCGCCATCGGCAGCTGGCTCTGGGGTTCGCTCGCCGATGCCCATGGCGTGTCGACCGCGCTGGTCGCGGGCGGGCTGGGACTGCTGCTCTGCGCCGCCGCCGGCTTCCGCTTCACATTACAGAATATCGTCTCGGTCGATCTCGACCCGCTCGGCCAGTTCCAGGCGCCGGCGACCGGGCTGGACATCAAGCCGCAGAGCGGGCCGATTTTCGTGATGGTGGAATATCGCATCCGCTACGAGGACGTGACCGAATTCCTCGCCGTCATGACCCGCCGCCGCCAGATCCGCCTGCGCGACGGCGCCCAGCGCTGGGCCCTGCTGCGCCATGTCGAGGATACCGAACTCTGGACCGAGTCCTATCACGTGCCGACCTGGCTGGATTACATCCGGCATAATTCGCGGCGCACCAAGGCGGATGCCGAGGTGATGGAACTGCTGCGCAAACTGCATCAGGGCGAAGGCCCGCGCGTGCATCGCTGGATCGAGCGCCAGACCGTGCCGCCGCGGGAAGACATCCTGATCAAGGACAATCCGGAACTGCACTAGTCGCGGCAGGCGGTCCGGGCCGGTTGGCGCCCTGTGACGTCCCATTCGAGGCCCGTTGCGTCCCATTGAAGGCCCGTTCCGTCCTGTTAAATCCCGTTCCGTCCCGTTTCAGCCTGTTCTGTCCCGTTTCAGCCTGTTCTGTCCCGCTAAACCCTTGGCGTCATATGCCAAGTCATTGATTTTCCTGTCAACGATGTCCAACAGCGGCGGCTTGGAGCCGCGAGGCCGTGGCCGCAAGAGCATGCGAACGGATGGCCCGATATAGGAATATTAGCACAAAAGCAGGCAAATTCAAAGGCGAGATGGCGGCACTGCCGCGCGAACTGTCTTTCTTCTGTCCGAGGCCGCAGCGTCCTGTCTCAGGCGCAAGCCGGAACCGCACCCAACAAAAAAGAGGCGCCTTTCGGGCGCCTCTTCCGAAAGCTGTATGATGCAGCCGCTCAGGCGGCGGCAGGCACCGACGGCACGCCGCGGCTGAACAGGCGGTTCACGTCGATCAGCGCGACCATGCGGTCTTCATGGGTGGCCAGCGCGCTGAGGAACATGTGTTCCTCATCGGCGGCCGTGGCCGGCACCGGCTGCAGGGCAGACGCATCGAGCGCGAGAATATCCGACACGGTATCGACCAGCAGGCCGACAGACTCGCTGCCGATCTCGACGACGATGACGACATTGGCGCTGGTCGCCTGGGTCACGCCGCCACCGAGGCGGACGCGAAGATCGAAAATCGGCACCACGGCGCCGCGCAGGTTGATCACACCGCGCACGAAAGGCGGGGTGTTGGGCAGCGGCGTCACATCGGTCCAGGCGCGGATTTCGCGCACGCTGAGCAGATCGAGGCCGTAATTCTGGTCACCGATGGTGAAGGTGAGCACTTCCTGGCTGCCGCCGAGAACCGCGCCGGCCTTGTCGGTGGTGGCGGGCAGAGCGGGAGCCGAAACGGTTGCGGGCATGGACATGCGCTTACACTTTCTGTTGTCGCGCTCGCCGTCGTTCTACGGAGCGCAGAGCGGTATTCGGTTTGAAACGCCGTCCCCGGTGACAAAGGACGGCGCATGCCCGGTGGGGGCGGATACTGTGGCTTGCCCTTCGGCGATCGGAACCGGCAGCAGGCCTGACCCGCCTGCCACTACAGGACTACCGCGAATATGATTGGCAAATTTCCGGCCAAGCTGCAAACGGAATCAGGATTAACACCCAAGTGTTATCAAGTATTTAGCACTCGATATTGTGGAATCTACCAAAGCTTGTGGTGAAATCAGAACACCAGCTCAACGAGTTGTGGCCCCTGGGTCTCGAGAGCGGCGGCGAAAGCCCGGCTGAAATCGCCCATCTCGTCGACGCGCACGGCGGCAACGCCATGGCCCCGGGCCAGCGCCACCCAGTCCGGGTCCGGACGGTCGAGGGTGAGCATGTCGATGGCGCGCGGCCCCGGATTGGCGGCGCCGACATTGGCCAGCTCGTTGCGCAGGATCGCATAGGAGCGGTTGGCGAAGATCACCATGGTGACATTGAGCTGCTCGCGCGCCATGGTCCACAGGGCCTGCAGCGTATAGAAGGCGCTGCCGTCGCCGGTGAGCGCGACGATCTTGCGCTCGGGCGCGGCCAGCGCCGCGCCGACGGCAACCGGCAGGCTGAAGCCGATCGAACCACCCATATTGTTGAGCCAGTCATGCGGGCCGGAGGCTTCGGCGGCAGCAAAAATGCCGCGGCCCGAGGTGACGGATTCATCCACCACCACGGCATGGTCGGGCAGCAGGGCGGAAATCGCCGCGGCGATCTTGTCGAGGCTGGGCGCGCCCTCCGGCAGAGCCGGTTTCGCCAGGCCCGGTTTATAGGCAGGCGCAGTCTTTGCGGCGCCGACCGCATCGGCCAGCCGTTCCAGCGCATCGATCAGGTCATCCTCGACGGCAGCCACCGGCGTGATGTTGCAACCGTCCGGCGTCAGGATGCTGGGCTTGCCCGGATAGGCAAAGAAGGCGATGGGCTGCCGCGCGCCGACCAATGCGATCTCCTGCACATCGGCGAGGTATTTCAGCGCCTGGTCGACCACGAAGGGAATGCGGCCCACGCTGGGCAGCCCGCCGCCGCGTTCGATCCGCGCGCTGTAGCCATTGTTCGACAGGCGGCAGCCGGTGACTGCTGCGATACGCGCCGCCAGCAGCAGGCCTTGTCGTTGTAACGCGAGGCCGCCGAGGATCAGCATGCCTTTCGGACCGGCTTTTTTCAGTGCCGCGGCGGCGGCGCGGATATGCGCCTCGTCGGCTTTCGCGCGCTCCGGCACCGGCAGCGGTGGGGCCTCGCCCGCCGGCGCCTCGATCCAGGCCGTGTCGGCCGGCAGGATCAGGCTGGCGATCTGGCCATTGCGGCTGCGCGCCGCACACACCGCCTGGGCGCCCAGCGCGGCGACTTCGCCGGCAGTCTGGCCGCGGCCGATCCAGTGCGACACCGGCCGGGCGATGCCGTCGATATCGGAGGTCAGCGGCGCGTCGTATTGCAGGTGATGCGTGGCATGTTCGCCGATCACGTTGACGATGCCCGAACTGGCCTTGCGCGCGTTATGCAGGTTGGCGACGCCATTGGCGAGGCCGGGGCCAAGATGCAGCAAGGTCGCGGCCGGTTTCTGCGCCAGCCGCCAGTAGCCATCGGCCGCACCCGTGACCACGCCTTCGAACAGGCCGAGCACGCAGCGGATTCCGGGCACGCGGTCCAGCGCCGCGACGAAATGCATTTCCGAGGTGCCGGGATTGGCGAAGCAGGTATCGACGCCGGAGGCAACGAGGGTGCGGACGAGGCTTTCGGCGCCGTTCATCGGGAACTCCTGAAGGAAAGATTTAAACTGTGGCGATGGGCGAGGACGGCGAGCCGACCGCGCCGGTGAGGCGCAGCGGTGGTGCGGTGAGCAGGAAGCGGCTGCGCTTGTGCTCTTTCAGATAGGCCGCGAGTTCGGAGAGATACCACAGCTCGCCGAGCGGCACACCGAGCTTGAACAGGCAGTGTTCGTGCAGCGGCAGCATGGCATGGCTGCCCTCTGCTGCCTTCGCAGGCAGGCCCTCGACCGCGTAGTTGTCGGCAATCAGGCAACTCACTTTTGAGTCCGTGATCCAGTTGAGCAGCTTCCTGTCGCGGCCGTCGATCACAGCGCAGGAATTTTCCAGCCGGTGATGATCGGGCTTGCGGCCCATCGACATCAGCACATCGCCGAAGCCGGTATAGAAACAGAGCATGTCGCCCTGCTCGACCTCGACCTTCTGCCTGTCCATCGCCTGCATCAGCAGATCGTAGCCGACCCAGGTGCGGGTTTCGCCGCAGTCGTCATGCAGGTTGACCAGCACGCCGCGTCCCTGCAGGCCATGCCGGGCGAAATTGTGGATACCGAGCGCCTCGGTGCCTTTCGAGGGGAAGCGCTCCAGCCGCGGTTCGCCCACATTGCGATCCTCGACATCGGGAATATCGCTGCCGCCGCGCCAGCCATTGTAGAAAACGCGCTCGGGCTTGCCGTCGCCATCGGCATCGAACATCGAGCCGATATGCGCGAAGCTGTCCCATTGCGTGGAATACTGCAGATAGAGCAACGCCGCATCGTCGCTGGACACATCGGTGACGCGCGGATCGAACAGGCCGAGCGGCAGCGCCATGTTCGGCCGCCCCTCGCGCACCACCGCGAATAATTGCGGTGGGAAGCGGCGCGGGTTGAGCAGATTGCCGCCGGGATATTCCAGCGGCAGCGAGAGACAGAAGGTGCGGCCCTCACGCACCTCGGCGATGCCCTGCCTGACCTTCTCCGCCGTGATCCAGTTGACGCGGCCGATGCGGTCATCGGCACCGAACTCGCCCCAGTTCGACCCTTCGGGCCGGTTCTTCCAGCGCTGCGTCATATGGAGAGACCTCTTAAGACGTGGATGCCCGGGACAAGCCCGGGCATGACAATTTTTGCGACTGTTATTGTTTTATAGTGTCATGGCCGGGCCCAATTTTCATCAGGAAGACTGGCCGGCCATCCACGACTTTTCTTATGCTGCAGCGCGCTCCCGCATGGCGCCGACGGAATAATTCTTCCAGCGCGCTTCGACCGCGTCATGCAGATCCTTCTGCTGGCCCAGCGCAAACACGGTTTCGGCGACCAGGAACATCGGGCCGATCAGCGCCTGCAGCAGGTTGTCGGTCAGCGCCGGGCGGCGGCCCTCGAAAACATGGCCGACCAGCTGGAACACCCAGCCGCCGACGAAGAAAGCGGCAAAGGCGATCCAGCCCGGCATGCTGCCCCGGGCCGCGACCCATTCCGCCAGCATCAGGAAGACGAACGAGAGCAGCATCATCAGGCCGCCGATGCGACGATCGAGCCAGAGATAGAAAATGCCGGTGCCGAACCACAGCAGTGTCGCCAGCGTGACAGTGGTTTCGCCGTCCCACAGGGTGACCAGCGGCACCCAGCTCAGCGGGATGAACAGCGCAAACACGATGGCGGGAATGCCGATGAAATGCGTGGCGCGGTTGCGCGCGTCGCGGTGATAGGCGGAATACATCGCCATCTGTTCGACGAAGAACGGGTTCATCGCGGTTTCCTCCATTTTTTATCGAGTCGCCGAGTCGCGATGGCGAGACGGCAAATCGCTCTGCTGTGGATAACCCTAACCCCCTCTAAAGCATTGTCAATCGTGGTCTTTTCCGACTTCCGTAAGGTCACGGGGAAACTCGTTGACTCGTATAGGGCGCCGTCTATTCTCGCGACGTCGCTAGCAGTCTGGCGGGAGAGACGCGAACCCGATTCTATCACCGGGGTCGCGCGCCGAAGGAGCAACCGCCCCGGAAACTCTCAGGCCAAAGGACCGACCGGACTGGCGACACTCTGGAAAGCGGAGCGGGAGTCCAACCCCGATCCCACCGAAGGAGTAAGGAGACTGTTCGACAGCGCTCCGAATCTCTCAGGTTCCCGGACAGAGGGGGCGAACGGCGAAACCATCCGCCGGTTCGACTCTGATTCTGTCTGCAAGGGAACCTCGCTTGGGCGACACAGCCGAAACTCTCAAAGTCACCCCTCTTCATGCACTGCATAAAGAGCTGGGCGCGCGCATGGTGCCGTTTGCCGGCTACGACATGCCGGTGCAGTATCCGGCCGGCATCCTGACCGAACACAAGCATACCCGCGCCGCCGCGGGCCTGTTCGATGTCTCGCATATGGGCCAGGTCAAGATGCGCGGCGCCGATGTGGCGAAGGCGCTGGAGACCCTGGTGCCCGGCGATATCCAGGCGCTCGATGTCGGCAAGATGCGCTACACGGTCTTCACCAACGACCAGGCCGGCATCCTCGACGACTTCATGGTCAACAAGCGCGACCGCGACCTCTTCGTCATCTTCAATGCCGGCTGCAAGGATGCCGATCTCGCGCATGCCCGGGCGAATCTCAAGGGCGTCGAGATCGAGTATCTGGAAAACCACGCGCTGCTGGCTTTGCAGGGCCCGGCCGCCGTCGACGTGCTCGGCCGCCTCAACAGCGTGGTGCAGGCGATGAGCTTCGGCATGGGCGCCACCTTGGCGCTCGGCAAATACGAGGCTTTCGTGACCCGCTCAGGTTACACCGGCGAGGACGGGTTCGAGATTTCCGTGGCCAACGACCAGGCCGAGGAGTTCGCCCGCTGGCTGCTGGGCCAGCCGGAAGTGAAACCGATCGGCCTCGGCGCGCGCGACAGCCTGCGGCTCGAAGCCGGGCTGGCGCTCTATGGCCATGAACTCGACCTCACCACCACGCCGATCGAGGCCGGCCTGAACTGGACGATTTCCAAGCGGCGCCGCGAGGACGGCGGCTTCCCCGGTGCCGCCATCGTACAGCAGCAGCTGAAAGACGGCCCGGCGCGCAAGCTGACCGGCATCCAGCCCGAAGGCCGCGCCCCGGCCCGCGAAGGCACCGAGATCCTCAACAGCGAAACCGGCGAGAAGATCGGCACCGTCACCTCTGGCGGTTTCGGCCCCAGTGTCGATGCGCCGATTGCGATGGGCTATGTCGCCACGCAATTTTCTGCACCCGGCACACCGCTCAGCCTGATGGTGCGCGGCAAGGCGCTGCCGGCCAAAACCTGCAAACTTCCCTTCATCACCAAACGCTACGCGAAATAACAGGAGACGATCCATGACCACCCGCTACAGCAAGGACCATGAATGGATCCGTCTCGACGGCGATGTTGCCACCGTGGGGATCTCCGACTATGCGCAGAGCCAGCTCGGCGATGTGGTCTTTGTCGATCTGCCGGCCAAGGGCAAAACCGTTGCGGCCGGCGCTGAAGTCGCCGTCGTTGAGTCCGTGAAGGCGGCGAGCGAGGTCTACGCCCCGGCCGGCGGCGAAGTGGTGGAGACCAACCAGGCCATCGTCGACGACCCGTCGCTGGTCAATCGCGCCGCCCAGACCGAAGGCTGGTTCGTCAAGCTGAAGCTCAGCAACAAAGCCGAGCTGGACGCCCTGATGGATCAGGCCGCCTACGACGCCTATCTCAAGACCCTCTGACATTAAGGAGCGCACATGCGCTATCTCGGTCTGACCGAAGCCGACCGCCGCGACATGCTGGAGACCATCGGCGTCAACGGTATCGACGCGCTGTTCAAGGATGTGCCTGCCGGCGCGCTGAACCCCAAGCTGGACCTGCCGCCGCATCAGGGCGAGCTGGAAGTGGAACGCGCCTTCGCTGCCATGGCGAAGAAGAACGTTTCGCCGATGGACGTGCCGTTTTTCCTGGGTGCCGGCGCCTATCGCCACCATATCCCGGCCGCCGTCGACCATCTGATCCAGCGCTCGGAATTCCTCACTTCCTATACGCCGTATCAGCCCGAGATCAGCCAGGGCACGCTGCAGTATCTGTTCGAATTCCA
>JAEYSS010000049.1 GCA_023434425.1 Pseudomonadota bacterium | reverse complement strand
TGCGTCTCCCCCCCCACAAGGCTCTGCTTCAGGCATTCGAAATAGTCCGACTTGCGCGCCGTCAGCGCCTCGAAACTGCCGCGCTCGCCTTTGCGCAGCGCCTCGGTCTCGGCGCGGATGACGGCGGTAAAGGCGAGGCCGAGCGCGATCAGGCCGACAAAATCGCTCGCCGGACTGGCCGCCGGGAAATCGGTCCCGCCGCCGCTCATGCGGAACCTTGCTGCGGCGCAGACGGCTCGGCCTGCTGCAGCGCCGTCAGAGTCTGTTCGATCACATCGCGGGTGAGGTCGCGGGTGATGAAGACGATGCGGCTCTGCCGGCTGTCATCGGGCCAGGCCGGAATCGTGGCCGGCGGATGGAACAGGTGCTGCACGCCGTGAATCACCACCGGTCGGTCGACGCCGGCGACATTCACCAGGCCCTTCACGCGCAGCAGGTTGTCGCCGCGATAGGCCGCCAGAAGATCGAGCCAGGTGGCCAGCGTGTTCCACTCGAAGGGCTGGTCGAAGGTCAGGCAGAAAGAGGTGATCGAGGCATCGTGGCGATTGACGTCGAGCTTGCCCTCGGCGGTATGGAAATGCTCGTGGTCGTGATGATCATGTGCATGGTCATCGTGTCCATGATCATGATGCTTGTGAGCATGGCCGTGCCCGTGATCATGATCGTGGTGGTGATCGTCGCCATAGGCTTCGGCACGCAGCCAGTTCTGTACATTGAAGCTTTTGGTCTTCGGATCGTAAAGCCCGGCATTGAACAGCTGGTTCGGCGCGATGTCGCCGCCAACCGCGGTGAAGACCGGCGCGCCCGGATTGAGGTGCTGCAGGCGATGGCGCAGATGCTGTACGGCCGCCTGCTCTGCCAGATCGATCTTGGTCAGCACGAGGCGGTCGGCCACGGCGGCCTGCTTCACGGCCTCGGTATGATGGTCCAGCGTGCTGCCGCCATTCACGGCATCCACCAGCGTCACCACGCTTTCCAGCCGGCAGCGCTCGGCCACCACCGGATCGCTCATCAGCGTGTGCAGCACGGGGGCGGGATCGGCGAGGCCGGTGGTTTCGATCACCACGCGCTTGAACGGCTTCACCTCGCCGGCATCGCGCCTGGCGGTCAGGTCGCGGAAGGTGTTCACCAGGTCGCCGCGTACGGTGCAACACAGACAGCCGGAGCTGAGCAGGATGGTGTCTTCCTTGCTGGAGGCGATCAGCGCGTGATCCAGCCCGATCTCGCCGAACTCGTTCACGATCACGGCGGTTTCGCCCATATCGGGATGGCGCAGCAGGCGATTGAGCAGGGTGCTCTTGCCGGCGCCGAGAAAGCCTGTAATGACGGATACCGGAATGCGGCGGTCGATCTGTTCGGACATCTTAATGCTCCTGTCGGGCAGGATATTTCGGGCAGCCCAGGGAGGGAAGGGCCGGTCCAAAGTCCAGTGCGATCAGGGAAGGGAGCTTAGAGGGTCCAGTATTTCAGGCCGGCCGGCAGCTTGCGGTCACGCCACATGCCTTTCAGGTCGGCAACCAGGCCGCCGGCCGTCACCAGCCGCGCCAGTTCGGTATCGGCGAAATTACGATAGGCGGCATGCGGCACGGCGCCCAGCACGGCATCGAAGCCGGCGAGCTGGTCCAGCCGCGGCGCCAGCATCAGGCCGTATTCGTGCTGCGCCTCATTCGGATCGGCCAACGGATCGTGCAGCGTGACGGCATGGCCAAGCCGCTTCAGATGGCCGGCCAGGTCGGCCACTTTGGAATTGCGCAGGTCGGGCACGTCTTCCTTGAAGGTGAGGCCGAGCAGCAGCACCGTGCCGCCGGCGGGTATGCGTGTCGAGACGGCTTCGGCGACATAGGCGCTCATGCCGTCGTTGATGGCGCGGCCCGACAGGATGATGCGTGCGTGATGGCCCAGTTCCTCGGCGCGGTGCGCCAGATAATAGGGGTCGACGCCGATACAGTGGCCACCGACCAGGCCTGGCTGGAATTTCAGGAAATTCCATTTGGTGCCTGCGGCTTCCAGCACATCGTAAGTCGAGATGCCGAGCTTGCCGAAGATCATCGCGATTTCGTTGATGAAGGCGATGTTGATGTCGCGCTGGGCGTTCTCGATCACCTTGGCGGCTTCGGCGGTCTTGATCGTCGGCGCCAGATGGATGCCGCCCGAGGTGATCCTGCCGTAGATGCCTGCCAGCCTGGCGGCAACGTCGGCCGTCTGACCCGCCACCACTTTGGTAATCTTGTCGACCGTGTGGACCTTATCGCCGGGATTGATGCGTTCGGGCGAATAGCCGAGGAAGAAATCCTTGCCACAGGTCAGGCCCGAAAGCTGCTCCAGCAGCGGCCCGCAGATGTCTTCGGTCACGCCGGGATAGACGGTGCTTTCATAGACCACGATGGCGCCCGGAACAGCCTTGGTCTTCAGGGCCTGGCCGACCGTGCGCGAGGCCGAGCGTACCGGGCCCAGATCCGGCACGTTCTGCGCGTCCACGGGGGTCGGTACGGTCACGATGTAGATGGCATGGCCGGGCAGGGCGCCCGGGTCGGCGCTCAGCTTCAGGCTGGAGCTGCGCAGGGTTTCCGGTTCGATTTCGCGGGTCCGGTCCTCGCCCCGGCCAAGTTCGTCTACCCGGCTGCGGTCGATGTCGAAGCCGAGAACCGGAAAATGGCGGGCCAAGGCCACCGCCAGCGGCAAACCGACATAGCCGAGGCCGACGACAGCGATCGAGGGGAGGGTGGGAATGGGCTGGGGCAAGGCGAGACTTCCGCTGGAAAATGCCTGTAGGGGGTAGCCGCCCCGCCTGCAACTGTCAATAAACCCGGGACTTGGGCGCGCCGATGGGCGCAGCCGACGATTGAGGGATTTCAGCACCTTGACCCGCCCCGCGCCACCCGGTAGAGCGCGAGGATGGCCCGCCGGTTGCTCATTGTCGTCCAGGAAGCCCTGTTTTTCACCACCCACCGGCTGCCGGTTGGCCGGGCGATGCGGCAGCGTGGCTGGACTGTCCATGTGGCTGCCCCCGAAGACCCGGCGATCGCCGCCCGGCTGGCGAAAGAGGGATTCGTCTTCCACCCCATTCCGCTGATCCGCAGCCGGCAAAACCCCCTTGCCGAACTGAAGCTGCTGCTGGTGCTGCTCGGGCTCTGCCTGCGCCTGCGCCCGGACCTGCTGCACCTGGTTTCCGTGAAGCCGGTGGTCTGGGGTGGCGTCGCGGCGCGGCTCTTACGCCTGCCGGCCGTGGTTCATGCTGTCACCGGGCTTGGCTATGTCTTCATCCGGGCGACAAATGGGGCCTCCGGGCTTCCGGCGGCCAAGGCCGGCCTGCTGCGGCGTCTGCTCGAGGGGCTGTACAAGCTCGCGCTCGCCCATCGCAACAGCGTGACGATCTTCCAGAATCCCGACGATCTCGTGGTTTTCGAGGATCGCCGGCTGATATCGCCGACGCGTGCCGTTATGATCCGCGGCTGCGGCGTCGACATGCAGACCTTTGCGATGCAGCCCGAACCCGTCATCGACGCCGGGCATCCGCCGGTGGTGATGTTTCCGGCGCGTCTGCTGGGAGACAAGGGCGTGCGCGAATTCGCGGCGGCTGCCGAGGCCCTGCGCCGCGAGGGTGTCCATGCGCGTTTCGTGCTGGTCGGCCGGCGCGACCCCGACAACAAGACGGATATCGGCGAGGCGCAGCTTCAGGCCTGGATCGATGCCGGAACAGTGGAATACTGGGGTTTCGCCGAAGATATGCCGGCCATGCTGGCGCGGGCACATGTCATCGTCATGCCGTCCTATCGCGAAGGGCTGCCGCGCGGCCTGATCGAGGCGGCGGCCATAGGTCGCGCCATTGTCACCACCGATGCGCCGGGTTGCCGTGAAGTGGTGCGGCATGAGGAGAACGGACTGCTGGTCCCCGTTGGCGACGCACCCGCCGTGGCCGCGGCGATCCGCCGCTTGCTTGATGATCCGGCGCTGCGGCAGCGGCTGGCGGCGCGCGGCCGCACCATTGCCGAAAGTGAGTTTTCGGTCGAGCATTTCGTCGCGGCGAGCCTGAACGCATACGAGCGCGTACTGCAAATGCTGGGAGCGCATCTATGACCGGCGCCGCGATGGACTGGCCGCTTCTGGCGGTCGTGACTGCCGGGACCAGCCTGTTTGTTTTCCTGTTTCTGAAGCCGCTGATCGCCTGGCTGCAGCGTCGTGCGATCATGGATATCCCCAACGACCGTTCCAGTCATGCCGAGATCACGCCGCGCGGCGGGGGTATCGCCACGACCGCTGGTATCCTCCTCGGCCTCGCCATCTGGCTGACGCTGCGCCCCGATGCGGCAATGCTGTTGCCGATGCTCGGGATGGCAGTGCTGGCGATCGTATCCTGGCTGGATGATCGCAGCGGCGGCCTGCCGGTCGGCATCCGGCTCGGAGCGCAGACGGTCTGTGTCGGTCTGGTGCTGGCGATGACGCCCATCGAGGCGACACTGGTGCAAGGGCTCATTCCGGTCTGGCTCGAGCGCGCGGTGCTGCTGATTGCCTGGCTCTGGTTCACCAATCTTTTTAATTTCATGGACGGCATCAACGGCATATCCGGTGTCGAAATGATCGCGGTCGGTCTGGGCGCAACGGCGGTTGCGCTGCTGCAGCACGACAGTACCGTCATGGCCGCAGGCTTGATTGTCGCTGCGGCGGCCGTCGGCTTCCTGCCCTGGAACTGGGGAGCGCGCGCCAAAGTCTTTCTCGGCGATGTCGGCAGCGTCCCGGTCGGGTATCTGCTGGGTGCGCTGCTGCTGTTTCTGGCGCTGGATGGCGCCTGGGCCGCGGCACTGATCCTGCCGATGTTTTACTGGGTCGATGCCACCTATACGCTGCTGCGCCGGCTGCTGCGCGGGGAAAAAATCTGGCAGGCGCATCGCAGCCATTTCTATCAGCAGGGCGCGCGCAAGCTGGGCAATCACCCCGCCGCCGCCGGGCGGATTGCGATTCTGAATACGGTGTTGATGCTTCTCGCTGTGGTCAGTCTCCATGGCTGGCCGGTGGCCGTGGCTGCCATTCTGGTTGCTTTTGCGGCTACGGCCGCCCTTTGCAGGCATTTCGCTGAACCGGGCTAAGCGCTAGGATACAGTCATCCATGACGATCCGGCCGCGATTCGCTCCCTCCCTGCGTCTGAACCACCGCGTTTTGCTGGTGGCCGTGCATGACATTGTCATGGCCGCGATATCGCTGCCGCTGGCGATCTGGCTGCGATTCTGGATCGTCGAAATCGACTGGTCCCCGCTGGAGGCGTGGCAACCGACGCTGGCCTTCGCCGCAGTGGCTGGCGTGGTGTTTCAGTATACAGGCCTCTATCGTGGAATCTGGCATTTCGCCTCGCTGCGCGACATGCTGGCGATCCTGCGCGGCAGCCTGCTCTCGCTGCTGATCTTCCTGCCGCTGCTGTTCGTTTTCACCCGGCTGGCCGACTATCCGCGCAGCGCGCTGGTGATGCAGTTCTTCATCCTGATGCTGCTGCTCGCCGGCCCGCGCATCCTCTATCGCAGCTGGAAAGATGGCAGCCTGGCCACCGTGCTGTGGCGCGGCGACGACAGGCGCGTGCCGGTTGTGCTGATCGGCTCCAGCCTCGCCGCAGATACGTTCATTCGCGAGATGGAGCGCGGCCAGGCGTCCTATCGCGTAGTCGGCATCATCGACAATTCGGTGGGGCGCCATGGCCGCGACATGCGTGGCATCCGTGTGCTCGGCCAGTTGTCCGATCTCCGGACGATCGTGAAGGACATGCGCGAGGTCGACCGGCCGCGTCGCGCCATTGTGGCCGACGACCGGCTCGACGGCCGTGTGATCCGCGAGCTGGTGGATGCCGCTTCGGAACTTGGCATCAGCGTGGCCCGTCTGCCGCGCATGACCGAATTCCGCAAGGAGGGCGAGGCCGGCCAGGTTCAGTCGATCGATGTCGAGGATCTGCTGGGACGTGCACAACGTGTGCTGGATCGCAGTGCAGTCACCCGCTTGATGGCAGGCCGCCGCGTGCTGGTCACTGGCGCCGGTGGTACCATCGGCTCGGAACTGGTGCGCCAGGTGGCGGCGTTGCGGCCCGCCGCCATTGTGCTGTTCGAGCAGAGCGAACACGCACTTTACCAGATCGACCTGGAAATGGCTGAGCGCAACCCCACCCTGTCGCGCGTGGCAGTGCTGGGCGATGTGCGCGATGCCGATGCGGTAGAGGCAGTCTTTGCGGCGCAGCAGCCGGAGATCGTGCTGCATGCCGCGGCCTACAAACATGTTCCGTTGGTGGAGGCCAATGCCGGTGAGGGATTGCTGACCAATGTACGCGGAACCCAGGTTGTGGCGCAGGCCTGCCAGCGCCACAACGTCGCCGTGATGGTGATGATCTCGACCGACAAGGCGGTGAACCCGACCAACGTCATGGGCGCCACCAAGCGCATCGCCGAGATGGTGTGCCAGAGTCTGGATCTCGAACGTGTCACCACACAACGCAGTTCGACGCAGTATGTGACCGTGCGATTCGGCAATGTGCTCGGCTCTTCCGGATCGGTCGTGCCGCTGTTCCAGCGCCAGCTCGCCAATGGCGGGCCTCTTACGGTGACCCATCCCGACGTGACGCGCTTCTTCATGACCACGCGCGAAGCCGTCGAGCTGATTCTGCAGGCCGCGGCGATGCCCGGTGACGTGGTGCATGCCGAAGGCAAAATTTTCGTGCTCGATATGGGCGAGCCGGTCCGCATCCAGGATCTGGCGCGACAGATGATCCGCCTGTCGGGTCGTCAGCCCGACAAGGACGTGAAGATCGTCTTCACCGGCCTGCGGCCGGGCGAAAAGCTCTACGAGGAAGTGCTGCACAGCGCCGAGACGACTGTGCCGACGCCGCAGGAAGGCGTGATGCTGGCGGCGCCGCGCATTATCGACCGGACCGAACTGGAACGCGCCATTGCCGCGCTGATCGGCCATGCCGAGCGGCGCGACACGGCGGCGCTGGTGGCCGGGATTGCGGCGCTGGTGCCGGAATTCCAGCATGCCCCGAACGGGCAGGGCAGCGGCGACGCCGCGCCGCTGGACCGCCCGGCGGCTTAAAACCTGAAATCGTCATCCCCGCGAAAGCGGGGATCCAGACTAAAGGAGAAAACGGGGCTCCCGCTTTCGCGGGAGCGACGAAATGGGCTTTACCCCTTCGCGATCAGTTCCGCCTGCTTGACGATGCCCTCGGCCTGGCGGATCGAGGCGATGTCGATCAGCTTGCCGTCCAGCGCCACGGCACCCTGGCCCTTGGCCTGCGCCTCTTTCATCGCTTCCAGAATGCGGCGCGCCTTGGTCACTTCGGCTTCCGGCGGTGTGTAGACCGTGTTGGCCAGCGGAATCTGGGCCGGATGGATCGCCCATTTCCCCTCGCAGCCGAGAATGGCGGCGCGATTGGCCTGCGCGGTGTAGCCTTCGTTATCCGAGAAATCGCCGAACGGGCCGTCGATGGGACGCAGGCCGTTGGCGCGCGCGGCCACCACCATGCGCGAAATCGCGTAATGCCACATATCGCCCCAGAAATAGTCGCGCGGCTTGTCGCCGTCCTTGTCGGTCAGCACGCCATACAGCGCGTTCGGTCCGCCAATCGAGGTGGTGCGGGCGCGCGTGCTGGCGGCGTAATCCGCCACGCCGAAATGCAGGCTTTCCATGCGCGGCGAGGCGGCGGCGATCTCATGGATATTCTGCATGCCCAGCGCGGTTTCGATGATCGCCTCGATGCCGATGCGCTTTTTGAAGCCTTTCGCGGTTTCGATCTGCGTGAGAAGCATGTCGACGGCGTAGATGTCAGCAGCCGTACCGACCTTGGGCACCATGATCAGGTCGAGCTTGTCGCCGGCGGCTTCCACCACCTCGACCACATCGCGATACATGTAATGGGTGTCGAGGCCGTTGATGCGCACCGACATGGTCTTGCGACCCCAGTCGATATCATGGAGAGCCTGCACGATATTCTTGCGCGCCTGCGGCTTGTCATCGGGGGCCACGGCATCTTCGAGATCGAGGAAGATCACGTCGGCGGCGGATTTCGCGGCCTTCTCGAACAGCTTCACGCTGCTGCCGGGCACCGCCAGTTCGCAGCGGTTCAGCCGGGCCGGGGCGGGGGTGATGGTCTTGAAGCTCATGGCGCGCCTAACTCCCTGTTTTCCTCTATGCTGCACCTGCTAACTGGCGGCGGGAGATTTGGCAAGCCTGACGTTGGGGTAACGCTGTGGCCGCCTGCCGGCAAGCAAATTACCCTTTCGCCAAAGGATGATGCTGGCGCACCAGGGCCTGTTTCCGGGCCTCCAGCACATGGGTGTAAATCTGCGTGGTGCTGATATCGGCATGGCCCAGCATCTTCTGCACGGCGCGCAGGTCGGCGCCATGTGCCAGCAGATGGCTGGCAAAGGCATGGCGCAGCACATGCGGCGACACCTTGGCGGGATCGATCCCGGCCTGCACAGCCAGATCCTTCAGCAGCTGGCCGAAGCGCTGGCGCGTCAGATGGCCGCTCTCGCCGCGGGACGGAAACAGCCAGGGCGAGGTGTTGCCCGCGATGAAATCGCGGCGCCAGCCGGCGTAATCCTCAATGGCCTGCCGCGCCGGCTCGCTCAAAGGTACCAGTCGCTCCTTGCTGCCCTTGCCACGGATCACGAGGAAACGCGCGTCGTCGCCGAAGGGAGGCCAGCGCAGGCCAACCAGTTCGCTGACGCGCAAGCCGGTGGCATAGAGGATTTCCAGCAGTGCCGTCAGTCGCGCAGATTCGGCCGGATCGTCGCGCAGATGCCGGGCTTCGGCCAGCAGGCGGCCGACCTCGCTCTCGCTCAGCAGTTTGGGTAGCGGCCGCGCGCGCTTCGGCGCATCCAGCAAAGCAGCCGGATCGTCCTTGCGGATATTTTCCTGCACCAGGAATTTGAAGAACTGCCGCAGCGCCGACAGTCGCCGTGCCGCCGTCGAGGCCGTCATGCCTTCGTCCGACAGGCCCTGCATGTAAAGCCGCAACGCATCGGTGCCGATAGTTTCGGCGCTCTCGCCGCGGCCGGTGAGGAAGCCGCTGAAATCGGCCAGGTCGTTGCGATAGGCCAGCAGGGAATTCTGCGCCAGGCCGCGTTCGGCACTCAGCATTTCCAGGAAGCTGTCGAAATGGCGACTTGGTCTCGCCATGGCGCGCTGGACTATAATCCGCGCAGCAGCGCCGCTTCCAGCGCGATCTGCTTCGCTTCCGCCGTCAGGCCCTGGTCGCGCAGCGCGCCGAGCGCGCTGGCCAGGCCCTGGCCGTCGATCTCCAGGCTGCCCTTGCCGCCCAGCATGGCCAACGCGAGCGCGACGGTCTCAGCTTTCGCCTTGGCGGCATTTGCGCGCTGCAGGTTGCGCCACACGGCGACAGATGGCGAACCGCGGCGGTCGTTGCCGGCAGCCGCCGTCAGCAGGCTGTCCCATTTCTCCGGCGGCACCACGATGCCAGCGGCTTCGGCCAGCGTCAGCAGCTGCGCGGCACGGTTGTTGCGCTCGGCCGGTGGCAGATCGGCCTGCGCAGTCATCCAGGCCTCGTAACGGCTGTCGCGCCAATCGCCGTCTTCGCCGGCTATCAACAGCAGCGGCCAGGCTTCGGCCGCGATCTCCCCGGCGTTGTCGCGGTCCGGCGGCAGCGCCAACAGGATATTGCGCCACAGCCGCGCCGTGCCGGTTTCGCCGGCGGCGAGCGCCATGCGGATCACGGCCGGTGCCGCGGCAATGCTGGCTTCGTTCGGCACCAGGTTGTTCAGCAGCGGTTTATAGGTGGCTGCTGTCGCCAGCAGCAGGTCGCGCGCCACGGCGAGATCGTAAGCGCGCCGGACCAGATCGGCGCGGGTCTTGGCATCGGTGGCAGCTTTCGTCGCCTGATACAGCAGCGCCGCGGCACGCACGCTCCTGTCCTTGCCGGATATGATATTGGCCATCAGCGTGTTGCGCTGTGCCTCGGGGATTTCGGCTGCGGCATAGGCTTCGCCCAGCAGTTCGGGCGTCAGCGCGCCAAGCTGTACGGCACGTTCGGCGGCCGCCAGCCGCAATTCGGCGTCGGCCTTGTCATAACCCGCCAGCGCCGCCAGCAAAGCCGGCGTGGCAACATCCAGCGTATCTTTCGGCAGCGGCCGGCCCGCGGCGCGCAGCATGGCGAAATGCAGCAGGCTTGCGCCGCCTAGCGTCTCGACCTTGGCGCGGGCGTCGCCGCGCAACGCTGCCGCCAGCGTGTTGAAGGCCGGGTCGTTGCCGCCTCCATCGCGCCACAGGCTCAACGCCAGATCCCCGCCGGCGATATCCTTGGCGTGGTAGCGGCAGAGCACGGTGGCCTTCTGCCAGAAGGGCGAGGCCTCGTCGCGCAGACCGGCAGCGGCCATTTCGCAGGCTCTGGGCAGGTCGTTTTTCAGCAGCGCCAGATCGAAGGGCAGTTCGCGGAAGATCGGATCCTTCAGCTCGCGCGATGGCAGCGCGCCGAGTTTCTCCGCATCCGCCAGATGGCCCAGGCGATAGAGCTGCGCCACGCGCAGGCCGAGGATGCTGGGCGTCGTGGCATTGCCGGGCGGTATTTCCGCGATGCTCAGCAGCAGGCGGCGCTGCAGATTGCGCAAGGCAGGTCCGGAAACCGGCGCCGGCAGCACGCCAAGCGCCTGCACGGCTTGCGCCCGGTTCGAGCCTTGCCACATCGCGGTGCCGAGGCCGCCATTGCCGTCATCCAGCAGCCCGGCTGAGGACGGGTCGGGTGCGCGCAGCGGCTGGATCACGAATTCGGGCGTCTTCCGGCTGCTGGCGCCTTCGGCGGGCTGTTCGACCGGAGCGCCGCCAGCGCCGGTGGTCTCGCCAAGCACGGGAGGCGCCTGTCGCGGCGCCGGCGGCATCACCGGCGCGGTCATGGCCGGTGGCGGCAGGCTGCCGGCCGGCAGGGTGTTGGTCTGGCCGGGCGGCGTGAGTTGCGGTGCGGGTTGTTCCTGCGTGGCGGCAGGTTCCTGCCCACCAGGCGGCGTCAGCCGGATCGGCTGGGCCTGCACAGCTGGCCAGAGCGCCAGGGTGAGGCCGCCGGCCAGTACGATGGCCTTGGTGGAACGGCTCCCCCGCGCCGACATGCTATTTCCCGAGCCGGTCGGCCGGAATGACCTTCTCGACTTTCGAGCGAGGGGCGGGAATGTCCCAGGTTGCCAGGAAGGCGCCGCCGCCGCCCACCAGCAGGATCAGGATCAGCCCCAGGATCATCGACATACGGGCCATTCAGATGCGCTCCTGACTTGCACAAACCGCCTCCCAGCCGGTCTGGCTGCGGCGGGCGTGCTGGAAATATGACTCGATTGCTCTATTCTATCGGCGCTGCCGGTTTCAGGCAATTGGCGGGCAGCAAAGGCAAATCCGGCCGTTTGGCCCCTCAGGGCAGTCCAGCGCCCGTATGACGGAATTCAGCGTGAGCAGCACCGACCCCGTGTCCGCCCTGGCCGCTCCGTCCGCAGCCGCGGACGTTGCCGGCGGCGGCGCGGCCGCGTTGCGCAGCCTGGTTCTGGTCGGCCTGATGGGGGCTGGCAAGAGTTCGGTCGGCCGCAGGCTGGCGAGCCGGCTCGGTTTCGACTTCATCGATGCCGATACCGAGATCGAAAAGGCGGCCGGCGCCACGATTCCGGAAATCTTCGCCGAACACGGCGAATCGGCCTTCCGCGAGGGCGAGCGCAAGGTGATTGCCCGCCTGCTGGACCAGCCGCGCATTGTGCTGGCCACCGGCGGCGGCGCCTTCATGAATGCCGAGACGCGCGCGCGCATCCGCGAGCGCGGCCATTCGATCTGGATCAAGGCCTCGCTCGATGTGCTGACCAAGCGCTGTGCGCGCCGCAGCAACCGGCCGCTGCTGGCCAATGGCGATCTGCGCGGCACGCTCGACCGGCTGATGCGCGAACGCTATCCGGTCTATGCCGAAGCCGAATTCACCGTCACCAGCCTGGACGGCCCGCATGAGGCTGTGGTCGAGGAAATCCTCCAGGTGCTGCCCGAACCCTATCGCCGCGCCGCCGACAAGATTGGTCCGACAGAATGAGCATCCCCAAGACCGTGCGCGTCGATCTCGGACAGCGCGCCTATGAGATCAGGGTTGGCGGCGGACTGCTGGAGCAGGCCGGCGAGCATATCGCGCCGCTGCTGCGCCGGCCGTTCGCGGTCATCGTCACCGACCGGAATGTGGCCGCTGCGCATCTCGACAGGCTGAAGCGCGCCCTGGCGCTGAAGAATATCGGCTGCGAAGTTGTGATCCTGCCACCGGGCGAGGCGCAGAAATCCTATGCCGGGTTCGAACATCTGTGCGAAGCCCTGCTGGCGCTGAAGATCGAGCGCCGCGACCATCTGATCGCCCTGGGCGGCGGCGTGATCGGCGATCTCGTCGGCTTTGCGGCTTCAGTTCTGCGCCGGGGCATGGATTTCATCCAGGTGCCGACCTCGCTGCTGGCGCAGGTCGACTCGTCTGTCGGCGGCAAGACCGCGATCAACAGCCGTCAGGGCAAGAACCTGATCGGCGCTTTCCACCAGCCAAAACTGGTGCTCGCCGATGTGGCGCTGCTGAACACGCTGTCGCCGCGCGAATTGCGTGCCGGCTATGCAGAGGTCGTGAAATACGGCCTGCTCGGCGATGCGGAATTCTTCGACTGGCTGGAAAAGAACGGCGCCAGGCTGCTGGCCGGCGACATGACATTGCGCACCGAGGCCGTGGCACGCTGCTGCGCGCACAAGGCGCGGATCGTCGCGGCGGACGAGCGCGAGGAAGGCGAGCGCGCCCTGCTCAATCTGGGCCACACATTCGGTCATGCGCTGGAAGCCGAGACCGGCTATTCGCAGCGCCTGCTGCATGGCGAAGGCGTTGCGATCGGCATGGCGCTGGCCTTCCATCTCTCGGGCCGGCTCGGGCTCTGTGCAACCGATCTGGCGCCGCGCGTGGAGAACCATCTTGCCGAAAGCGGCCTGCCGGCGCGGCTCGCCGATGTCGATGGCGCGAAGCAGTTCAGGCCGGCCGTGCTGCTGGAGCATATGAAGCAGGACAAGAAAGTGCGCGACGGCAAACTGGTTTTCATCCTGGCCGAAGCGATCGGCCGCGCGGTGGAGCGCCGCGATGTGCAGCCGCAGGCGGTGGAACGCTTGCTTGCCGAACAACTGGCGGCGGCCTGAACCGCCAGCGTCATGCCAATTGCATTGCTCGCTGAAATCTTCTCGGTCATCGCGCCGCTGGTCGTGCTGGCAGGCGCGGGCTGGGTCTGGGCCAAGCGCGGCAAACCCTATCAGGTCGACCAGATCAGCCTGCTGGTCACCAATTTCGGCACGCCCTGCCTGGTGATTCATTCACTGCTGAATGCGGAAGTCGATCGCAGCATGATCGGCACGATGGCATTTGCGACGCTGATCGCCCTCGCCGTGTTCATGGCGATCAATGCAGCGATGCTGCGCGCTATGAACCTGTCGGTGCGGGATTATGTGGCGGGGTTGACATTCCCGAATGCCGGCAATGCCGGACTCTCACTCAGTCTGTTCGCTTATGGCCAGCCCGGCCTGGCGCTCGGCATCATCTTTTTCGCCGTCAGCTCGCTGGGAAATTTCACCGTCGGGCAGTCGATCCTGGCCGGCCGCGGCAATCTCGGCGCTGTACTGCGCTCGCCGATGATCTGGGCGGTGCTGATCGGTGTGGCAGGCAACCTGCTGCAGATCCATCCGCCGCTCTGGATCATGCGCAGCCTGCAGGTGGGTGGCGGCATCGCCATTCCGCTGATGCTGTTCACGCTCGGCGTGTCGCTGGCAACGTTACAGGTGAACGACCTCAGGCGCGGCCTGCTGCTGTCGGCATTGCGGCTGATTGCGGGCATTGCGGCAGGTTTCGGCCTGAGCGAACTGCTCGGGCTGGAAGGCGCCGCGCGCGGCGTCTTCATCATCCAGTGCGCGATGCCGGTGGCGGTGGTGAATTACATTTTCGCGGTGCGCTACAACCGTGATCCGCAGACCATGGCCAGTCTGGTGGTGATCTCCACCCTGCTCAGTTTCGCGACTCTTCCCGCTCTGCTGGCCCTGGTGCTGCGCTGAGGCTGCCGCCCATCAGCCCGTTGCCGGGCTGCAGCACGATCAGGCCCGACCGCGCCACGAAATAGGCGAGGATGGCGCTGCGCACCCGCGAGGTCAGGGTCTTTTCCCGCCGCATCGGATCGCGATCCACCTGCATCGCGAAATGATGCCGGTCGACGCCCTCCGCGTTGCAGATCGCATCCAGCGCCGCCCATTCCAGGTGCTCCAGCCGGATGCTGGTGCGGCCCCGTCCCAGACGCAGATTCCGCGTTACCAGGCTTGAGCCATGCAGAGCAGTGTGTTGGGAGCGGCGTGCCGTCGGCATGTCGCAACCTATAATGGATATTTTTTCAATTATCAAAGGAAAAGGTTGTAGCTTTGGAAAGTTATCGGTGGGTGAAGTTGCATTTGCGAATCAACCTCTTGCGGGCGACGGCGCGCGCGCATCGGCCCGCCGGTTCTATTCCTCGGGCGATTGCGCCGTGACAGCCAGGGCGTGCAGCCCGTCTTCGAATTCCTGCGCCAGAAGCCGATAGACCATGCGCTGGCGCTGCACCCGCGGCAGGCCGCGAAACGCTTCGGCCGCAATGGTCAGGCGAAAATGGGTTTCCCGCGCTGCCGAACCCTGCAGACCGGCATGGCCGGCGTGATGGGCGGATTCATCCACCAGGTCGAAGCGGACCGGATTGAGCCCCTCGGTCAGCTTGGTGCGGATGCGCGCAGCGATCGACATGACGAAAACTCCCCGTCGGCTCGAGAAATTGCAGCTTTGCGACAGGGTAGGGCGTCGCCTCTGGCCTTGCCAGTGCTGCGCCCCAGACCCATACTTTCAGGGTTATGCCACGCGCACGTGCACAGCAGAAATTCTTCCTCGGACTGGAAGCCGAAGCCGCCTTCGGCCGGCAGGGGCTGCGGCGTTGCGACCACCCGAGCTGTCATGAGGAAGGCCGGTTTCCGGCGCCGAAAAGCCGGGAGTCGCGTGACGGGCGCTGGCTGTTCTGCCTCGATCATGTGCGCCAGTACAATCTGGGCTGGGATTTCTTCCGCGGCATGAGCGATGCGGATATCGAGAAATACCAGCGTGAAGATGCCCTGGGCCACCGTCCAACCTGGCGGATCGGCACCAAGTCGCAGACCGAAGATCCGCAGGTCTGGGTCAAGGACGATCTCGGCATCCTGGCCGATGTGGGACTGCGGATGGGGGAGGCGAAGCCGAAAAGCGCGGCCGAGCTGCGCCTGCCGCCACGTGAGCGCGAGGCGCTGGTCACGCTGGGTTTCGACCTGAGCGGCCTTGAGGTGCCGCTAGGGAAAGGCGTCCTGAAAAAGCAATATAAAACAATGGTGAAGCGCTATCACCCAGATGCCAATGGCGGTGATCGCGAGGCCGAGGAACGGCTGAAAAGCATCACCCAAGCCTATGCCTATCTGCAATCGCGCGGCTATACTTAGGTAGATGATCTCCCCACGGCGTTAAGAATAAGCCCAAAAAACCCGAGAGTGACGATGACGGCCCTTCAGACCAAGCCTGTGTCCATGCCGGCGAATGATTTGCCGGATATCACGGTTTCCGTGCGCGATGTGTTCGGGATCGACAGCGATATGAAGGTGCCGGCTTTCAGCCAGCCGACCGAGCATGTGCCGGATCTCGATCCGACCTATCGTTTCGACCGCGAGACCACGCTCGCGATCCTCGCCGGGTTCGCCTACAACCGCCGCGTCATGGTGCAGGGTTATCATGGCACGGGTAAGTCGACCCATATCGAACAGGTCGCCGCCCGCCTGAACTGGCCCTGCGTGCGCGTCAACCTCGACAGCCACATCAGCCGTATCGATCTTGTCGGCAAGGATGCCATCGTGCTGCGCGACGGCAAACAGGTGACCGAATTCCGCGAAGGCATTCTGCCCTGGGCGCTGCAGTCGCCGGTGGCGCTTGTTTTCGACGAGTACGATGCCGGCCGCCCGGACGTGATGTTCGTGATCCAGCGCATCCTCGAAGTCGAGGGCAAGCTCACGCTGCTCGACCAGAACCGCGTGATCCGCCCGCACAAGGCTTTCCGCCTGTTCTCGACCGCCAACACCGTTGGCCTGGGCGACACCACCGGCCTGTATCATGGCACGCAGCAGATCAACCAGGGCCAGATGGACCGCTGGAGCATCGTCTGCACGCTCAATTACCTGCCCGCCGAGGATGAAGTCGCCATCGTGCTGGCCAAGTCGCCGAGCTATACCGGCGACAAGGGCAAGAAGACGATCCAGAACATGGTGGCGGTGGCCGAACTCACCCGCGCCGGCTTCATCAACGGCGATATCTCGACCGTGATGAGCCCGCGTACCGTGATCACCTGGGCCGAGAATGCGCGCATCTTCGGCAGCGTCGGATTTGCCTTCCGTCTCACCTTCCTCAACAAGTGCGATGAACTGGAGCGCCCGCTGGTGGCCGAGTATTACCAGCGCTGCTTCGGCGAGGAACTGCCGGAAACCGCTGCCAAGGCCGACCTCGCCTAAGCCGGAGACGTCCTGGCGATGGCCAACAAGCCGGAAAGCCCGACCGAGCCATTCAAGCGCGCGCTGACTGCCGCGACGCGCGCGATCTCGCATGACCGCGACCTGCAGGTCAGCTTCGGGCCGGAAACGCCGGGCCTGCGCGGCAAGCGCGCCCGCCTGCCGGTGCCGGGTCGCGACCTGCCGGCAGCCGAAGTGGCGCAGATCCGTGGGCTCGCCGATTCCATGGCTTTGCGCCTGCGCCATCATGACGACAGCCTGCATTCGCGGCTGCTGCCGCAGGGCGGCACCGCGCGCGCGGTCTTCGATGCCATCGAGCAGGCCCGCGTCGAAGCCATCGGCTCGACGCGTATGGCGGGTGTGGCGCAGAATCTGAATGCGGCTCTGGACGAACGCTGCCGCTCGAAAGGTTACGCCAAGGTCAAGGATCGCTCCGAGGCGCCGCTCGCCGATGTACTGGGCCTGATGGCGCGCGAGCGGTTGACCGGCGAAAAGGTGCCGGCGCAGGCACAGAAGATGGTGTCGCTGTGGCGCGACTGGATCGAGGAAAAAGGCGGCGGCGATCTCGACGGTCTGCTCGCCAATCTCAACGACCAGCGCGCCTTTGCCAAGATCGCACGCAAGCTGATCAAGGATCTTGAACTCGTCGATGACGAGGACGGCGATCTCGACGACGAGGATGACGGCGAGGACCAGGACAGCCAGGGCCAGCAGCCGCAGAGCCAGTCGGACGGTTCGGATTCCGAGCAGGGCGAGGCCGCATCTTCCGGCATGGATCAGGCCGAGGCCGCCGATGCCTCGGGCGGCGAGTCGGTGGAGATGGACGCCGAAGCCGGCATGGAGGAGCAGGTCGCAGGCTCCGGCGAGGAAGCCGGCAAGGGCCGCCGTCCGCCGGCCTCCGACATGATGGGGCACAACCGCGAGGCGCTCTACAAGGCCTATACCAAGCAGTTCGACGAAGTGGTTGGCGCCGATGATCTCTGCGATGCCGAGGAATTGGGGCGACTGCGCCACCATCTCGACCAGCAGCTCAATCACCTGCAGTCGGTGGTGGGTAAGCTGGCCAACCGCCTGCAGCGCCGCCTGATGGCGAAACAGTCGCGTTCGTGGCATTTCGATCTTGAGGAAGGCATGCTGGACGCCGCGCGCCTCGCTCGTGTGGTTGCCAATCCCACGCTGCCGCTCAGCTACAAGCAGGAAAGCGACACCGATTTCCGCGACACCGTCGTGTCGCTGCTGATCGACAATTCCGGCTCGATGCGCGGCCGTCCGATCACGGTGGCGGCGATGTGTGCCGATATCCTGGCCCGCACGCTGGAGCGCTGCGCCGTGAAGGTCGAAATCCTCGGCTTCACCACGCGCGCCTGGAAGGGCGGCCAGAGCCGAGAGAAATGGCTGTCCGACAACAAGCCGGCCCAGCCCGGCCGCCTGAACGACCTGCGCCATATCGTCTACAAGGGTGCCGACGCGCCCTGGCGGCGCGCGCGACGCAACCTGGGCCTGATGTTGCGCGAAGGCCTGCTGAAGGAAAATATCGACGGCGAGGCGTTGCTCTGGGCGCATGACCGCCTGCTGGCGCGCACCGAACAGCGCCGCATCCTGATGGTGATCTCTGACGGCGCGCCGGTCGATGATTCCACGCTGTCGGTCAATCCGGGCAATTACCTCGACCGGCATCTGCGCGAGACCATCGACTGGATCGAGCGGCGCTCGCCCGTCGAACTCACCGCCATCGGCATCGGCCATGACGTGACGCGCTACTACAAGCGCGCGGTCACCATCGTGGATGCCGAGCAGCTCGGCGGCGTGATGATGGAAAAGCTCGCCGAACTCTTCGACGAGACGCCCGAACAGGGCAAGGGCAAGGCCCTCGGTCGGCTCAAGAAATCCGGCCGCGCGGCCTAACCAATCCCATATGTCATCCCCGGGACAAGTCCGGCCACGACAACAGAGGAGCGGTAAAAAGACCCTACGGAGGCTGCTCTCGACGGCTCTTCGAAATCTTCCGCCAATCTCGCTTGGCTCCAGCCATCGCCCCTCCCAGATAGCAGCTGAGCGAGCGATTACTTCAATTCTTCAGTTCATTTTCTTCAGGGATGCCAGCAGGTTGCCCAGGCCAGCCTTGGCCTTTTCGTCCAGCGGGGCCGGTCCGGCCTGTGCAGCCGCCTCGCCGCCGGCGGCCTGATCGCTGGCACCCATCACGCGGTTCATCGCCGCGATCAGCAGCGGCAGGGCAATCGGCTTGGCGACATAGTCGTCCATGCCGGCGCCGATATAGCGTTCGCGGTCACCTTCCATCGCATTCGCGGTCAGCGCGATGATCGGGATTTTTGCCGCCGCGCCCGGCAGCTTGCGGATCGTGGCTGTCGCGGTCATGCCGTCCATTTCCGGCATCTGCATATCCATCAGCACCAGATCGTAGGGTGCCTTCTGCACCTGTTCGCAGGCCTCAATGCCATTGGTGACGATATCGGCCTGGTGGCCCAACTGGCGCAGCATCAGGCCGATCACCATCTGGTTCACCTGGTTATCCTCGGCGACCAGGATGCGCAGACTGCGCAGCGTTGCCGGCCCGGCCACCTGCGTCGGCGCCGCGATCTGCACGGTCTGGCCTTCCGCCAGCGGGAGCTCGAACCAGAAGGTGCTGCCCTTGCCCTCTTCGCTTTCCACGCCGATGCGGCCGCCCATCAGTTCGGTCAGCTGTTTGGAAATCGCCAGGCCGAGGCCGGTGCCGCCGAAGCGCCGCGCGATCGAACTGTCGGCCTGGTTGAAGCGACTGAACAGCCGTTCGATCTGGTCGGTGGCGATGCCGATACCTGTATCGCGCACCTTGACCGAGAGCATATGCCGGCCGTCGAGCGGATGACTGTCGACCAGGATGCGCACCTCGCCTTTGTTGGTGAACTTGATGGCGTTGCCGGCCAGGTTGAACAGGATCTGGCGCAGGCGGCCTGGGTCGCCTTTCAGATAACGCGGCGTGGTCGGCGAAATCTCGCTCGACATGCGCAGGCCTTTCATCACCGCGCGCGGATTCATCATCGAGATCGCACTTTCGACCAGATGATGCAGGTCGAAGTCGATGCTCTCCAGGTCGATGCGGCCGGCTTCCAGCTTGGAAAAATCGAGGATGTCGTTGATCAGCGTCAGCAGATGCTCGGCCGATTCGCGCGCCGTGGTGATCAGCTTGTACTGGTGCTTTGACAGGTCGGTATTCTGCAGCAGGCCGATGGTGCCCAGCACGCCGTTCATAGGAGTGCGGATCTCATGGCTCATCATGGCCAGGAATTCCGACTTCGCGCGGCTGGCTTCCTCGGCGCGCTCTTTCTCCTCGGCATAGCGGTCGGCCAGTTCGCGCATATGGAAGGATTGCTGTTCCACCTGGCGCTTGGCCGCTTCCAGGTCGGCGATGTTGCGATGCAGGATTTCCTGCTGTTCCTTCAGTGCAGTGATATCGGTGCGGATGCCGACGACACCGCCATCGGAGGTGCGCCGCTCGGTATTGCGCACCCAGCGGCCGGTGGCCAGCCGGGTTTCCGTGCTGCCACTGCCGCGCCGGAACAGTTCCAGCCGTTCGTTCAGCCAGTCGTCCAGGAAGGTCTCGTCCATGCCGACCATGTCACGCTGCAGGCTGGCCTTCAGGATATCCGAGAAGCGCGCGCCGCGCACCAGCAGGTCTTCGATCTCGCGGTAGAATTCGCGGTAGCGCGAATTGCACAGGATCAGGCGTTCTTCCTTGTCGTACAGCACGAAGCCGTCGGAAATGCTTTCGATGGCATCATACATCTGCCGCTCGGCCTGTTTCACGGCGGTGATGTCGGTGCCGGTGCCGACGATGCCGCCATCGGCGGTGCGCTGTTCACGTACCAGCAGCCAGCGCCCGTCGCTCAGGCGGCGTTCGCGTGCTTCGGTGGAATTGCGGTGTTCGTGCACGCGGCGCTGGACCCAGGTTTCCGGGTCCGCGCCATCGGTCTGGAAAATGCCACGTGCGACCCCGGCTCGCGTGATCTCCTCGAATGTGATCCCGGGCTGAAGGATGTCGGCAAGGCCGGGGAAGTGGTCGCGGACGCGCTGGTTGATCAGGACGACGCGATCGTCCTGATCGTACAGGATGAAGCCTTCGTTCACGGAATCGATGGCATCGTGCAGTCGTCGCTCGGCCTCCTTCACAGCGGTAATGTCGGTGCCGATGCCGACGATGCCGCCATCGGCGGTGCGCTGTTCGTGCACCAGCAGCCAGCGGCCGTCCTGCAGATGGCGTTCGATCGGCTTGCCCGGATTCCGGTGCTGATGCAGGCGCTCGGCGATCCAGGCCTCGCGTTCGGCGCCGCGCAAATCGAGAACGCCGGCGTCGATGGCCGCACGCAACAGCTCCTCGAATTTCATGCCGGTCCGGATGATCGGCTCCAGGCCCGGATTATGGTCGGTGAACTGCGCGTTATACATCACGATGCTGTCGTCGGCGTCGTACAGGACGAAACCGTCGCTGATCGACTGGATCGCATCATGCAGGCGCTGCTCGGCGCGCTTCAGGTCGCTGATGTCGTTGAAGACCGTAATGATGCCGCCGTCGACGGTGCGGCGGCGCTGCATACGCAGCCAGACGCCGGGGAAGGGCTGGGCATCGACCGGGCGGCCGGTCGGCTTGCGGAATTCGCGCGTCAGATTCTCGATATAGGTTTCCAGATCAAGCTTCGCATCGTATTCGGCATGCCGCATCGCGGTGATGCGCATGATCTCGCTGAAATGCGTGCCCGGCCGCACCACCTTCGGATCATGCCGGGTCATTTCATAATAGCGGCTGTTGGCCATCGCGAGATAGCCGTCCTTGTCGTACAGCACGAAGCCCTCGGTCAGGGTTTCGATGGCGTCGCGCAGGCGCTGTTCGGCCAGCTTGAGGTCGGTGATGTCGCTGGCCACCAGGATCACGCCGCCATCGGCAGTGCGATGACGCAGGTTGCGCAGCCAGCGGCCGGGCAGGAACTCGCCATCCACCGGCTTGCCGGAGGGATTGTGATAATCGGCGCGCGCCGCGGTGATGTAGCCCTGGTGATCGAAGTTCGGCCAGGACCGCCGGCGTCGCTCGGCTGCCCCATCCACGACCTCGTCGATCGTGGTGCCGGGCAGCAGGCTGTCCGGCGGCAGGTCGAAGACCTCGTAATAGCGCCGGTTCGCCATGATCATGCGCTGATCCGGCCCGAACAGGATGAAGGCTTCCGACAGCGCCTCGATGGCGTCGCGCAGGCGCTGCTCGGCCTGTTTCAGATCGGTGATGTCGCTGACCACCGAAATCGTGCTGCCGTCGGCGGTGCGGTGGCGGACGCTGCGCAGCCACTGGCCCGGCAGGAACTCCCGGTCGATCGGCCGTCCGGTTGGGCTGCTGTGCTCGGCGCGCAGCGTGGCGGCATAGCTGTCATTGTCGCGCTCAGGCCAGCTTTCCTGACGGCGCTGGGCGACGATGTCGATGATCTCGTCGTGGCTGATGCCGGGTTTCACCACGGCAGGATCGTGGCCGGTGAGTTCGTAGAGTTTGTGATTCGCCAGCACCAGCCGGTTGTCGGGACCATAAAGCACGAAACCGTCCGACAGGCTCTCGATCGCATCGCGCAGGCGCTGTTCGGCCTGCTTGAGGTCGGAGATGTCGGAGACGATGGCGATCACGTCGCCGTCCAGCGTGCGATGGCGCACGGTGCGCAGCCAGTAGCCCGGCCGCGCCTGGATGTCGAAGGGCAGGCCGGAGGGGTTTTCGAAATCCGCCCGCAGCGACGCGACATAGGCCTGCGCTTCCGCTTCGCGGCCGAGCGTGCGGCCGGTCTCCAGGATGCTCGCCATGATTTCTTCGTTGCTCACGCCGGGCCGCACCAGGCCGATGTCGTGACCGGTCAGCTGGTAATAGCGCTGGTTCACTTTCAGCAGGTGGCCGTCGCTGCTGTACAGCGCGAAACCTTCGGCCAGCGCCTCGATGGCATCGTTCAGGCGCTGCTCGGCCTGTTTCAGCGCGGTGATGTCGGTGATGATGTCGACCGCGCCGCCCTCCTGCGTCGGATTGACGGTGAAGCGCAGCCAGCGCCCGTCGGCGGTGCGGCGTTCGAACTGATAGCCGCGTTTCTCCTCGAACAGCATCTTGTGACGATGGGCGACGCGGCTGGCGCGGCGTTCGGCCGACGGCGGCGGGCCGAAATCGTCTTCCAGTGCCATCATGACATCGGCAAAGGGGATCGGGCCGCGGCCGGTAAAGCGTTCGAATGCAGGCAGGATGGCGACCGTCCGCTGGTTGAAGCGCACCAGCCGGTCCTGCTCGTCGTAAAGCAGGAAGCCGTCCGACAGGCTGCCGATGGCATCCGACAGGCGCTGCTCGGCAAAGCGCCGGCTCAGCGTCTGCCGGTGCAGCACCACCAGGAAGGCGATCCCCGCGACGGTCGCCACGATCAGCGCCACGATGCTGAACAGCAGGTTGCTTTGCCAGCTGGCGAGTATCTTGTCGCGCGCCAGCCCGACGCCGACGACCAGCGGATATCCGGCAATCCGGTTGACGGCGAGATAGCGAACCACGCCATCCTGTCCGCCGGCGGTCAGCAGGTCGCTGCGCCCCTGCTGGCTGTAGGGCGGGTTGAACATCGCCAGGCCGGCTGCCGACGAGCCGATGCCGGGGCCGACTTCCGGCACGCGGGCGATGCGCACACCCGAGGCGTGATACAGCATCATGGAGTTGCCGTCACCGATGGCGGCATCGCGGAAGAAGGCGAGGAAATATTCCGGCTCGACGCTGACCGAGATCACGCCGCCGAAGCTGCCGTCGGGCTTGTTGAAGCGACGGCTGACGCTGATGCCCCACATGCCGTTGATACGGCTCTGGATCGGCTCGCCCACGAACAGGCCGGCATGCGGGCGTTCGGCGTGAACGCGGAAATACTCGCGATCGGCGCCGTTGAAATTGCGCGGTATGACTGCGGCGCTGTCGATGATCGAGTTGCCCTTGTCGTCCAGCACGATATAGGCGCGCGCCTGCGGCAGCTCGCTGAGGCGGGCATTCATGCGTTCGCGCAGGGCCGGCAGGCTGCCGACCGGCGAGGTGCCTGCCATGCCGCTCAGTGTTTCGGCGAAATTGAGCAGGAAGATGTCGACGGCGCCAAAGCTGCGGGTGGTATGTTCTTCCAGCAGATTGGCCAGCGAGCGCGCGGTGGCACGCCCTGCCGCGATTTCGTCATGATACTGGCGATAGAGTTGCAGTCCGAGCACGGCGCCGAGCAGGGCCAGCATCGCGACCACGAACAGCGCCGGCGCACGCATCGCGCCGGCTTCTGGCCGCTCTGCAATCTTCGAGGCGCCTGCTATCCTGCTGGCCATACCGATGTCCGATCCTCCGCTGGCGAAAGCATACCGAATGACTGTCGCGAACCAAGCTAAACATTTGATTAGCCTGATTCTGTCCGGCCTTGCCAGCCTGGTCTGGCTGCTGGCCGCGCCGGCCGTCCGCGCCGAACCGGTGACGCTACGCAGCGCCGTGCTGGAGCTTCATGCGGAGGCACCCGCCGAGACGCGGCCAGAGACGAAACTGGGCCGGCTGGACTATCTCGGCGGCCTGAGCCTGGCGGGCAGCGAAGGCGGCTTCGGCGGCTATTCGGGCATAACGGTGGATGCAGATGGCGCCGGCCTCTGGGCCATTTCCGATACCGGTCACTGGCTGCGGCTCGAGTTCCAGCGCAACGAAGCCGGCCTGCCGGTCGGTGTCGCGGCGGCACAGATCCTGCCGCTGCGCGATGCGAATGGCGTCGCCATCACGCGCAAGACGCTGAACGATGCCGAAGGCCTGCGGCACCTGTCCGACGGGCGCTGGCTCGTTGCCTTCGAACGCGCGCATCGCCTGTGGCTGTACGACCGGCCGGGTGGCGTCGCCATCGCCACGTTGGCAGCGCCCGCCAGCATCGCGCAGCAGCCTGACAATGGCGGCATCGAAGCGATCGCGGCCTTTGCCAATGGCGATCTGCTGCTGTTCAGCGAGGATATGCCGGCGCCAGACGCTGGCGAGGGCAATGCGGCCTGGTTGTGGCGCAATGGCGCCTGGCGCGATCTGGTCTGGCCGGCGCGCGACGATTTCAAACCGACCGATGCGGTGGCGCTGCCGGATGGCGACGTGATTGTGCTGGAACGCTACTTCAGGCCGCTGATCGGGCCGAAGGCGCGGCTGCAGCGCATTCCCGCGGCCTCCCTCGATGCCGGTGGCGCACTGCAGGCCGAGTTGCTGGCGGAATGGGCGGCGCCTTATTCGGTCGACAATATGGAAGCGCTGGATCTGCGCCGCATGCCGGACGGCAGTCTGTGGCTTTACGTGATGTCGGATGACAACCAGAACATCCTGCAGCGCACGCTGCTGATGGTGTTCCGCTACACACCTTGAAAAGCAAAACGCCCGCCGTTTTACCGGCGGGCGTTTGCGAAGCTCTGAAAGAAAAGCTTAGGCAGCCTTGGCGGCCAGCGCCTTCTTGATCTTGCGCTTGATCGTCAGGGCATCGCTCGACAGCAGCTCGTCCTTGGTCTTGATCAGCCAGTTGTCGATGCCGCCGTTATGCTCGACCGAGCGCAGCCCGTGGCTCGACACGCGCAGCGTCACATCGCGACCCAGCGCTTCGCTGATCAGCGACACGACATGCAGGTTCGGCAGGAACCGGCGACGGGTCTTGTTGTTGGCGTGGCTGACGTTGTTACCGGACTGAACGCCCTTGCCGGTCACTTCGCAACGACGGGCCATGATGAACCTCTGACTTTCCAAGTGTTGGTCGAAATTTGGTGGCCGGTTATAGGGGCCCTGTCCCGGGGCGTCAACCGGCAAAAGCCGCCAAAAGCGGGCTTGGCGGCAGTCCGGCAGCGGGCCCGGCCCGCCTGCGACAAAATGGCGGAAAAGCCGGCCAAAGTCCTGCCAAATCCCGCGTTGACTCTGTGCAGACGACCCCGTATACAGCGGGACCGATTTTCCGGGGGCCTTCGCGGGCCCCCGACGTGTTTATGTTTAGCCATCTTTTTAGCGGTTTTCCGCGGAAAAGCTGGGAAGTCAGACGGAGAGCCGCTGTGTCGAAACGGACTTATCAACCCTCGAAGCTGGTGCGCAAGCGCCGCCATGGTTTCCGCGCCCGCATGGCCACCGTGGGCGGCCGCAAGGTTGTCGCTGCCCGGCGCGCCCAGGGCCGCAAGAAGCTCTCGGCGTAAATAACCCGCGATGGCGTCGGGCGGTGTCGAGCGACTCCGCCGCCGCGCGGATTATCTCCGGGTGCAGGCGGCCGAGCGGCGCATAGCGCTGCCGGGACTGCTGCTGCAGGCCGCGCCCGGGGAGACCGGCTGTTGCCGCGTCGGCTTCACTGCTTCCCGCAAAGTGGGCAATGCCGTCACCCGCAACCGGGCCCGCCGCCGCCTCAAGGCGCTGGCCGGCGAAATCCTGCCCAGACATGCGCTTCCCGGCCACGACTATGTGCTTGTGGCGCGCCAGGCCACACCGCAACGCGATTATTCGGCGTTGCGCCGCGATCTCGAAGCCGCATTGAAAAAGCTGCGTCTGTGGTCCGACCTGCCATCCGCAGGTATCTCATGACGCCGGTCGCCCGTCTTCTCGCCTTGCCGATCCAGGCCTATCGCCTCGTGCTGTCGCCCTGGGTCGGGCACAACTGCCGCTACCAGCCGACCTGCTCCTGCTATGCGCTCGAAGCGCTGGAAAAGCACGGTGCGGTGCGTGGCGGCGCTCTCACGGTGCGACGATTGGCCAGCTGCAATCCCTTCGGCGGCAGCGGCTACGATCCGGTCCCGCCGGTGTCCCAGGTTTCCTCCGTACAACAAGGCTCAGTCTGATGTCCGACCAGAAGAATCTCATCATCGCGATCGCCGTGTCGGTGGCGATCATGCTCGGCTTCCAGTTCTTCGTCGAAGCGCCGAAGCAGGAAAAGCTGCGTCAGCAGCAGGCCGCGCAGCAGCAGAGCCAGAGCGTGGCGCCGTCGGCCCCAGGCACCGTGCCGGGCGCTCCCGATGCCAGCGGCCTGCCGGCACTGCCCAGTCTGGCGCAGCAGGTCGAGCAGGCGGCGTCGCGTGACAAGGCGCTGGCCGAAAGCCCGCGCGTGAAGATCGAAGGCAAGCGCCTGTTCGGCTCGCTCAACCTGGTCGGCGGCCGTATCGACGATGTGGTGCTGCCGGAATATCGCGAGACCCTCGCCAGGGATTCCAAGCCGATCCATCTGTTCTCGCCCACCGGCGGTCCGTCGCCTTACTACGCTGAATTCGGCTGGACCGCGGCGGGCAGCAACGTGGCGCTGCCGACCGCGCAGACGCGCTGGACCGCCGACCGGGATGCGATGCGTCCGGGCCAGCCGGTAACGCTGACCTGGGATAACGGACAGGGCTTGGTGTTCAGCCGCAAGATCGAGATCGACGACAATTATCTCTTCACAGTGATCCAGTCGGTGGAGAACAAGGGCGGTGCTACCGTCACGCTTTTCCCCTATGCGCTGGTGTCGCGTCATGGCACGCCGACCACCGACGGCCTCTACATCCTGCATGAAGGTCCGGTTGGCGTGTTCCGCGAAAAGGCGGCCGATGGCGGCACCCTGAAGGAACTGAGCTACAAGGATCTGTCCGACGACAAGGCGCGCGAATACGACTCGGTCGGCGGCTGGGTCGGGTTCACCGACAAATACTGGCAGGCCGTGCTGGTGCCGGGCGCAGAGCAGACTGTGAAGGCGCGCTTCACCCATGCCAGGCCGGCCAGCGGCGTCGACCGTTACCAGGCCGACTACCTCGGCGGCGGCCAGCAGCTTGAAGCCGGCAAGAGCGTCAGCGCCACCTCGCTGCTGTTCGCCGGTGCCAAGGAAGTGAAGCTGATCGACCGCTACGAAGAGACCCACAAGATCGCCAAGTTCGAACTGTCGATCGACTGGGGCTGGTTCCACTTCCTCACCAAGCCGATGTTCTACAGCATCGACTGGCTGAAGGGCCTGCTCGGCAATATCGGCCTCGCCATGCTGGCGGTCACCGTGATCGTCAAGCTGCTGTTCTTCCCGCTCGCCTACAAATCCTATGTGGCGATGAGTTCGATGAAGAAGTTGCAGCCCGAAATGCAGAAGCTGCGCGAGCGTTACGGCGAAGACCGCGCCAAGATGCAGCAGGAGCTGATGGCGCTGTACAAGAAGGAAAAGGTCAATCCGGCCGCCGGCTGTCTGCCGATCCTGTTGCAGATCCCGGTCTTCTTCGCGCTCTACAAGGTGCTCTATATCGCCATCGAAATGCGCCATGCGCCCTTCTATGGCTGGATCCAGGATCTGTCCGCGCCCGATCCGACCACCTGGCTGAACGGTTTCGGCCTGCTGCCCTGGGATGTGCCGCATCTTGGGCCGCTGCAGATCATCTCCATCGGCGTCTGGCCGATCATCATGGGCATTTCGATGTTCCTGCAGATGAAGATGAATCCGACGCCGCCCGATCCGGTGCAGCAGAAGATCTTCGCGCTGATGCCGGTGGTGTTCACCTTCATGCTCGGCAGCTTCGCGGCCGGCCTGGTGATCTACTGGAGCTGGAACAACACGCTGTCGATCCTGCAGCAGTATGTGATCATGCGGCGCATGGGCGTGAAGATCGGCGGCGGTGCCGACAAGCCCGATCCCGCGCCGGTCAAGCCGAAGAAGTAGCGCCATCATGGCCGATCTCCCGGCCGTCGACGAAGGCTTCACGCCGGCCGCGCTGGAACGCGGCCGGCTGCTGTTCGCCGGCCCCTGCGATTTCTTTGCCGGCGCCATGACGGTGGCGCAGCTGCCGCCGCCGCGCGGGCAGGAAATCGCCTTTGCCGGTCGTTCGAATGTCGGCAAATCCTCGCTGGTCAACGCGCTGACCGGCCGCAAGTCGCTGGCGCGCACCTCCAACACGCCGGGCCGCACCCAGCAGCTCAACTTTTTCGACCTCGGCGGCATCCTCAGCCTCGTCGATCTGCCGGGCTACGGCTATTCCTCGGTCGGCAAGGCCAAGGCGGCGGCCTGGACCGAAACGACGCGCGCCTATCTCAGGGGGCGGCCTGAACTCAAACGCGTCTGCCTGCTGATCGACAGCCGCCATGGCCTGAAAGCCGGCGACGAAGACATCATGAAGCTGCTGGACAAGTCGGCGGTGATCTACCAGGTGGTGTTGACCAAGGCCGACAAGACCGGGCCGACAGCGCTGGCCGAGGTCAAGGCCGCCACGGCCGAGACACTGAAGCGTCATGTGGCGGCGCATCCCATCATCCGCGTCACCTCCAGCGAAAACGGTTCCGGCATCGCCGAATTGCGGGCCGAGCTTGCAGCGCTGGCCTGACGCCCCGTATAAATCCCTGAACCACAGAAAACACCGGAACGCTCCATGAAGACGACGACAGGGCCGCAACCGCTGGAACAGCATCTGCAGCAGACCGCCAAGGTTCTGTCGGAGGCGCTGCCCTATATGCGCCGCTTCGCCGGCCATACCATGGTGATCAAATATGGCGGCCATGCCATGGGCGACGAGGAACTGGCCTACCAGTTCGCGCGCGACGTCGTGCTGATCAAGCAGGTCGGCATCAACCCGATTGTGGTGCATGGCGGCGGCCCGCAGATCGGCGCGATGCTGGAGCGGCTGAAGATCAAGAGCGAATTCGTCGATGGCCTGCGGGTCACCGACCAGGCCACCGTCGAGATCGTCGAGATGGTGCTGGCCGGATCGATCAACAAGCAGATCGTCACCGCGATCAACGGCGCCGGCGGTACCGGCATCGGCATCAGCGGCAAGGATGGCCGCCTGATCGAGGCGCGTAAATTGCGCCGCTCGGTGCGCGATCCGGGGTCGAATATCGAAAAGCTGCTCGATCTCGGCTTCGTCGGCGAACCCGTGCGCATCAATCCGGATATCCTGCGCACCCTGCAGAATTCCAACATCATTCCTGTCGTCGCGCCTATCGGCATCGGCGAGAATGGCGAGACTTACAACATCAACGCCGATACCTCGGCCGGCGCGATTGCCGCTGCCGTCGGTGCCAGCAAGCTGCTGATGCTCACCGACGTGGCCGGCGTGCTGAACAAGGACAAGAAGCTGATCCCGAGTCTCACGGCCAAGGACGCGCTGGTGCTGATGGGCGATGGCACCATCTCGGGCGGCATGATCCCGAAGGTGGAGACCTGCCTGGATGCCGTGCGCGGCGGCGTGCAGGCGGCGCATATCCTGGACGGCCGCATCCCGCATGTGCTGCTGCTCGAACTCTTCACGGCACACGGCGTCGGCACGATGATCGAACGCACGCCGTGAGGCATTTGCCGAATGGAATCAAAAAAGCCGCCGGTTGACCCGGCGGTTTTTTTTATGTGCATAGCGCCGTAACCGGGAGTGACGCATGACCGAAAGAACCAGCATTGTCGCGGCCATTCTGGGCGCCTCGCTTCTCACCCTTACCTTGGATGCGCATAGCGTCGAAAAACTTTCTTTCGACAGCTTCACCCCCGACGACTATGCCGAAATCATCAGCGGAGCTTATCGCGGAAAGCCGGCCGGCCTGCATGGTTTTCTGGAGCATCCGAAACCGGGCAGTAGGCTGCCGGCTGTCGTGATTGTCCCCGGTAGCGGCGGCTATGCGGAATGGATGCAGGCAACAGTGGCGAAACCGCTGAATGATGCTGGCATCGCCACTTTGATCGTCGACAGCTTTACCGGTCGTGGAGTTCGGGAAACTGCGACCGATCAGGGGCGTGTTCCCATGGCTGCTTCGGTGATGGATGCGTTTCAGGCGCTTGCCTTGCTGGCACAGCGTGCGGACATCGATCCAACTCGGATCGGCGTCACCGGTTTTTCCCGTGGCGGAACGGTATCGATGTTCACCGCCGAGCAGCGGCTGATGAAAGCCGCGCTGCCGAAGGGACCGCATTTCGCAGCGCACCTGCCATTCTATCCGGGTTGCTCGACGCAGTGGCTGTCGCCGCAGCCGGGCCATGCACCGATTCGCTTCCTGCTTGGAGCCGAGGACAGGTATACGCCGGCACAGCTTTGCATCGACTATGCGGCGCGTCTGCGCGATCGTGGTGCCACAGCTGATCACAGGGTCTATGAAGGTGCGCACCATGCTTGGATGGCGGACTACGCGCTCAACTTCGGAAAATCGATCCAGACCTTCGGCGATTGCGATCTGAAGATCGAAGACGACGGGGGGATACGCGATATGAAATCGGGAGCCACCACCCGCGAGGGGTGGAAGGCTTTTGCGACGAAAGTGGTCCAGTCCTGCGCAGGTCGCGGCGCCTTGGTGGGGGCTGATCCAGCCGCGCGTGCTGCAGCCACAGCAGATATGATTGCCTTCTTCCGGGCCACGCTGCTGCCTTAGCTGGTTACGCGGCCTTCCGACGATTCACCAGCAGGATGCCGACAATAATCACGATCACCGCCGACCAGACCAGCAGGCCATAGCGTTCGCCGAACACGAAATGGCCGACGCCAAGGCTGGTCGCCGCCATCACATAGCCGATCTGGCTCAGGTAAACCGGCCCGGCGACGCGCTGCAGCTCGAAATAGGGAATGAAGCTGAGGCAGGCAAACAGCCCGGCCGCCGCCAGAACCCAGTCTGCGGGCGCGGTGTTGGACGGCAGATAGAGCCCGCCATTGAAAACGAAACACGCCAGCAGCAGCCAGACGCCGGCACCCAGCAGGGTGCCTGAGGCCAGCGCCAGCGGCGGCGCATCCTTCGGCCAGTAGCGCGTGCGGTAAATATTACCGGCAGCGAGCGACACCGGTGCCAGCATGGCCAGCAGCATCCAGGGCAGGTCGGCGTCGCTGATCGGACCGGTGCGCGGCAGCAGAATCATCAGGATACCCACCACGCCGAGGCCGATGCCGGCGGCGCGGGTCCAGATCAGCTTCTCCATGCTCAAGGCGAGCGCGAAGGCATAGGTCAGCATGGCGGGGAAGGCATAGGCGATGCTGGGCAGGCCGGCACCGATGCGGGCGACGGCCAGAAAGATCAGCACGTTGGGCAGCGCCAGCGTGATCAGGCCGCTGATCGCGTAGAAACGCAGATGCCGCAGCGGCGGACGCGCACCGGTCAGCATGGCCAGCGCGAGCAGCAGCAGACCGCCGATCAGATACTGCCAGAAGGCGAAGCCGATCACCGGAATGCCATTCTGCGTCGCGATGCGTGCGAAGGGCGGTGCCATGCCCAGCGTGATGCCGGTGGCAAGCAGGAGCAGCAATGGATAGGAGCGCGATTGAGACAAGGAAGGCGGCATGTTTTTCTTTTTTTGGCGAGAAGAGTGAGGGCGATATAGGACGCGGTCGCTGGCAGTCCAGCGTCAGCTGAACAGCCAGTTGCGGAAGGCGCGGATGGCGGGTTCGCGTTCGCGGCCCTTCAGGCAGAGCAGGTAATAGCCGCCCGGCCGCTGCAGCCGCAGCTGTGGCAACGGCTCGACCAGCCGTCCGTCGCGCAGTTCCTGCACCACGAAGAAGTCCGGCACCAGGGCGAGGCCAAGGCCGTTCACGGCGGCTTCGATGGACATGAAGAAATGCTCGAAGGCCGGGCCCAGTCTGTAAGAAAGGGGGCTGGCACTGCCTTTCAGCCCGGCTGCCGTGAACCACTCGCCCCAGGCCTCGGGGCGTGTCGAATGCGTCAGCAGCACATGGCGTTTCATGTCGTCGGGATTGTGCAGTGGCTTGCGTTTCAGCAGGGCAGGGCTCGCCACCAGGGTGACGGTTTCGGCGAAGAGGAACTCGGCATGCAACTCGTCCGGCCATGGTCCGGCGCCATACTGGATGCCGACATCGACCGGCTCGGCGGCGAAATCCACCAGCCGGTCGGCGCTGGTGACATCGACGGCGATCTCGGGATTGAGCTGGTGGAAATCGGCCAGCCGCGGCATGAACCAGCGCATCGCAAAGGTCGGCAGCATGGTGATGGCCAGGCGGTTTGCGGGGCGCCCGCTGCGTGCGATCAGTCTGGTGGCGGCCTGGATGCGGTCGAAAGCATCGCTCAGCGGCGGCAGATAGGCGGCGCCGGCCTCGGTCAGTTCCAGCCCACGAGGCCCGCGGCTGAACAGGCTGACGCCCAGATCCTGCTCCAGCTGCTTCACCAGCCGGCTGACGGCGCCCTGCGTGACATGCAGCTCGTCGGCGGCGCGGGTGAAGCTGAGCTGCCGGCCCGCCGCGACGAAGGCGCGCAGGGCGTTCAGCGAGGGCAGACCGGCCGCGGTTCCGCCTGCAGGACTATGAGAAAAACTCATCATGGGGCGAGTTTAAATCGGTTGCCGGTTGAGCGCTAGTCGCTAGGATCTCGCCCGGTTTAAGCCCCCCAGAAACGAGGATAACTCATAATGAATACCCTTGCCCCGGTTCAGAAGCAGGCCGCTTCCACGCTGCGCCCGTTCCATCTTGCCTTTCCGGTGACGGACATTGCCGTCACGCGCAAGTTCTACGGCGAGCTGCTCGGCTGCGCCGAAGGCCGCTCGGCGGAACACTGGGTCGATTTCGATTTCTACGGCCACCAGCTGGTGGCGCATCTGGCGCCGGAAGAATGCACCATCAGGGCCTACAGCTCGGTCGACGATCACCAGGTGCCGGCCAAGCATTTCGGCGTGATCCTGAGCATCCCGGACTGGAAGGCGCTGGCGAAGAAGCTGACCGATGCCGGTATCAGCTTCATCATCGAGCCTTACGTCCGCTTCGAGGGCGAGGTGGGCGAGCAGCACACCATGTTCTTCCTCGATCCCTCGGGCAATGCGCTCGAATTCAAGGCCTTCGCCAACGACTCGGCGATCTTCGCGAAGTAATCAGAAGCGCCTAGTCTTTAGAATCTGGCGAGGGCTTCGGTCGCGACGCGCTCGCCCCATTCCTGCACGAAATGCCCGGCGTCGGCCAATTCCAGCGGCGCCGGGCAGTTTTTTATCAGCTTCTGCAAACCATACATCACCGGCGGGCCGAGCACCGGATCGGTCATGCCGATCGCCATGAAGCTGGTGCCGCTCCAGTCGTTCTTCCAGAAGTCTCGCGCGCGCTGCGAGGTTGCCGCGCCCGGCGCATTGGGCGCGTCCGGCACCAGATTGGGAAAGCGCCGCACGCCGCCCTTGTAGTCCCGGTCGGGATAGGGCGCTTCGTAGGCGGCGGCTTCAGCCTCGGACAATTGCGGGCAGCTGCGCTGCATCAGCTTGGCGATCGCCATGTCGGGGTTTTTGTTGTTCCAGGCGCGCCAGTCGAGGAAGCCCTGCGTGAGCGGCATGTCGCCGGTGCCGAGCGCGGTGTTCATCACCAGCAGCCCGGTGAAACGCTCGGGCATCTTCATCGGCAATGTGAGCCCGAGCAGCCCGCCCCAGTCCTGCACCACCAGCACGATATCCTGCAGGTCGAGCGCGCGGATCAGCGCGATCAGGCTGTCGCGGTGGAAATCGAAGGTATAGACGCTGTCCTCGCGCGGCTTGTCGGATTTGCCGAAGCCGAACAGGTCGGGCGCCACCACGCGATGACCCGCAGCCGTGAAGACCGGGATCATCTTGCGGTACAGATAGCTCCAGGTCGGCTGGCCATGCAGGCAGAGGAAGGTCTTGCCGCCATGCCGGCCCTCATCGACATAATGCATGCGCAACCCGTTGGCATGCACCAGGTAATGCGGCCGGAAGGCGTAGCCCGGCAGGTTCTCGAACCTCTCCTCGGGCGTGCGCAGGGCTTCGATCATGGCGGCTCTCCCCTTTTTCCAAAGGAGAGGCCGCCTGATCACATAAGTCAACGCTTCTTCTTGGCTTTGGGCTTCGCAGCCTTCTTCGGCGCGGCCTTTTTCTTTTTCACCCCCGGCGTCACGCCTTCCTTGCCGAAGACGCGGGCGAAGATGGTGTCGACATGCTTGAGATGGTAGCCGAGATCGAACAAAGCCGTGAGCTGCGCCGGTTTGAGCTTGGCGGTGACTTCCTTCTCGGCCAGCAGGGCCTGCAGGAAGTCGCCGCCATGCTGCCAGATCTTCAGCGCATGCTTCTGCACCAGCCGGTAGCTGTCCTCGCGGGAGAGGCCCGCCTGGGTCAGCGCCAGCAGGATGCGCTGCGAATGCACCAGGCCGCCGAAGCGGTCGAGATTCTTCATCATGTTGTCGGGATAGACCACCAGCTTCTCGATCACGCCGGCCAGACGATGCAGCGCGAAATCGAGATGGATGGTGGCATCGGGCCCGATACCGCGCTCCACCGACGAATGACTGATGTCGCGCTCATGCCACAGCGCGACATTCTCCAGCGCCGGGATCACCGCCGAGCGCACCAGGCGGGCGAGACCGGTCAGGTTCTCGGTCAGCACCGGGTTGCGCTTGTGCGGCATGGCGCTCGACCCCTTCTGGCCGGGCGAGAAGAATTCCTCCGCTTCCATGACTTCGCTGCGCTGCAGATGGCGGATCTCGGTGGCAAGACGTTCCACGGAAGACGCCACCACGGCGAGATGCGCGAAATAGGCCGCATGGCGGTCGCGCGGAATGACCTGCGTGGACACCGTCTCGGGCTGCAGGCCGAGCTTCTTCGCCACCCATTCCTCGACGAAGGGATCGACATTGGCAAAGGTGCCGACGGCGCCGGAAATCGCGCAGGTGGCGACCTCTTCGCGCGCCGCGACAAGCCGGCGGCGTGCGCGCTGGAACTCGGCATGGAAGCCGGCCAGCTTGAGCCCGAAGGTGGTCGGCTCGGCATGGATGCCATG
>JAEYSS010000195.1 GCA_023434425.1 Pseudomonadota bacterium | reverse complement strand
GCCGCAATTGCCGCCGTGGCCAAGAAGAACGGCCTGCCGCTGATCGTCGACAACACCATGGCGAGCCCCTATCTCGTCCGTCCGCTCGAGCATGGCGCCGACATCGTCGTCCACTCGCTGACCAAGTTCATGGGCGGCCATGGCAATTCCATGGGCGGCGTCATCGTCGACGGCGGCACCTTCGACTGGTCGAAGTCCGGCAAATATCCGATGCTGTCGGAGCCGCGCCCGGAATATGCCGGTGTCGTGCTGCACCAGACCTTCGGCAATTTTGCCTTCGCGATTGCCTGCCGCGTGCTTGGCCTGCGCGACTTCGGTCCGGCGATCTCGCCGTTCAACGCCTTCCAGATTCTGACCGGCATCGAAACGCTGCCGCTGCGCATGCAGCGCCATTGCGACAATGCGCTTGTCGTCGCAAAATGGCTGAAGGCTCACCCGAAGGTTGCCTGGGTCAACTATGCCGGGCTGGAAGACGATCCCAATCATGCCTTGCAGCAGCGCTATTCGCCGAAGGGCGCCGGCGCCGTGTTCACCTTTGGTGTCAAGGGCGGCTATGCGGCCGGCAAGGCCTTCGTGGAGGGGCTCGAACTGTTCTCGCACCTCGCCAACATCGGCGACACGCGTTCGCTGGTCATCCATCCCGCCTCGACCACGCATCGCCAGTTGACAGAAGAGCAGCAGGTCGCCGCCGGTGCCGGCCCCGATGTGGTGCGCCTGTCGATCGGCATCGAGGACGCCAGCGACATCATTGGCGATCTCGAGCAGGCGCTGTCGAAAATCTGATCCCTAACGGCGCCATGGCCGGGGGCGGCCATGGCGCATGGAGCCGCCCATGATCAGTCACCTCAGTTTCGACCTGACAGGCATAGAGCCGGAAATCGGCGGGCCAGCCTCCGACCGCCTCATCGCCGGCAATCCCGAGCACCGGACATGGAATATCGAAGATGTCGATGGCGGCCTGTTTGCCGGTGTCTGGGAATCGACGCCCGGCAAATGGCGGGTCAGCTACGACGAATGGGAATATTTCCACGTCCATGAGGGCCACTCGATCCTGACGTCGGATGAAGGCGAGGTGTTCCATCTCAGGGCCGGAGACCGGTTGATCCTCAGGCCCGGCTTCAACGGAACCTGGGAAGTGGTTGAAACGACTCGCAAGGATTACGTCATCCGGCTTTAGCACCTAGTCGTGACTCTGGACGTGGGGTCGGGGGGGGCGGAGCAAGCACGACACTGAGTAGTCAGTCTGTCCGCGCCGGCTGGCCGCTGCCGTTCGCATCCGGCGCCCCGGAGGGGTGTCGGAGCGCTCGAAACCGTCAGCATGGCATCCCCTTTGAGGAGGTGCTGCCGATGCCCTGGTATCACCAGGCTAGGTCCAGCCTGTCCAGACCATGGAAGTGATAGACATCCTTGACCGTCGGCGTCGCAGCCATCCTCAGTCCGGGCAGGCGCTCGAACAGGATCGGCAGTGCGATGTTCAGTTCCAGCCGGGCAAGCGGCGCGCCGATGCAGAAATGGATGCCAGCGCCGAAGGAAAGATTGGGCGCCTCGTTGCGGTCCGGGTTGAAGGTCATCGGGCAGGTGAACTTCAGCGGATCGAGATTGGCGGCGGCGAGGATGAGCCCGACCTTGTCACCACGCTCGAGCTTGATGCCGTCGATTTCCACCGGTTCCAGCGCCCAACGCTGGAAGATGTGCACCGGGGCGCAGATGCGAAGCGACTCTTCCACCGTCTTTGCGGTCGACGCCTCGTCACCGAACAGCTTTTCCGGTGCGATGCCGCTTTCGAGGATCACCTTCACCGAATTGCCGATCTGGTGCACGGTGGCCTCGTGCCCGGCATTGAGCAGAACGATGGTCGTCGAGACCAGCTCGTCTTCCGTGAGGTACTGGCCCTTGTGCTCGGTATGGATCATGTGGGTGAGCAGGTCGTCGCGCGGATTGGCGCGCCGGTCGCGGATCAGCCCCTTCACGTAGTCCGCGAATTCCTTCGCCGCCTGATCGGCGCGATACTCGTCCTCCCGGGTCCGGGCAAACATGTACATGCGCACATAGGCGTGCGACCATTTCAGCAGTTGCGGGCCCATTTCGTCGGGAATGCCGATCATCCGGGCGATCATCGTTACCGGGATAATGTCGGCGAAGGCCGAGAGCAGTTCGACTTCGCCGTTCTTATCGAAGCCGTCGATCAGCTGGTGGCAGAGCGCGGTGATTTCCGGCTTCATCTTCTCGATGTGGCGCGAGACGAAGGCGCGGTTTACCAGCGTGCGCAGCCGCGTGTGTTCCGGCGGCTCGAGCTCGAGCAGCGAGTAAGCCTCGGCAAGATCGAAGTTCTTCAGATGCTCCTCCGGCTCGGGCAGTCCCAGCTCCTCGCGCGATGCGATATGCAGGATCTGCCGGCCGAAGCGGCGGTCACGAAGCAGCGCGTTCACATGGTCGTAGCCGGTGAAATACCACCGCCCTTGCTCTTCCCAATAGAATGTCGGCGCCTGGGCGTGCAGAGCCGCATAGGCGGCGTTCGGATTTCCGTAGAATTCCGGGTTGCGGCCGTCGAGGGAGACGTGGCGCCGATCGGCGTCGATGGTCAGGTAGGGGGGTGTCTTCATGGTCGAGAGGATTAGCGGATTTTCTCGGAGGTGAAAAGGGTTCTCGATGGGGGCGGGTTTTCTCTGCAAGGCCGATCCACAGGGGCTGTGCGGGCGGTCGCGGCAAGTTGTCGAAGCCCGGAGCAGGGCGTCAAGCCATTACAACACTCTCCTGGCACGGGACTGTCCCAAATTGCGACAGTATCGATGACATTTCCGGCGTGTTTGCGATCTCATCGGGTATTTCGGTTCCGGCCGGGGCTGGCGCCACCCGGATATCCTGAAAGTCACCCTCTACGCAATGCGCCATAAAGATTACGGTGCATTGCAGCGCGTTCACCATTCTTTCACCGTAATCGGGGGAAAGCTGTGGGCGAGCCCAAAAGCCGGCTCTGGTCACGTGCCCGCCGGCCGGGAATCCGCTAATGCCGCTACAAGTGTTAATCCTTATGGAGAGGCTGCGGGGATTAAGGATATAAGTGTGTTCGACTTGAAGTCATGGGCGGGCACACTCTATGTAAGGGATAACGAATTCCAATCTGATTCCTCGGGCGGTGTGCCGTTTGGGAAAGAGTTTGACAAAGGACGGACATGAAAAATCCAGTTGATACCGCCATGGCCCTGGTGCCGATGGTAGTGGAGCAAACCAACCGCGGGGAACGGTCCTACGACATCTTTTCGCGCCTGCTGAAGGAACGCATCATCTTTCTGACCGGCCCGGTCGAAGATACGATGGCGACGCTGGTTTGCGCGCAGCTGCTTTTCCTCGAGGCGGAGAACCCGAAGAAGGAAATCGCGCTCTACATCAATTCGCCCGGCGGCGTCGTTACCGCGGGTATGGCGATCTACGACACCATGCAGTTCATCAAGCCTGCTGTCTCGACGCTCTGCATCGGTCAGGCCGCTTCGATGGGCTCGCTGCTGCTGGCTGCCGGCCACAAGGACATGCGCTTTGCCACGCCGAACGCCCGCATCATGGTTCACCAGCCTTCGGGCGGCTTCCAGGGCCAGGCTTCGGATATCGAGCGTCACGCCCGGGACATCCTGAAGATGAAGCGCCGCCTCAACGAAGTCTACGTCAAGCATTGCGGTCGGACCTACGAAGAGGTTGAACAGACGCTCGACCGTGACCATTTCATGGATGCCGACGAGGCACTGAACTGGGGACTGATCGACAAGGTGTTCACTTCGCGCGTCGAACTCGAGGGCGTCGGAGCCGAAGAGTAAGGCAGGGGCGGCGTTCCGCCCGCCATGTTTCCATCCCAATTCTGCGCGAATGAGGGGTTTAATATGGCGAGGAACGCGCTATTAGTAACGATCAAGGCTGTGCTGGGCATTTCGGCATAGCTTCGGTTTCTGAGGGGTTCTCGTTGCCGCCGGAAGCCAGATGCGAAATCTGGTCCGGTTAGTGTAGTGCCCTGGAAAGCCCTGTAATCTGAAACGGCCTCTTGCGGTTTCACAGTGCAGGGCAGTTTACATGGATCGCGAACCAATCGACGGGATCGCGGCGTGCTGGAAGGAAAGTGATATGAGCAAAGTCAGCGGCAGCAACGGCGGCGACTCGAAGAACACGCTTTATTGTTCATTCTGCGGCAAGAGCCAGCACGAAGTTCGGAAGCTGATTGCCGGGCCGACGGTGTTTATCTGCGATGAATGCGTCGAGTTGTGCATGGACATCATCCGCGAGGAAAACAAATCCTCGATGGTCAAGTCGCGCGACGGCGTTCCGACCCCGCAGGACATCATCAAGGTGCTGGATGAGTATGTCATCGGCCAGCGCCAGGCGAAGAAGATCCTGTCGGTTGCCGTACACAACCATTACAAGCGTCTTGCCCACGCCTCCAAGAACGGTGACGTGGAACTGGCGAAGTCGAACATCATGCTGGTCGGCCCGACCGGTTGCGGCAAGACCTATCTTGCCCAGACGCTTGCGCGCATCATCGACGTGCCGTTCACCATGGCCGACGCCACGACGCTGACCGAAGCCGGTTATGTCGGTGAAGACGTCGAGAACATCATTCTCAAGCTGCTCCAGGCGGCCGACTACAACGTCGAGCGCGCTCAGCGCGGCATCGTCTATATCGACGAGGTCGACAAGATCTCGCGCAAGTCCGACAACCCTTCGATCACCCGCGATGTGTCGGGCGAGGGCGTGCAGCAGGCGCTGCTGAAGATCATGGAAGGCACGGTCGCTTCCGTTCCGCCGCAGGGCGGTCGCAAGCATCCGCAGCAGGAATTCCTGCAGGTGGATACGACCAACATCCTGTTCATCTGCGGCGGTGCGTTTGCCGGCCTCGACAAGATCATCTCGGCGCGCGGCGAAAAGACCTCGATCGGCTTCTCGGCGACCGTCAAGGCGCAGGATGACCGCCGCGTCGGCGAAGTGCTGCGCGAACTGGAGCCGGAAGATCTGGTGAAGTTCGGCCTGATCCCGGAATTCATCGGCCGTCTGCCGGTATTGGCGACGCTCGAGGACCTCGACGAGGATGCGCTGATCCAGATCCTGTCGGAACCGAAGAACGCGCTCGTCAAGCAGTACCAGCGCCTGTTCGAGATGGAAGACGTCGAGCTGACCTTCCACGAGGACGCGCTGCGCGAGATCGCCCGCAAGGCGATCGTGCGCAAGACCGGTGCCCGCGGCCTTCGTTCGATCATGGAGAAGATCCTGCTCGACACCATGTTCGAGCTTCCGACGCTGGAAGGCGTGCAGGAGGTGGTCATCTCCGACGAAGTGGTCCGTGGCACATCGCGGCCGCTCTACATCTATGCCGATCGCCACGAAGAAAAGGCGAATGTTTCGGCCTGAGCCCAATGTCTGAACGAGAAGGGGCTTGCCGCGTGCAAGCCCCTTTTTTGTTTTTGGCCGTTGCGTAACGCCGGCACGAAAGTAAAGATGGTGCCAGCCTGATTTGCATGGGGAATGCCTGCGAATCAGCCACGGCGTCATTCCACAGGCGATGGATCGTGTTTTGGCTTACGAGTACACCCGAGTCCCAAGTGAAATGCGAAGGTCAGCTCAAGCCGGGGGATAGCGCTCTCGCCACGGCTTGAATTCTTGACCGCAACACTCCACCTGTATCGGGAACTGATTTGCCGGCAGCCCAAGCAAGCCGGCACGCAGCCCGCTAACTGGGCGATGGAAAGGAAATGATATGACGAAGCAAGTGTCTGCTGCGACTGAGAGCTCTGCCTATCCGGTATTGCCGTTGCGCGACATCGTGGTTTTCCCGCACATGATCGTACCGCTCTTCGTCGGGCGGGAAAAATCTATCCGCGCGCTCGAAGAAGTGATGGGCTCGGACAAGCAGATCATGCTGGTGACCCAGATCAATGCCAGCGACGACGATCCGGCTCCGGCCGACATCTACAAGGTCGGTACGGTTGCCAACGTTCTGCAGCTGCTCAAGCTCCCTGACGGTACCGTCAAGGTTCTGGGCGAGGGCCGCGCCCGCGCGGAGATCGAAAGCTATAACGAACGCGAAGAATTTTACGAAGCCAACGCCCGCATCCTTTCCGAGCCGGAAGACGATCCGGTCGAGGTCGAGGCGCTCAGCCGCTCCGTGGTTTCCGAGTTCGAAAGCTACGTGAAGCTGAACAAGAAGATCTCGCCCGAAGTGGTTGGCGCCGCCAGCCAGATCGAGGACTATTCGAAGCTTGCCGATACGGTTGCTTCGCACCTGGCAATCAAGATCACCGAGAAGCAGGAGATGCTGGAAACCACCAGCGTCAAGGCCCGCCTGGAAAAGGCGCTCGGCTTCATGGAAGGCGAGATCTCCGTTCTTCAGGTCGAAAAGCGCATCCGCTCGCGCGTCAAGCGCCAGATGGAGAAGACCCAGCGCGAGTACTACCTCAACGAACAGATGAAGGCGATCCAGAAGGAACTGGGCGACAGCGAGGACGGCCGCGACGAGATGGCCGAAATCGAGGAGCGCATTTCCAAGACCAAGCTTTCCAAGGAAGCGCGCGAAAAGGCTGACGCCGAGCTGAAGAAGCTGCGGCAGATGAGCCCGATGTCCGCCGAAGCGACCGTGGTGCGCAACTACCTCGACTGGCTGCTCGGCATTCCGTGGGGCAAGAAGTCGAAGATCAAGACCAATCTCCTCAACGCCGAGAAGATCCTCGAGCAGGATCACTTCGGCCTGGAGAAGGTCAAGGAACGCATCATCGAGTATCTCGCGGTTCAGGCCCGTGCAACCAAGATCAAGGGTCCGATCCTTTGCCTCGTCGGTCCTCCGGGCGTCGGCAAGACCTCGCTCGCGAAGTCGATCGCCAAGGCGACCGGTCGTGAATATGTCCGCATGGCGCTTGGCGGCGTGCGCGACGAGGCCGAAATCCGCGGTCACCGCCGCACCTATATCGGCTCGATGCCCGGCAAGGTCGTGCAGTCGATGAAGAAGGCGAAGACCAACAATCCGCTCTTCCTGTTCGATGAAATCGACAAGATGGGGCAGGACTTCCGTGGCGATCCGTCCTCCGCGCTGCTGGAAGTGCTCGACCCCGAGCAGAACAGCACCTTCAGCGATCACTATCTCGAGGTCGACTACGATCTCTCGGACGTGATGTTTATCTGCACCGCCAACAGCCTGCGCATGCCGCAGCCGCTGCTGGACCGCATGGAGATCATCCGCATCCCCGGCTACACCGAGGATGAGAAGATCGAAATCTGCAAGCGCCACCTGATCGAGAAGCAGATCGAAGCTGCCGGCCTGAAGAAGGGCGAGTGGGCGATCACCGACGACGCGCTGCGTGACCTGGTTCGCTACTACACCCGCGAAGCCGGCGTGCGTTCGCTGGAGCGCGAGCTGGCCAACCTGACCCGCAAGGCGGTGAAGGAAATCCTGTCGAAGGGCGTGAAGTCGATCAAGGTCACGCCGAAGAATCTCGACAAGTATGCCGGCGTGCGTCGCCACCGCTACGGCGAGGCCGAGCTGGAAGATCTGGTCGGCACCGTCACCGGCCTGGCCTGGACCGAGGTGGGCGGCGAGTTGCTGACCATCGAAGCGGTGATGCTGCCCGGCAAAGGCCGCATGACCATCACCGGCAAGCTGGGTGAGGTGATGCAGGAGTCGGTGCAGGCCGCGCGTTCTTACGTCCGGGCCCGTGCCGTCGCCTTCGGCGTGAAGCCGCCGATCTTCGACAAGCGCGACATCCACGTCCACGTGCCGGAAGGCGCCACCCCGAAGGACGGCCCCTCGGCCGGCATCGCGATGGTCACCTCGATCGTCTCTGTGCTGACAGGCGTGCCGGTCCGCAAAGACGTGGCGATGACCGGCGAGGTCACCCTGCGGGGCCGGGTGCTGCCGATCGGTGGCCTGAAGGAGAAGCTGCTGGCCGCCCACCGTGGCGGTATCAAAAAGGTGCTGATCCCGAAGGACAATGAGAAGGATCTGGTCGAGATCCCGGATAACGTGAAGAAGGGCCTCGAAATCGTCCCGGTTTCAACCTGCGAGGAGGTGCTGAAACACGCCCTGGTCGCGGAATTGAAACCAATTGAGTGGAGCGACGTTGACGATCTCAACAAGCCCGCCGTGGTCGAGCCTGAAAAGGAGGGCGATCGCGAGGGTGTGGTCAAACACTGACCACTGATTAGAGCAGTGCGGAGGACGCCAGCGTGAACAAGCAGGATCTGATGGCCCAGGTGCGTGATACCTCGGGCCTCAGTAAGGAACAGGCAGAGCGGGCTGTGGAATCGGTCTTCGAGCTCATCACCGAGGCACTGCGCCGCGGCGAGGAGGTCAGGATCGTGGGCTTCGGCAGCTTCTTCGTCGGTACCCGAGCCGCCAGCCCGGGTCGCAATCCCCGTACGGGCGAGCGGATCGACCTGCCGCCGACCAAGCAGCCAAAATTCCGCGCCGGCAAGACGCTGAAGGAAGCGGTCGGCTGACGCAGGTATTATCCCGCAGCAGTTTCAGCGGCCGGCAGCCTCTGCCGGCCGTTTGCTGTTTGTGGCGCAGACAGGCGTGAATCGCATGATGGCGTCGTGACGCGGCAGGTGGGGGAATGACCGAGAAAACAGGCCCGACCGGCGCGGGCCATGCTGGAAGCATCCTCCGGCGGGGGGCGAACTGCTGGTCGAAATCGACGGCCCGCGACATCCGGGCGCGGTGGCCCTGTATCGCCTGTGGCAGGAGCTTAAGCCCGCCGGCGATGGCCTGCCGCTGCGCGAAGATCTCAGTTTCGAGCGGCTGACCGAACTGGGCATCGTCAGGAATTGCTTCGTGATCGAACCCCTGGAGAGCGGTCGCGACTGGCGCTACCGGCTGCTCGGCACCGCGATCACCTGGTTGTTCGGCGGCGACGCCACCGCCATTCCTTTCTCGCAGCATTTCATGCCGGAGGAAGCCGAACTGTGTATCCGCCTGTCCAATCGCGTCGCGCAATCGCGCGAGCCGGTTTTCCTGTTCGGCCGTTTTCAGCCCGGGGCTTTCAGCGGCACGCTGGAAACAATGTCGCGACCGGTGCTTGGCCGGGATGGCGAAACCGTCTGGCTGATCGGTGCCAGCTTCCCGGTCGAAACGCAGGCCTGACGGCCGTGCCGGCCCGGCGACCTTGCCTGGCGGCGGCGGCTTCTGGTATGAAGACCGCCTTTGCTGCCCCTGCTTCGGGGGTATAGCGGGCGATTAGCTCAGCGGTAGAGCGCCTCGTTTACACCGAGGATGTCGGCAGTTCGATCCTGTCATCGCCCACCATTTTCCTTTCACCCTTGTTCTGAAACCTGCCTCAGGCACTCTGCGGGGCGGCAGGGACAGACTCCAGCGTCAGAATTTCGGCGGCGGCTTTGAATGCTAGGTCAGCGGTGATCTGGAAGGGTGTGGATGCCGGACGCCGGGTCGCCGCAATCGCAAGGGTATTCAGCAGGGTTTCCGGCCACCACGGTTTTTGAACCGCGAGCGCCGTTGGCCACCGGTTCAGAATCGCCGTGCAGTCGTAGCCGGTGGAGAAGACGAAGGGAACGCCGCGCTGCTGAACCAGTCGGGCGACCGGATCGATTGCCTCGCCGCCAAGATTCACATCAAGCAATGCGATGTCGTAGAGATCGGTCATCTGAACGGCATCAATGGCCGCGTCCACCGACGACACCGGACCGACCGCGACATAGCCATCGTTCATCAGTATGTCTTCGATCGCCATGAACATCAGAGGATCGTCTTCAACAACGAGAACGCGCAGGCCCTTATGGTCATTCCGGTGCATGGTTGCCTCGCACAGACACGGCGCGCTGGGACATGGCATGAAGCGGCGGTGATGAAGTCATGCCTGTGAGGAAGTCCGCGCGCTTCACGAACAGGTTGAGCTGGGGGTGCAGGAATTGCGGGATCGGGTCGCAGCCGCGGAGAATGAGTGTCAGAGCAGGCCGCGAGATCGAGAAGTGATCTGCAAGAAGTTCGAGGCGGATACCGAACCGGCGGCAGGAGTCCAGTACGCGGGCCTGGGCGCCGTCGGCATAGAAGAGCTTATCGCGCCGACGGATCACCGGCAGTTCACCATATCGCCCGGAATCCAGGCTGAGCAGGAATGTATCGTAACGATGCGGCATCAAAAACGCCCTCCCGACGGCGCAAGGATGGAACGACGATTTTGGAAAATGTGGGATGACCAAGGCGTGACCTGTTCGGCGGGCAAGGCGCGAAGAGATGGCTCCGCAGAACCACAGACGACGCGCCGAATTGATTGCAGAGTTACGCCACAGCAGGTCTGAAGTTCACCGGCGCCGGTAAAGTCCCGACGTAGCCGGTGCATCCTCACAGGATTATGCGCCTTCATGTCATATCCGCGTCACAGGCAGCTTTGCCGTGATCTGTTATGACGTCAGCGCGCTTCCGGCATCCAGTCATGCAGGCGCAGCGGGGCACCCGGTCGGCCGGTCAGTTCGACAATCGCGCTGCCGGTGATGTGTGGATCGGTGCCGCCATGAACCGAGCTGCGGATGCGGAAGATGGTGGGGCGTGACGGACCCAGGTAATTGCTGGCTGCTCCAGTCGTCAGGGAAGCGGCCGGCGTCGCCGGCGATTGCTGTCTGGCTCGGATCGCAGCTTCCACCTGACCCTCCGTCAATCCCGGCACCGCCAGCAGCACCTGCTTCGGAGCGACCGTCGGATCGAGGCGCGCGGTGCCTGAATAGACCGTGATGTACGGAAGTATCCGACGGTAAAGTTCTTCGTCCAGACCGGTCACACGCCGCAGGTCGAGCGTTTCCAGGAAGGCCGGCCGCCGCGGCCGGCCCGGCTCAGGCCGGTTTGCCTTGCGGAAGGTCTCGGCGGTCGCGGAAACGCGGCCTGCTTCTGCCGCCGTCGCGCCGGATTGCAGCAGAAGATTTTCCAGCACCGCCGGTTGGCTGGTATTGAGGTCGAACTTTCCGGTTTCCGCCTCGACGGCGACCTCAACCTTGCTTGTGCCGATCTCGATCAGCTGAGGCCGGCCATCAAGCGGCAGGCGCCGATCCGGCCGGCCATCCAGCAACTGTGCCATGCCCCAGCGGACGCCGCCTTCCACCAGCGCACGGTCCCGCGCCGCCTGTTCGAGGTTATGAGCGATGCGTCGCACGCTCCGGCCGTCGGCCGTAACGGCCACGGCGATTGCAGAGAGCAGGGCCAGCGCCCAGATCACCAGGAGCAGGGCGATGCCCTGCTCCTGGTGGCGGGCTGGATTGTGAAGCTCGTTCATTCGTCAGATGCCGCGTCCTTTCAGGGGCGCCAGCCCCTGCATGCGTTGCTGCAGCTCTTCGGTGACCGAGCGGGCCTCCTCAGGGTTGCGGACCACGCGCGGGGTCAGCAGGATCAACAGTTCCGTGCGGGTGGCCGCCCGAGAGGTCGTGCTTGCCAGATGCCCCAGCAGGGGAATGTCCTGCAGGATGGGAATGCCGCTACGGGAGTTGCTCTTGCTTTCGCGGATCAGACCGCCCAGCGCGATGGTCTGGTTGTCGCCGGCGGCGACGACGGAGCGGATGCGACGTTGCTGGATCGTGGGGGAGTCGATATTCGAGGTTGTGGTACGCGCCACATCGCTCACCTCCTGCTCGATCTCCAGCGTGGCCATGCCGTTTCCGTTGACCCGCGGTGTGACCTTGAGGATCACGCCGGTGCTGCGCAGCTGCACGGAGTTCACGATCGGCGCATCGGGATCGACCACGCTGCGCGCCTGCTGCACGGCAATCGGCACTTCGTCGCCGACCTGCAGCATGGCTGTCTGGTGATCGAGCACCATCAGCTGCGGGGCCGACACAACGTTGACATTGGTTATTTCCTTGAGGGCGCTTAGCACCACGCGTGCGTCGCCCCAGTTGAGCACTGTGCTGGCGCCGGGGAAGGTCGCCGCCACGGCACCGCTTGCCGCGGTGCTGAGCGTGGTGGTGGCGCGGCCATTGTTGAAGAACCACTGCAGGCCGAACTGCAGGTCGTCGTTCAGGGTCACCTCGGCAATGGTGGCTTCGATCAGAACCTGCTGCGGCAGCACGTCCAGCCTTTTCAGCGCGGCTTCGATCATCTGGTATTCACGCGGGCGGGCCATGATCACCAGGGCATTGTTCTTTTCATCCGCCACGATCCGCGCCTGCAGGACGCTATCGCCTTTTGCAGCCGTCGTGGCTGCCGCGCCGGCAGGGACGGCCGGTTCCGCCGCACTGCGGGGCGGCGGAGCGGAGCCGCCGACCGACGCAGGGCTGGCGCTGGTGATGGCGCCGGTTGGCAGGCCACCGGATGTTCCGCTGCCGACTGCGCCTGTGGCGCCAGCCTGGCTGCCGATCTGGGTCATCGCGCTGCCCGGCATGGTCTTCGCCATCGCGCCGGCCGAGAGTGTCGGCTGGACAGTCTGTACATTGCCGCCGAACATGTCGCCCAGAACCTTGGCAAGATCGGCCGCCCGACTGTTCTGCACGTTGTAGACGTAGATACGCGGCGCGCTCTCATCCACGCCATTGTCGAGCCGCTCGATCCAGTCCCTGGCGCGCTGGATATAAGCCTGTTGCGGCGAGACCAGAAGGATTGCGTTGATGCGCTGGATCGGGATGACCCGCACGATGCCGCTGAGCGAACCCTCGCTGCCGGAACTGATGATCTCGTTCACTTCCTGCGCCACAGACGTGGCGTTGCCTTGCTTTAGAGACAGCAGGCTGTAGGACATACCGCGGAGCCAGTCCACGTCGAAAGTTTCGATCATGCGCCGGAAAGAGGCGATATCGCGCGCGCCTGACAAGAGAAGCACGTTACGGGCATCGTCGACCTGCAGCACGCCGCCGGTCGGGACGAATGGCTCAAGCAGCTTCTGCAGCTGCCGGGCGGAGGCAAATTTCAGCGGTATGACATGGGTTCCGGGTGCGCCGCCACCGGCGCCGCCGAAGGTTCCCTTCGCCAGTGCCGGGCCGGTTGCGGCTCCGCCGCCCAATGGAACGATGCGATAGCTGCCGTCAGCGCGCAGCAGCGCCATACCGTTTGATTGCAGAACGCTTTCGAATGCGGGCAGCAGCTCAGACCTGGTCATCGGCCGTGTTGTGCGAATCGTGACGCTGGTCTGCAAGTTCGGGTCGATGCTGTATTTCAGGCCAAGGATCTGCCCGAGAATGGTATCTGCCACCTCCTGCAGGCTGGCCTGATTGAAATTCAGGGTGATATCACCCGCCGGGGTCTGGGTCGCGGGGCTCGTCGTCCCGGTCTGCACGACGTTGCCGTCGCCCTGCTGGTCGAATGGGGCATTGTCGCGGGGCGGCAACACTTCACTGCCAGCCGGTGCGATTCCACGCGGATTACGCTGCGCTGAAACCGGTGCCGAGGTGGCGGCCGGAATTTTCTCTGAGCCGAAATAGCCCTCGACGCTGGAACAGCCGGTCAAAAGGACCACGGTGGCCAGCGCGAGGGGACAAATGTGGCGCAAAGACATGGGGGTATATCTTTCTGCGTAAATCAGGGTTGAGAGGTGATCAGCGGCTTGCGCGGTCGATTGTCGACCGGGACGATGCCGGCTGGTGGCTGTTCCGGCATACCGGCAGTGACAACAGACGCCGGCGGCGAAGCGGCCGGTTGGGTGTCGGATTTTGCCGCGTCGGCGGGGCGGTCCGGAAAAAGGCGAAGTGTGGCTTCCGCACCGTCAGCCGCCGTCGTGACGATGCGATCTCGCAGAATTTTCTTCACCGTCATGCCATCCATGCTGTCGCCCTCGGTGACGCGACGGGCGGGCGCATTGCCTTGCCGCAGGACGGCGTAACGTC
>JAEYSS010000085.1 GCA_023434425.1 Pseudomonadota bacterium | reverse complement strand
ACGATGGCCTTCCTGATTTTGGTCCGTGCCGGCATGGCGGGGTGGGATGGCCCGTGGCAGAATGCAGCGATGAGCAACACTATGCAGGTCTTCGATCGTGCCGCCAAGCGGCGTCAGCGCCAGCGTGCGGCCACGCTGGCTGGTGATTACGATTTTCTGCGCGCGGCCGTGGCCGAGCGGCTGCTGGACCGGCTGGACGATATCCGTCGCAGCTTTCCGCTGGCGCTGGCGCAGGGCTGCGATGCCCTGTGGCTGCGATCCCATCTGGGGTCGCGTGGCCAGATCGAGCAGATCGTATCGATGGATTCCGTCGGCAGTGCCGGATTGCATGCGGTCGGCGACGAGGAATTCCTCCCGTTTGCCGAAGGCAAATTCGATCTTGTCATTGCACTGCTCAACCTGCACTGGGTCAACGACCTGCCCGGCGCACTGATCCAGATCCGCCATGCGCTCAAACCCGATGGCCTCTTCCTGGGTGCCATGCTGGGCGGTTCGACCCTGAGCGAACTCCGGCAATCCTGGCTCGCGGCCGAAGCCGAAATCGAGGGGGGCGCCAGTCCGCGCATCTCGCCGATGGCGGAGACGCTGGATGGCGCTGCCCTGTTGCAGCGCGCCGGTTTCGCGCTGCCTGTCGCCGACAGCGAAGTCATCCCGGTCACATATTCGGATGCCTTTGGCCTGATGCGCGATTTACGCGGCATGGGCGAGACCAATGCGGTGCTGACCCGGCGTAAAAATTTCACCCGCCGCGCCACGCTGCTGCGCATGGCGGAACTCTATCAGCAGCGCTTTGCGGGATCCGACGGTCGCATCCCGGCCACCTTCGAGATGATCACACTGACCGGCTGGTCGCCGCATGACAGCCAGCAGAAGCCGCTGCGGCCGGGGCAGGCGACGCATCGTCTGGCCGATGCGCTGGGTACGGTGGCGCATCCCATCGGCGGGCCGCTCAAGCCGAACTGATCGGGACTCCCCACTCAGCTTTCTGGCGTGAACAGCAACTCCAGAATCCGTTTGAGCGCCGTTTCAGCCGCCTTGCGCGCGGCAGCTTCGCCTTTCGCTTCGGCCAGCCACAGCACGGCTTCGTTCATCGCGCCGCTCAGCAGATAGGTCAGCGCCTCGGCCGACAGCTTCTGCCCGCGCGGCAGGTCGGCGAGTGCGGCGTCGATGCCCTGGCGCAGCGAGCCCATGCCATGCCGGGCATCGATCTCGCGCCAGCGCTGCCAGCCGATCACCGACGGCGCGTCGATCAGATAGATCTGCCGTGCGCCCGGCTCCAGACAGGCAGCGATGAAGGCCTGGCTGCCGCGCAGCAGACCATCGAGCGGCGATCTGGCCGTTGCCGCTGCAGCTTCGATGGCCGACAGCACCTCCTGCGCCACCTGTTCGACCACGGCGGCGAACAACGCCTGCTTATCAGTGAAGTGATAGTAGAGCGCGCCGCGCGTGACTTTGGCCTGGGCCACGACCTCTTCGGTGCCGGTGGCGGCATAGCCCTTTTCGGCAAACAGCCCGCGCGCGGTGGCCAGCAGGGCCGCCCGCGTCGCCGCATGTTTCTCAGCCTTGCTCTGACGTTTCTCTTGCATACATACAGCCTGTATGTTTATATCAATCCCAGGACGGCCAGTCCAGTGCCTTAACCAGAGCCGTCCCGCCACCCGAGACCACAGACAGGGACACCGTCATGAAACTCACCAGCTTCTATCCCGTGATCTGCACCGACAAACTGGCCGAGACCCGGGCCTTCTACGAAACCCATTTCGACTTCACCCCGGCTTTCGAGAGTCACTGGTATGTGCATCTGACCAGCCGGAGCGATTCGCGGGTCAATCTTGCCATACTCGACCATACCCACGAGACCATCCCGGAAGGTTTCCGCAAGCCGGCCCAGGGCGTCCTGATCAATTTCGAGGTCGAGGATGTCGATGCGGTCTACGCGCGCGCGCAGAAAGCAGGTCTGAATATCCGGCTGAGCATTCGCGACGAGGATTTCGGCCAGCGGCATTTCATCCTCGCCGATCCGAGCGGCGTGCTGGTCGATGTGATCAAGCCGATCCCGCCGTCTGAAGCCTTCGCCGCGCAGTACAGCGCGGAGGCGCTGGAGCGGGTGTCGAAGTAGGTAAAACCCTCACCCTCCCATCGCAGCGCGATGGGAGGGTGAGGGGCCTTTATGTCTTGGTTTTTAATACAACCTATGCTATTATTCCTACAAAGGGAACATTTGCTACATTTGAGTCTGCGCGGAAACGCGCCATTCGCCAGACTGGCGCCGCTGTTGGACATCGTGGATCGGAAAATCAGTGGCTTGGCACACAATGCCAGGACTTACGCTGGCTATAACAGGCCGAAACAGGCTGCAGTGGGACGGAACGGGACAGAACTGGCCCGAACGGGACGCAACAGGCCCCGAATGGGACGAAACGGGCCCCCGAACAGGACGAAACTGGCCGTGCCTAGACCAGCAGGTCGCGCAGCATCGCCACCAGCGGCACATCGGCCGGCGGCATCTCCTGCGGGTTCATCTTGATGGGGCGCAGCCATTTCATCGCCTGGCCTTCGCGCGGCTGCGGCTGTCCGGCCCAGCGGCGGCAGACATAAAGCGGCATCAGCAGGTGGAAGTCGTCGTAGGCATGGCTGGCAAAGGCATAGGGCGCCAGGCAGGCCGCCGAGATATCCAGATGCAGTTCCTCATGCAGCTCGCGGATCAGGGCTGCTTCCGGCGTCTCGTTCGGCTCCACCTTGCCGCCGGGAAATTCCCACATGCCGGCCAGCTTCTTGCCCGGCGGGCGCTGGGTCAGCAGCACGCGGCCGTCCGGGTCGACCAGCGCCACGGCGACCACCAGCACGACGGGCTTCGGCGCCAGCAGCGCCGTCGCGTCGCCGGGGCAGAGCGGATCGTCAGCTGCGATAGTCGGCATTGATGTCGATATAGCCGTGCGTCAGGTCGCAGGTCCAGACGCGCGCCGCGCCCTTGCCCACGGCGACATCCACCTCGATGCGCACATCGCGGCCCTGGAAATGTTTGGTGGCAGCGGAATCGTCGTGATCGGGCCGCACCATGCCGTTCTTGGTCACGGCCTTGCCGCCGATCTTGATCACCAGCTTGTCGCGGTTGGCCGGCTCGGCCGATTTGCCGACCGCCATGATGATGCGGCCCCAGTTGGCATCGGCGCCGGCAATGGCGGTCTTCACCAGCGGCGAATTGGCGATCGCGCGCGCCATGATGCGGGCCGAGGCATCGCTCCTGGCGCCGGTCACGTCGATGGTCACCAGCTTCTGCGCGCCTTCGCCGTCCTTGGCGATCTGCTGGGCGAGGTCGCTCATGACAGTGGTCAGCGCCTTGCGGAAATCGGCCAGCCGCTTGTCAGACGCCTTGGCATGCGCCGTGTTGCCGGCCTTGCCGGTGGCGAACAGCAGCACGGTGTCCGAGGTCGAGGTGTCGCCGTCGACGGTGAGGCAGTTAAAGCTCTGGTTGTTGCTCGCCTTCAGCAATGCCTGCAGCGTATCGGCCGGCAGCTTGGCGTCGGTGACGATGAAGGCCAGCATGGTCGCCATATCCGGCGCGATCATCCCTGAGCCCTTGCAGAAGCCGTTGATCGTCACGGCCTTGCCGTCGATCTTGCACTTGGCGGTGGCCAGCTTGGGGAAGGTATCGGTGGTCATGATCGCTTTGGCGGCGCTCATCCAGTCGCTGTCCTGCAGGCCCGTTTTCAGCTTGGGCATCTGCGCCACGATCTTGTCGGCGGGCAGGATCTGGCCGATCACGCCGGTCGAGGCGAGATAGACTTCATTGGCCTTGCAGCCGAGCGCCCTGGCGGCACCGTCCGCAGTGGCCTTCACCGCCTGCGCGCCGGCCTTGCCGGTGAACACATTGGCGATGCCGGCATTCACCACCAGCGCACGTGCAGCAGCATTGGGCAGGATCTTGCGGCACCATTCCACCGGCGCGCCAGGCATCGACGAGCGCGTGAACAGCCCGGCGGCCGTGGTGCCGGCGACGAATTCGATCAGCAGCAGGTCGTCGCGATTCTTGTAACGCATGCCCGAATGTCCGGTCGCGAAACGTACGCCCGGCACGGCAGGCAGTTTCGGATAGGACTTGGGCGCCAGCGGCGAAACCGGATGCGCAGCCATCGTGAAGCTCCTGAGCTTTGTCTGTTTTTGCTGAGCGGTTTTACTTCTTCTTCGGCTCGGCCGGCGCGATGGTCGGCAGCTTGCTGCCACCTTCCTGGGGCCAGTCGAGCTGTTCGATCTTGGCGCCCTTGCGCAGATCGGCCACCAGCTTTTCGACGGCTTCGCCGCTCATCATCTCGTAGACCTGGCCGCGCACGTCCTCGAACTTCGGCGGTTCCGCCTTGCGGCGGGCTTCCACCTTGATGATGTGCCAGCCGAACTGGGTCTGCACCGGCGCTTCGGTCACCTGCCCGGGCTGCAGCTTGAAGGCGGCTTCGGCGAAAGCCGGCACCATCTTGTCCTGGGTGAAGAAGCCGAGGTCGCCGCCGGTGGCCGCAGTCGGTCCGGTCGAACGCTTCTTCGAGACCTCGGTGAAATCGGCGCCCTTCTTCACTTCGTCCAGCGCCGCCTTGGCATCGGCTTCGCTGCTGACCAGGATATGACGGGCATGCACTTCTTCCTGCGCCGGCTGCTGCTTGATCAGTTCGTCGTAGCGCGCCTTCAGTTTCGCATCGGTGACCTCTTCCTTTACCTTGCGATCCAGATAGGCCTGCTGCAGCACCTGCTCGCGCGCTGCCTGCAGCTGCTTCTTCACTTCGGCGTTATCGCCCAGCTTGGCCTTCTCGGCGGCGTCGCTCAGCAGCTTGCGCGCCGCGAGTTCGTTGATGATGCCGGGGACGATCTGCTCCAGTGGAATCTGCGCCATCTGCGGCGGCAGCTGGTTATAGAAGTCGAGCACGGTCGAGCGATGGATCGGCTGGCCGTTCACGCGCGCCACCACCGGATCGTCGGCCGTTTTGGCGGTCTGCTTCTGCGCGAAGACTGCCGGGCTGATCGCCACCACGGCAACAGCAATGAGAAGGGCGGAACGGATCGGACGGGTCACGGTAAGGCTCGCTTGGCTGGCTGAAAAGGGCGCCGCGAGCATACGCCAAATCCCTAGCCGGACAAGGCGCCCCGGCAGCAGTTCACGCGGCTTTGCCGGCCGCGATGGCGTCCAGTTCGTGCCGCAGGCCGGCGATCAGCGTCTGGCTGACGGCGAGGTTGGCGGCTTCGCGGTCGAGGATCAGGCGGAAGGCCTTCAGCTTGATCGCGGTCCGGTCGAGCGGGATATCCAGGCCCGGCCCGCTGGCGGCATCGTAGACGATGTCGATCAGGCGGTCGGCCGCATGCAGGCGGCCCCAGAGGTAGTCATTCTCGCGATGCGCCCGGCTGAAGAAGCCGCCGAAGCGACCGAGATTTACGCCCTTGAGCGTGTTGCCTTTGCGGATGGCGACGGCGTCTTCGGGGCTGATGCGGTCGATGCGGATTTCGTTGAACTCGCCAAGGTCGCGCCAGTTGGTGATGGTGAAGGTCAGCACATCCCAGAAGGGGAAGCCAATATAGCTGACCAGCAGCGTCTGCCGCGCCGGGGCGCTCCAGTCCTGCGGCGCCAGGTCGGCGAACAGCGCATCCAGCTGGTCGGTGCGGCGGTTGAGGTCGATGTCGACGCCCATCGCATCAATGGCTGCGTCGATGGCCGTCAGGTTCTTCGCGGCAAAGTCCTGCGCATCCTGCGCCAGCAGATCGGCCTGCTGCAGTGCGACGCGGCGGAAGAACAGCGCCTTGAGCTGCTCGGTGGTTGTTGCCGTAAGGCAGTTGGCGCTGCTGAAATGGCGCAGCGTTTCCTGCGCCTCGTAGAGCGTGCGTTTCAGCTTGTCGAGTTCCTCGGCCTTCAGGCCGCGATGCTCGGAGTCGGTCAGCTTGCCGTAAAGCTGGTTGAGCTGTTGCACCAGGAAGCGGACGCGGCGCGTCCGGAAGGCAACGTCGAAGCGTAGCAGGAAACGCACCCAGCCCGGCAGCTGGTCGATGCTGGCACCCGGCCGGGCCTTTTCGAACTGCTTCACCGTGTAGCAGACGCCGCGACTTTCGGCCCAGTGCAGCAGCGCCTGGCGGGTCCATTGCGCCTCGGTCGAACGTTCGCCATGGCCGCAGGCGTCGCAGACCAGCCTGGTGACGAAATCGAGCACGGCGCCCAGTTTGAGGCGCACATAACCTTCATAGGCAAAGCCGGCCTCGCGTACGGCGCGCTCGCTCACCTGCATGCGCCAGAGCCGCACTTCCATCTCGCTTAAGGGTGCGTCGAGGTGCTGTGGCGCACTTTCCTCCACCAGCTGCGCGATCTGCGGCTGGGTTGCCTCGATCACGCCGCGCAGGTGGCGCACACGTTCGTTGAAGCGGCTGACGCCGATCAGTTCATCGGCAATTGGCTCGTTGCGCGGGATGTCGCTCAGCGCGCCCTTCAGGACGCGGAAGAAACCGGGCGTGCGGCCGGTCGGCGGTGGCGGCGGGCGCAACGGCTGCGGATCGATATAGACCAGGCGGCGGTCGACTTCGCGATAGGCCGGGCGGCCGCGGATCGCTTTCATCGCTGCGGCAAACGGCTTGTTCGCCAGCACACCGCCATCGACGAAGGAGGTGAGTTCCGGATCGAGGTCGGCGCGCAGATAGTCGGCGAAATTGCGGTTGATGAAGCTGCTGCGATTCTCCCATTGCCGGCCCTGTTCGGCCAGCAGCCGGTCGATCTCGCCGATCTGCGCCGGAGGGAAGGCGCCGGGGAAGGCGGACGTGGCGCGCCCGGCAAAGGCCAGCGCCGGCGCATCGGCGCGGGTGAAGTCGGATTGCTCCTCGCCGCCGGGCCAGCGGCGATAGCTGTAGCGCAGCACGTGGCGATGCTCGCGGTCGCGCACATAGGGTGGATCATGGATCGGAATATGCTGCAGGAAACCGTAGAAATCGGTCAGCGTCACGAACAGGTCGAGCGCCAGACTGGCGGGCATCAGCGAATCGCCTGGTGTCGTCGGGTTGCCCATGCCCTCCAGTCCGGCCAGCAGCTGGCGCAGCAGATGCGTGCCGTCGAAAGGCGGCTGGAACCAGCGCGAGCGGGTGAACAGCGACACCTTCTGCAGAACCTCGCTTTCGCCGAGCAGCAGCCGGCCGAAGCGCGAGCGCGCGGCCAGCCACAGCAGCGGCCGCATATAGGCCTTGCTCCACTGCGTCGCGCGCTTCTCGGTGTCGAGCAGCCGTTCGACATCGGCTTCGCGGAGCCAGAGGTTGCGGAAATGGTCGATGCGCAGGTTATGCGCCAGCGCGCGTCCGAGGATCAGGCCGTTGATGCCGCCGGCCGAGGCACCGGCGATGACATCCACCACGACGCGCAGATCGATATGCTTGCCGACATCCTGCAACAGTTCGAAATAGGCATGCTCGCTGTCATATTCGGTATCGCTGGCCTGCACATGGTCCGCGAACCGCGCGCTGTCGCGTGCCGCGCCCTTGGGCAGGTCATGATAGGCCCGCGAGGCGCGCACCAGTTTGAGGATTTCCTTGGTGACGCCATGCATGTAAATGGCGAGCGAGACGCCGCCGAAGCATACCAGCGCAAGGCGCAGTTCTTTTTCCTGCAAGCTGGTCTCCCCACTCCGGCCACGGCGCGCGGCACGACGCCGAGTCTGCCTGTTCGCGCCTTACGGCTCAAGCAGTTAAGCAGCAGACAGTTAAGCAGCAGTTAGTGCGAGCAGGGCGCTGGCCGCATCTTCCAGGCAGGCATCGCCCTCCGGCATGAGGCCGGCGAAATTCGGCCAGGCATGCGGCAGGCCGTGCCACAGCCGCAGACGGACCGGCGTGCCGGCGGCGCGGGCCCTGGTTTCCAGCCGCAGCGAATCGTCGCGCAGCAGTTCGCTGTCGCTGGCATGCAGCAGCAGCGGCGGCAGGCCCGACAGGTCGCCGAACAGCGGCGAGACCAGGGGATCGGCGAGGGCATGGCGATGGGCGTAGAGACGGGCGGCGAAATGCAGCTGCGGCGCCGTGAACCACGCACAGCGTTCGGCATTTTCGGCGACGGCCACGCCGCTGCAGGTCAGGTCGGTCCAGGGCGAAAACAGCGCTGCGGCGGCCGGCAGCGGCAAGTCCTGCTGCTTGCAGGCCAGCATCAGGGCGAGGGCAAGGCCGCCGCCGGCCGAATCGCCCGCCAGCCAGAGGCGATCCGGGCGCCAGCCGTCTTTCAGCAGCCAGCGCCAGGCTGCCAGCACGTCGTCCAGTGCGGCCGGATAGGGATGCTCGGGCGCCAGGCGATAGTCGAGCGCAAAGACCGGTACGCCAAGCCGATGCGCCAGCCGCATCGTGATGGCGCGGTGCGTGCGCGGACTGCCGGCCATGTAGCCGCCGCCATGCAGATACAGCAGCGCCCGGCCGCGTCGGGCCTGGCGCGGTCGCAGCCATTCGCCATGCACCGGCAGTTTCACGCGCTCGACCGTAACGCCGGGCAAGGGGCGGCTGCGGGTCATCGCAGCCATCAGCGCGCGGATCAGCGGCAGGTCGGCGTGGCTGACCCGGCGCGGCTTGACCAGGCGGCGCAGGCCCCGGGCGATCAGGCGGGCCTGCAGGCTGGGCGTGGTCCAGGGCGCAACTTCGGTCGACCCCGGCGGCATCCCGGTGGTAACCGCTGCGGCAGGGTCGACATCCGGTTGCGTCGCCGGTTCCCCATGGCTTGCCGGGTTGCCGCCAGAGTCGTACATCGGATCGGTCATGACTGAACTTTCCCCTGCCGCCGCCGCCATTGCCGTCGACCGCGCCGGCCACGAACTGCGTCGCGGCCGGCCGGTGCTGCTGCTTGGCGGCGGGCGCCGTCGCACCCTGGTGCTGGCGGCGGAAACCCTGACGGAAGCAACCCTCGCCGATCTGCGGCCCTTCGACAATACGGCGTCGCTGGTTCTGCCGGCGTCGCGTGCCGCGGTGCTGCATATCGGCCCCACCGGGCATGACACGATTCTGTTACCCCTGCATGACCTGCCGGTCCCGGCCGAGGAGCGTGCCGCCCTGATCCGCGATCTGGCCGATGCCAGCCGCGACCTCGCGGCGCCGCTGCGCGGGCCTTTCACGCGGATCAAGACCGCGCCGCCGGACAGCGCCCGCCTCGCCGTGAAGCTGGCCAAGACCGCCTATCTGCTGCCGGCAGCCCTTCATGTCGAACTGCCCGCCGATGCGGCGGTGCCGCCCGACCTGCAGTCGCTACCGGAAACGGCGGTCGCTGCCTATGACACGGCGGCGGCAGAAACGCTGCAGCCGGTCAGTCGTGCCCGGCTGCCGGTCGCGGATGCGGAGACTGCGCAGCTGTTTGCCTTCCGTCCGGCCGATGGCCGGCAGGAGCATTTTGCGCTGGTTATTGGCATGCCGGATCCGGCGCAGCCGGTGCTGACCCGTCTGCATTCGGAATGCTTCACGGGCGATCTGCTGGGCAGTCTGCGCTGCGACTGCGGTGAACAACTGCGTGGCGCGATCCGCACCATCAACGAAGCCGGCGGTGGCGTGCTGCTCTATCTGGCGCAGGAAGGCCGCGGCATCGGCCTGGTCAACAAGCTGCGCGCCTATCAGTTGCAGGACCAGGGGTTCGATACGGTGGATGCCAACCAGCGGCTCGGTTTCGATGCCGACGAACGCTGGTTCCTGCCGGCTGCCCGCATGCTGCAGAAGCTGGGCTTCCATCGGGTGCGGCTGCTGACCAACAATCCAGAGAAGGTGTCGGGCCTGGCCGCCTGCGGCATCGAGGTGGTCGAGCGCGTGCCGCATAAATTCCCGACCAACGCCCATAACGAGGCCTATCTGGCCGCCAAGCGCAAACGCTCCGGCCACTATCTCTAGCTGCCCGGCAGGATTTGCCGGGTACGCCAGTCGGCATCGTTAACCACATGATTTCCTTGGCCGGTTTCTTGGCCTGCGGCTTGCAATGATATGTCCTGAGGAAGGACCATCATGTCGAGCCTATCCACCTACGACGTTCACGGCATCAATGATTTGCCGCCGCGCCCGGCCAGAATGGCCGAAGGGGAGGGTGCGTCCGCCAAGGCCGGCAAGCCGCTGTTCGGCGACGACGGTTTCACCTTCGGCGACTTCCTCGACATCATCAATCCGCTGCAGCACATCCCGATCGTCAACACGGTCTATCGCGCCATGACCGGCGACAAGATCGATCCGGGTTCCCGCATGGCCGGCGGCGGGTTGTTCGGCGGTCCGATCGGCCTGGTGGCTTCGCTGGTCAGCGGCATGGTGGAGGAATCCACCGGCAAGGATCCCGGCGCGCATGCGCTGGCTGCGCTGGGCATCGATCTCGGGCCGATCAGCAAAGATGAACCGCAAACCATGCTGGCGGCGGCTGATGGCGCCGCGGCAGCGGAGATCCAGGCCGCTCAGGGCCAGGCCGTCCCGCAGCCGGGGATGAAGCTTGGCGTCACCATGGATCCGCGCGCCGACCGCAAGTCTGCACCGGCCGAACAGGACGAGCCGGTCGCGAGCAATGGCGCCAGTCGAGCCGGCGGCGCCGTCGAACTGCCGGCCGATCTGTTCCAGGCGCTGAAGCAGAACGCCGCCACCCAGCAGGCGGACGCACGTTCCGATGCCATCAACAATGCGCGGGCCAATCCGCTGCCCGGCCAGTCAGCACAGGCGCATGCAGTCGGCCCGATGCAGGTCAATGCCGGTCCCCGGCAGGCCATTCAGGCTCCCGACGCCCGCACATGGTTCCCCGCTCATCCGATGGGCGGCGGCGGTGTTCCGACCCGCTCGGTGGGAACCTCGCCGGTGACCCAGGCCAACGCGACCGCAAAATTCGGCA
>JAEYSS010000080.1 GCA_023434425.1 Pseudomonadota bacterium | reverse complement strand
GCACTGGCGCCGCTGCCGCGCGTGACACTCGGCAAGCCGGAAGGCGCCTTCTATGCCTTCTTTGCGCTGGATGGCCTGACCGACAGCGTCGAACTCTGCAAGCAGATCGCACGTGAAGCCCAGGTCGGCCTGGCGCCGGGCGTCGCCTTCGGTCCGGCCGGCGAAGGCCGCATCCGGCTGTGCTACGCGGCCTCGCTGCCGAAACTGTCGCAGGCACTCGAACGGCTGGTGCCTCTGCTCAAATAGGGGATGTGAATGCGGACGATCCATGAGAGCGACGATCACGCGGCGCTGCGCGAACAGGTCGCCCGTTTCATCGACAAGGAAGTCCGCCCGCAGGGCGAGGCCTGGGAAGAGCAGGGCATGGTGCCGCGCGAGACCCTGCGCAAAATGGGCGCGCTCGGTTTCTTCGGCATCCGCTATCCGGAAAGCTATGGCGGCAGCGCGCAGCTTCCCATCGCTTCCGCGATTTTAGCGGAAGAGTGCGGCCTCTCCGGCTTTGGCGGATTTTCCGCCACTGTGCTGGTGCATACCGACATGGCTTCGCCGCATCTGGCGCATGCGGCGAACAAACAGCAGCTCGATCGCTGGTTCGCCAAGGTCATCGCTGGCGAGCTGATTACTGCTGTGGCCGTGACCGAGCCCGATGCGGGCTCGGATGTGGCCGCCATCCGCACGCGGGCGAAGCGCGATGGCGATCATTATGTGCTGAACGGCAGCAAGATGTTCATCACCAATGGCGTGCATGCCGATCTGTATTTCGTCGCCGCCAGGACCGATCCCGACGCCAGGGGCTCGCGCGCCATCTCCATCTTCGCCGTCGAGAAAGGCACGCCGGGCTTCAGCGTCGGACGCAGTCTGCGCAAGCATGGCTGGCTCTGTTCGGACACGGCGGAACTCGTGTTCGACAACTGCCGCGTACCGGTCGAGAACCGGCTGGGCGAGGAGAATCACGGCTTCTACGCCATCATGCGCAACTTCCAGAACGAGCGGCTGGTGCTGGGCGCGATGGCGGTGGGCGAATGTCGCCGCGCGCTGCAGATCACCCGCGAATATGTCACGACCCGCAAGGCCTTCGGCGGCGTGCTGGCCGACAAGCAGGTGATCCGCCAGCGGCTGGCCATGCTGGAAGCCCGCACCGAAGCGGCGCGGCAACTGGTCTATCATGCCGCCTGGCTGATGGGCGACGGCAAGGATGCCGTGCGCGAGGTCTCGATGGTCAAGGCTTTGTGCGGCGAGCTGGTCAACGACGTCACCTACGATTGCCTGCAGTTCCATGGCGGCGCGGGTTATCTGCGCGAAAGTGCAATCGAGCGCATGGCGCGCGATGCCCGCATCCATCCTATCGGCGGCGGTGCCACCGAGGTGATGCTGGAAGAGATCGCCAAGCGCTGGCCCACTTGACGCACACGTAAAGCGCTGCCGTAGCGGCAGGTTTGCGTCGCAATAATTTTGGGTCTAGCGTTCGGCCCCAGACCATTCTAGGGAGAAGAAAAATGCGCGAAGCCGTCATCGTTTCCACTGCCCGCACGCCCATCGGCAAGGCCTATCGCGGCGCTTTCAACAACACCGATCCGGCCACGCTGGGCGCGCATGCGATCCGCGAAGCGGTGAAACGCGCCGGCATCGACGGCGCCGAGGTGGATGATGTGATCATGGGCGCGGCGCTGCAGCAGGGCGGCACGGCTGGCAACATCGCGCGCTTCTGTGCGGTGCGCGCCGGTCTGCCGGTATCTGTCGCCGGCATGAGCCTCGATCGCCAGTGCGGCTCAGGGCTGATGGCGATTGCCACCGCCGCCAAGCAGGTGATCCACGACAACGCGCCCATCGTGGTGGGCGGCGGCCTGGAATCGATCTCGCTGGTGCAGAACGAGCACATGAACACCTTCCGCGCCCGCGATGAATGGCTGATGAAAAACAAACCCGACATCTACATGGCGATGATCGACACCGCCGAGACGGTCGCGAAGCGCTACGGCATCAGCCGCGAGGCGCAGGACGAATACGCGCTGGAAAGCCAGAAGCGCACCGCGGCGGGGCAGGCGGCCGGCAAGTTCGACGACGAGATCGTGCCGATGCCGAGCAGCATGGCGGTGGTCGACAAGGAGACCAAGCAGGTTTCCTACAAGGACGTGACGCTGACCAAGGACGAAGGCAACCGCGCCGATACCAGGCTGGAAGGCCTCGCCGGCCTGCAGCCGGTGCGCGGCCCGGGCAACGTCATCACGGCGGGCAATGCCAGCCAGTTGTCGGACGGTGCTTCGGCCTGCGTGGTGATGGAAGCCAAGCTGGCCGAGAAGAAGGGGCTCTCGCCGCTCGGCATCTATCGCGGCATGGCGGTGGCCGGCTGCGAGCCCGACGAAATGGGCATTGGCCCGGTCTATGCCGTGCCCAAGCTGCTGCAGCGCTTCGGCCTCAAGATGGACGATATCGGCCTGTGGGAGCTGAACGAGGCCTTCGCCGTACAGGTGCTGTATTGCCGCGACAAGCTCGGCATCCCGAATGAGCGCCTGAACGTGAATGGCGGTGCCATCTCGATCGGCCATCCCTATGGCATGTCGGGCGCGCGCATGACCGGCCATGCCCTGATCGAGGGCAAGCGCCGTGGCGCCAAATATGTGGTGGTGACCATGTGCATCGGCGGCGGCCAGGGCGGCGCCGGGCTGTTCGAAGTCGCCTGATCAGCGAAGGGCGAGGCGGGTCAGCAGCAGTTCTGCGACGCCGCCACGTTCGTAGCGCACAATCCCGAACTGGCCATGGCGCTGCGCAAGCGTCATGGCCTTTTCCGTTTCGAGATCCAGCACGGCAAATCCCGGCTCCGGCCGCCAGGTCGGGCGATCCGGCACGCCGAGATGCGGCAGGGCGGTGTAATCCGCCAGCTCGCGGCGCAGGCGCTGATGTGCCGCCATGTTGCGCGTCACGGGCCGCGCCATGCTGCGCGGGTTCCAGGCATTCAGGCAGGTGATCGAGGTTGCTCTGGCGCGGCGCAGAAACGCGTCGGCCTGCGCGCTGGTTTCCTCCAGCCGCAGGCCGAGCAAATCGTCATCAGGCAGTGTCACCGCATAGGTCGTGGCGCGGTACCCTTGCAGTGTCGCCGCCGAGATCACCGCATCTCCGCATTGGTCAGTGCCTGGCGCAAAGCCATGGTGCCGGGATTGCTCACCACGTTGTCGTAAAGAATGTTGCGCGGATGCGCTTCCCTGCCATAGTAGGCCGCGTTGCGGCTGTGGCGCGCGGTGATCACCGCACCCTCCACCGACACGCCGGCGGCCAGGCCTTTGGTCTTGGCATAGGAATAGATATCAGCGCCGAGATTGCTGGTGGTGGCGGCTTCGACGCCCATGCCGACCGGGCCGGCGGCGACGGTGGCATCGGCACCGATCTTGAACTCGTTGCGCAGGATGGCGTTCACCGCCTTGTCGTTCATCAGCACCAGCATGACCTGCGAGGCTTCGCCGCCGATCTGCAGCCCGATGGAGCCCGCGCCCATCGTGTAGATGCAGGGCTCGCTCCAGCCGGTGCCGGTCTTGGCCAGCAGCACACCCGAGCCGCCTTCGCCGCCGATGATGAAGCTGGCTTTCAGCAGCTGCGGCACGACGAAGACGCCCCTGGCCTGGGCCAGCTTGCGGCGCAGGTCGCTCATCTGGCCGTCATTGGCGAAAGCATCCACGGTGATGCGTGCCGAGTCGATCAGCGACTGGTCGTCGGAGGCGGCCCATGCAGGACGGGTGCCGAACGCGGCGGCGCCGGCGAGGCTGCCCAACAGCAGGGTGCGGCGTGAGAAGGTGAGGCTGGACATGTGGAGTCTCCCGTTGTCTGAGTCGGGGTTGGCAAATCATAGCCTGCGCTATATTGCTTCGGCCACGCCAGATTGCAGGCCGAATCGGACTGCAGGGCGGGTTGTTGGCATCATAGCTAGGCCGTAAACTGTGGCGGCTTTGTGGAACGGAGGCGGCATGTCCAAGGCTGAGAAGGAAGCCGGTCAGGAAACCATCCCGGCGGAGATCGCCGCAATGAGTTTCGAGGCGGCGTTGAAGGCGCTGGACGAGATCGTCGCCAAACTGGAAGGCGGCCGCGTCGATCTGGAAGAGTCGATTGCGCTCTATGGCCGCGGCGCCCTGCTGAAGCGCCATTGCGAAGCCAAGCTGAAGGCCGCCGAAGAGAAGATCGAAAAGATCGTGGTCGGTGCCGACGGCCAGGCCGCTGGCACGCAAGCTTTCAAGGCAGACTGAGATGAGCGAGCAGCCGTCGCCCGCGCTCGCGGCGGCGATGCAGGAGGTGGGGGCTGCCGTCGAGGCTGCGCTGGACCGCCTGCTTCCAGGCGTGGGCGAAGGCACTACGAAACTGGACAGCGCGATGCGCTATGCCAGCCTGGGCGGCGGCAAGCGGCTGCGTGCCTTGCTTGCGGTGGCATCGGCCGATCTGTTCGGCGTGCCGCGCGAGCGCAGCCTGCGCGTCGCGGCCGCCATCGAGATGCTGCACGCCTATTCGCTGGTCCACGACGATTTGCCCTGCATGGACGATGACGACCTGCGCCGGGGCAAGCCGACGGTGCACAAGGCCTTCGACGAGGCAACCGCCGTGCTGGCCGGCGACGGGCTGCAGAGCCAGGCCTTCCTCACCCTCGTCGAACCGGCCACGCACCCCGATCCAGCCGTGCAGGCCGGGCTGGTGGCCGGACTGGCGCAGGCTTCGGGCGCGCGCGGCATGGTGGGCGGTCAGGCCATCGACCTCGCGGCCGAGGACCGTACGGCGGCCGGACAGCCGCTGAGCTATGACGAGATCGCTGATCTGCAGGCGCTCAAGACCGGCGCCCTGATCCGTTTTTCGGCCGAGGCCGGCGCCATCCTGGGGCAGGCCGGCGCGGCAGACCGCGCGGTTCTGCGCGATTATGCCGCAGAGCTCGGTCTGGCCTTCCAGATCGCCGACGACCTGCTGGACCATGAAGGCTCGGCCGCCGAGCTGGGCAAGGCGGTGGGCAAGGACGCTGCGGCCGGCAAGGCGACATTCGTGGGCCTGCTGGGGCTGGAACCGGCCAGGGACAAGGCGCGGGCGTTAACCAATTCCGCGAAAAGCCGGCTATCGTCGCATTTCGGCCCCAGGTCCGTGGTTTTACAGGAGCTGGCCGAGTTTGTTATAACCCGCCGCTCGTGACCCGCTTAACGCCTCCTGACAGGCAGCAATGATCAGCAACCGCACGCCCCTGCTGGATACCGTGACCAAGCCGGCGGATATCCGCCAGTACGATCTGGACCAGCTCAAGCAGCTCGCCGACGAAGTGCGCCGCGAGATGATCGATGCTGTGTCGGTGACGGGCGGCCATCTCGGCGCCGGTCTCGGCGTGGTCGAGCTGACCGTGGCGCTGCATCACGTGTTTGCCACGCCGGTCGACAAGCTGATCTGGGATGTCGGGCATCAGGCCTATCCGCACAAGATCCTCACCGGGCGGCGCGACCGCATCCGCACCCTGCGCCAGCCCGGCGGTCTCTCGGGTTTCACGCGCCGCAGCGAGAGCGAATACGATCCGTTTGGCGCCGCGCATTCCTCTACCTCGATTTCCGCCGGCCTCGGCATGGCGGTGGCGCGCGACTTCAAGGGCGACACCAACAACGTCATCGCCGTGATCGGCGACGGCGCGATGTCGGCCGGCATGGCCTATGAGGCGATGAACAATGCCGGCGCGATGAACAGCCGGCTGATCGTAGTGCTGAACGACAACGACATGTCGATTGCGCCGCCGGTCGGGGCGATGAGCGCCTATCTCTCGCGCCTGATGTCGTCGCGCTCCTATATCGGCCTGCGCCAGATGGCCAAGCAGATCGGCGAGAAGATCCTGCCGCGCACGCTCACCTCGATTGCCGAAAAGGCCGAGGAATATGCACGCGGCATGGTGGCCGGCGGCACGCTGTTCGAGGAAATGGGCTTCTATTATGTCGGCCCGGTCGATGGGCACAATCTCGACCATCTGGTGCCGGTGCTCAAAAACATCCGCGACACTGACAAGGCCGGCCCGATCCTGATCCATGTGGTGACGCAGAAGGGCAAGGGCTATGGCCCGGCCGAGGCTGCCGACGACAAGTATCATGGCGTCTCGAAATTCGATGTCGTCACCGGCACGCAGGCCAAGCCGAAAGCCGGTCCCCCGAGCTATACCAGAGTGTTTGCCGACAGCCTGATCAGTGAGGCCGAGCGCGACGATAAGATCGTGGCGATCACCGCCGCGATGCCATCGGGCACCGGCCTCGACCTGTTTGCGAAGAAATTTCCGAACCGCTGCTTCGATGTCGGCATTGCCGAGCAGCATGCCGTCACGTTTGCGGCCGGGCTGGCCACCGAAGGCTTCAAGCCCTTCTGCGCGATCTACTCGACCTTCCTGCAGCGCGCCTATGACCAGGTGGTGCATGACGTGGCGATCCAGAAGCTGCCGGTGCGCTTCGCCATCGACCGCGCCGGTCTGGTCGGCGCCGACGGCGCGACTCATGCCGGCAGTTTCGACATCGCCTATCTCGCCTGCCTGCCCGATATGGTGGTGATGGCGGCGGCCGACGAGGCCGAACTGATGCATATGGTGGCAACCTCGGCCGCCATCGACGACCGCCCTTCCGCCTTCCGCTATCCGCGTGGCGAGGGCACCGGCATTCTGATGCCGGACCGCGGCTCGGTGCTGCCGCTGGGCAAGGGCCGCGTGCTGCGCGAAGGCAGCAAGATCGCAATTCTGTCCTTTGGCGCGCGCCTGCCCGAAGCCATGAAAGCGGCCGAGGATCTGGCCGCGCGCGGGCTCAGCACGACTGTCGCCGATGCGCGTTTCTGCAAGCCGCTCGATATCGATCTGGTGCGCCAGCTGGCGCGCCATCATGAAGTGCTGATCACGCTGGAAGAGGGCTCGGTCGGCGGCTTCGGCAGCCATGTGCTGCAGTTCCTCAGCCACGATGGCCTGCTGGATCAAGGGCTGAAAATTCGCCCCCTGGTGCTGCCGGACCGTTTCATCGATCACGACGCGCCAGTGAAGCAATATGACGAGGCGGGGCTGAATGCGCCGCAGATCGTCGCCATGGCTCTTTCTGCGCTCGGCCGGCCGGCCGATGCCACCGCCACCAGCGCCTAAGCAGGATTTTACAACATGATCCTGACCGAAGCGCGAGCAACGCTCACGCTGGCGCTGCCGATCATTGGCACGCAGCTGGCCGCAATGGCGATTCACACCACCGATGTCTGGCTGTTGTCGCATTACAACGCCGAGGCGCTCGCTGCGGCGGCGCTTGGTGTCGCGATCTTCAGCTTCCTCTGGATGCTCGGCCTCGGCCTTGCGATGGCGACGCCGGCCCTGGCGGCGCAGGCGCGTGGCCGTGACCCGGACGATCTCGAGGGCGTGCGCCATGCCGTGCATGATGGCCTGATCGCCACCGGTGTGGTCAGCGTGATCTGCACCGCTCTGCTGCTGGTGACGGAACCCTTCCTGCGTCTGATCGGCCAGCCGGAGGAACTGATCGGACTGGCGGCCCCCTTCATGCAGGCGGTCAGCGGGATGTTCCTGCCGGCGATCTGGTTCATGGTGCTGCGCGGTTTCGTTGCGGCGCTCGAACGGCCGCGGTCGGCGCTGATACTGACGCTGCTGGCCGTGGTGCTGAATGCCGCGGTGAATGCCGTACTGATCTTTGGCTTCTGGATCGTGCCGGAGATGGGCGTGGTCGGCGCCGGCATTGGCTCCAGCGCGGTCAACCTCGCGGTGCTGCTGCTGTTCTTCTGGCATATCGCGCGCGACAGGCAATTCGCATCCTATCACCTGTCGCGCGGCTGGTGGCGCACGACCTCCAGGCGCATGGCGACCTTCCTCCGCATCGGCGCACCGATTTCGCTGGCGCTCAGCGCCGAGATCGGGCTGTTCTCGGCCGCGGCGCTGCTCATGGGGCGGCTCGGCACCGTGGAAGTCGCCGGCCACCAGGTGGCGCTGCAATGGGCGGCACTCGCCTTCATGGTGCCGATGGGGCTGGGTCAGGCCGCCACCGTACGTGTCGGACTTGCCGCGGGTGCCGGCGACATCGCGGGCGCGGCGCGCGCGGGCTGGATTGCCATCGCCATGGGCATTTCCTTCATGGGCTGCATGGCGCTGGTTTTTCACTTTGCCGGCGCGCATCTCATCGCGGTCTTCCTCAGGGACAGCGCGGCGCCGGTTTATACGCTGGCGCTCACCTATCTCGGCATGGCGGCACTCTTTCAGCTGGTCGATGGCGCGCAGGGCGTGGCCAACGGCGCGTTGCGCGGACTGAAAGACACCGCGATCCCGATGGTGATGACCCTGATCGGCTACTGGCTGATCGGATTCCCGGTGGCGATCTGGTTTGGCTTCTTCACGCCGATGCGTGGCGTGGGCGTCTGGGCCGGGCTGGTGGTCGGTCTGGCCGTCGTCGCCTGCATGCTGCTCTGGCGTTTTGCCGTCATGACCCGTAGGCTGGCGCGCAGACAAGGCATGGCTGCATGAAAGCACCTCCCAAGTTGCGCCTCGATCAGCTGCTGGTGGAGCGCGGCCTGGCGGAAAGCCGGGCCAAGGCGCAGGCTGCCATCATGGCCGGGCTCGTTTTCTCGGGCGAGAAGCGGCTGGACAAGCCCGGCGTGGCGCTGGCTGCCGACATTCCGATTGAACTCCGCGGCAAGCCGCATCCCTGGGTCAGCCGCGGCGGCGTCAAGCTGGCGCATGCCATCGCACATTTTTCATTGCAGCCCGAAGGTCGCACCGCCATCGATGTCGGTGCCTCCACCGGCGGCTTTACCGATGTGCTGCTGCAGCAGGGTGCGGCGAAGGTCTATGCCGTCGATGTCGGCGAAGGCCAGCTCGACTGGCGGCTGCGCAACGATCCGCGCGTCGTCGTGCTGGAAAAGACCAATGCTCGCCACCTGACGGCGGAGATCATTCCCGACGCCATCGACTGCGTGGTCTGCGATGCCAGCTTCATCGGCCTGCAGATCGTGCTGCCGGCGGCGCTGTCGCTGGCCAGGCCCGGCGCCTGGGCGGTGGCGCTGATCAAGCCGCAATTCGAGGTCGGCCGCGCGCGCGTCGGCAAGGGCGGCGTGGTGCGCGACCCGGCGCTGCATGACGAGGTCTGCGCGACCATCCATGACTGGTGGTCCGGCCTGCCGGGCTGGCGCGTGCTGGGGATCGAGCCGAGCCCGATCCTGGGGCCTGAGGGCAACCGTGAATTCCTGATAGCTGCCGAGAAGCATGATGCGTGACATTGAGGGCGTGATCGAACGCATGGGCGGGCAGGGCCACGGCGTGCTGGACAAGGACGGCGAGCGTTTCTACGTGCCTTTCACCGTGCCGGGCGACCGTATCGCCGCCAAGGTCGGCGAAAAACGCGGTGACGGATTCGCTGCCAGCCTCAGCGTGCTGGAAGCAGCCGGGCCCGACCGCGTCGATGCGCCCTGCCGGCATTTTCAGGCCTGCGGCGGTTGCGCGCTGCAGCACTGGAAGGATGCGGCCTATCGCAGCTGGAAGCGCGACAAGCTGGCGGCGGCGCTGGCGCGACGCGACATCCATGATGTCACCATCGGCGAGCTGGTCGCGGTACCGGACCGGTCGCGCCGCCGTGCCGAGTTCATCACGCGGCGCGTGAAGGACACGGTGCTGATGGGCTTCCATGAGGCGCAGAGCCGCAAGATCGTCAATCTGGAAGACTGCCTGGTGCTGAAGCCGGAGTTATTCGCGCTGCTGCCGGCCCTGCGCATCATGATGCTGCCGGTGCTGGGCGATGGCTGGGCGGTCGATCTGAAGGTCACCGTCACCGAAACCGGCCCTGACGTGCTGATCACCGGCAAGCTGAAAATGCGCGTGCAGGAGCGGATCGAACTGAGCAAGGCGGCCAAGGCCGCCGGGCTGGGCCGGCTCAGCCTGCGCTTCGACGAACGCAGCGATCCGGAACTGCTGTATCAGGGCAGCGAACCGCCGCGCGTCCGTTTCGGCAACGCGATGGTGACGCTGGCGCCGGGCGGCTTCCTGCAGGCGACGCCCGACGCCGAACAGGCGATGGCCGGTTTTGCCCTTGAGGCGCTGCAAGAGTCCAAACGTGTCGCCGATCTTTTTTCGGGCTGCGGCGCCTTTGCCTTGCGACTGGCCGAGGCGGGCCAGACGGTGTGGGCGGTGGATGCCGACCGTCCGGCGATTGCGGCCCTGACGGCGGCCGCCAGATCGGCGAACTTAAGTCGGGTGACAGCCACGGCGCGCGACCTGGAACGCCAGCCGCTGACCCGTGGCGAACTCAGGAAGCTGGATGCCATCCTGCTCGATCCGCCACGTGCCGGCGCCAAGGCCCAGGTGCAGCAGATCGCGGAAGCCGCCAAAGCCGGCGAGGCCCCGGGGCTGATCGTGATGGCCTCCTGCGATCCCTCCAGCTTCGCGCGCGACGCCCGGGCCTTGCTGGATGCCGGCTATAGGCTGGAAAAAGCTGTGCCCATCGACCAGTTCCGCTGGTCGCCGCATCTGGAAATCGTCAGCGTTTTCAGGCGCTAGGTCGTCCGGCCCGGATGGCCAAGAAGGGTTGCAAAGCCCCCCGGGAAGGGCTATATCCCGGGCCCGGCCCGATCCCTGCTGGGGGATCGTCTAACGGTAGGACCCCAGACTCTGACTCTGGTTGTCTAGGTTCGAATCCTAGTCCCCCAGCCAATCTTTCAAAACGTGTGCGTGGTGCCGGCCTTTAAAGCAAAAAAGGCCGACGGGTTGCTGCGAGAACCCGCCGGCCTTGAGTGGCAGCGTAACGACTATGGCCGGTCAGGCCGCCGTGCGTTCCTCGTTCTCGCCCAACGCGGATGAAATCACCGCTGGCGCGACGCCGCTGGCGCTGAGCTGTTCGCCCAGCGCATGTTTCAGCCGGGCGAGGCCGGCCGCGTCACTGGCTTCGCAGCGCGCCACCAGCACATTCTGTGTATTGGACGCACGCAGCAGCCACCAGCCGTCTGCGGTCTTCACACGCACGCCGTCGATGTCGTTGACGGCGGCACCGGCGGCCTGCAGTCGCGATTTCACCGAATCGACGATCGGGAACTTGTCCTGCTCGCTGCATTCGATGCGCAGTTCCGGCGTGTTCACCATCTCGGGCAGGCGGTCGCGCAGATCGGCCAGGCTGCGCGGCGAGCGCGCGACGATGTTGAGAAGCCGGATGGCCGCATAAAGCGCATCGTCGAAACCGAAATAGCGGTCGGCGAAGAAGATATGGCCGCTCATCTCGCCGGCCAGCTGTGCGCCGGTCTCACGCATCTTCGCCTTGATCAGCGAATGGCCGGTGCGCCACATGATCGGCTTGCCGCCCAGCCGCTCGACGGCATCGAACAGTGACTGGCTGGTCTTGACATCGGCGATGATGGTTGCGCCGGGCTGGCGCCGCAGCACTTCTTCCGACCACAGCATCATCAGCTGGTCGCCCCAGAGCACGCGGCCCTTGTTGTCGATCACGCCGAGGCGGTCGCCGTCGCCATCGAAGGCGATGCCGAGATCGAGGTTTTCCTTCAACACGGTCTCGCGCAACTGCTCCAGCGTTTCCGGCAGAGTGGGATCGGGATGATGATTCGGGAAGGTGCCATCCACCTTGCCGTTCAGCACCACGTGGCGGCCGGGCAGCCGCTTGGTCAGCCGCTCCACAATCGGACAGGCCGCGCCATTGCCGGGATCCCAGGCCACCGAAAGCGGACGCGCCAGATCGGCATCCTGCAGGATACGCATGGCATAGCCGCCGGCCACCGACCGGCGCAGCACCTTGCCGGCGCCGCTGCTGAAGCTGCCCTCGCGGATGATGGTGCCGAGTTTCTGGATCTCGTCGCCGTAGATGGTCTTGCCGCCGACCGTGAGCTTGAAGCCGTTATAGTCGGGTGGATTGTGCGATCCGGTGATCATCGCCCCGGCATCGGCGCCCAGATGATGCTCGGCGAAGTACAGCATCGGCGTCGGGCCGAGCCCGACCGTCAGCACATCGGTGCCGGCATGGCGCAGGCCTTTCGAGAAAGCGCGGCTGAGCTGTGGCGAACTGAGGCGGCCGTCGCGGCAAAGCGCCACGCTGCGCCCGCCGTTCCTGCGGACCAGCGTGCCGAAGGCCTGGCCCAGCGCATAGGCATCGTCCAGCCGCAGGGTTTTTCCCACGATGCCGCGGATATCGTACTCGCGCAGGATCTCGGGGTTGAACTTTTCCTTCGCCATCGTCGTTGAGCCTCCTTGAGCCAATTTTTCCCGCCGGATGGCGAGGGATACAGCGGCAGGTGCAATGATGGGAAATGCTCGCGCATTTGTGTGTGGTAAAAGCGTGGCCTTGCGGCGCGACGCAAGAGCGTTCGAATGTGCAGTGACTATTCTGTGGTTCGGCCACAGCGCTGACGCGCGGAACTTGAAGGACATCAACGACATCATAGAATGTCGCGACACCCTGGCGCCCGGATTCGGCCGCGCAGGCAGCGAACTGAATCTCGGCGGCAACGTTAGACTGCGCACGACTTGGACTGGTCGCAACGACGGCCCGGTTCGACAAGGGGAAACACGAGAAGGAGGCGCCACGCACGAGGCCTGGCGCGCAATGTTGACCGATGCAGCTTGGCCGTGACGAACGGCCAAGCTGCAGGCTGAGAGGTGTTGTGTGGCGGTAGTGTCCGAACTGGACAATCGATGAAGCGCACCGTTCGCTGGTCCATCACGGCCCCGTGCCTGCTGGCCGCCACCGGCCTGCTGGCCGCCTGCGATGCGCGGCAATGGCCGCTCGCCGACTACAGATCGGGCCAGCCGAAAGCCACGGCCTGGCGGGAACCTGCCCAGCCGCCCAGGGAAAAGACCAATTCAAGCCAGTCGACCCAGACCGAACGCAAAACCGCTGCAGCGAAACCCTCGCCCGCCGCATCGAACGTGGTGACGGCCACGAGCGGTACCGTGACCGCTTCGACGGCCATGCCGGGGCCGGTCAGCGAGAGCGGCGACGTCTCCCTGATCGGTCTGGATATGGCGCAGGCCCGCAGCCGGCTGGGGCCGCCCACCGAAGAGATCGAACAGGCGCCCGCGAAGGTTTGGCGTTATCGCACCGCGCAATGCAGTCTGGATGTTTCCTTATATCCGGATGTGCATACGCAGATTTTCCGTGTCCTCAACTACGAGGTAAAAGGCAATGACGGTACTGAACAGGGAAGACGTAAATGCATCTCCGACCTACGCGCCGGTCCCCTCGGCCGATGAGGGCACTGCCCGTGGCGACGGCATCAAGGTCGTCCTTGTCGATGACGATGAGGATTACCGCGAGGCTGTCGGCGGTGAACTGACCGATCTGGGCTTCCAGGTCGTCAGCCTGCCCGACGGGGCGGCGATGTTCGAATATTTCTCCGGCGGCAACAGCAGCGACGTGATTCTGCTGGACTGGCGCATGCCGGGCATTTCCGGGCTCGACCTGCTCGGCCAGGCCCGCCGCCGCGGCATCAATGTGCCGGTCGTCTTCCTGACCGGCATGCTGGCCGCGTCCTACGAAAATGCCGCGCTCGACGGCGGCGCACTCGACTTCGTCAACAAGTCGCGCGGCGCGACCATCCTGGCCAAGCGCCTCAACCTGATCGTCAAGGCGGGCAAGCGTCCGCCGGAGCAGCAGCAGGAAGAACTGGTCGAATGCGGCAGCCTGCAGCTGCGGCCGCAGATCAGTCGGGCCTTCTGGCGCGGCACTGACGTCAATCTCACGGTTGTCGAGTTCAACATCGTGCATCTGCTGGTGCGCAATGCCGGTGAATATGTGACTTATCGCGCAATCTACGACTGCGTTCACCATGTCGGCTTCATAGCCGGGGCAGGCGAGGATGGTTATCGAACCAATGTCCGGTCCTCTATCAAGCGCATCCGCAACAAATTCCGGGCCATCGATGGCGACTTCGGTGAAATCGAGAACTTCCTCGCCTTCGGATACCGCTGGCGCGGAGCGCTTCGCGACACGGAGTGAGACCAGGGAAGGCCCCGCCTGGCGAGTGCGCCGTTTCGGCGCCTCGCTGACGATCAAGCTGATGGCGTTGATTGCGGTCTTCGTCGCTCTGCCGATCGTGCTCTACGGCCAGTTCGAGGCTGCCGATATGCAAAGGCGCGAACTGGTCAGCCGTGGGATCCAGCAGCGCAGCTGGCTGATCGCGCAGGCGCTCGCGCCGGTACTCAATCAGCCGAATGCGCCGCCGCATAAATCGCTGAATGCCGAGCTTCAGCGCTTCAGCGATGACCGTACGTTGCTGAAGCTGATGTTCCGGCCGACCGGCGCACCGGGCGGGAACAGCTTCTACTATATCGCCTCGGCGCCGGAATCGCAGATCGAGCGTATCGGTCCCGAGCTCGAAACGCTGGCCGAGCGCGGCATCCTGCAGCAGCTGGCGGAAAGCTGCGCCTGGGACAAGCCGATCGACATCCGGTACCGGCAGACGGACGGCCATGAGGAGATCATGACCTCGATCCTGCCGATCCAGTCGCGCTGGGGTTGCTGGGTGTTGATTTCGGCGCATCCGACCACCGAATTCCTCAACATTTCGATCGGCCGCTCTTACTGGCAGACGCGCGAAATCCGCATCGCGGCGGCGATCTATTTTGCCTTCGCTCTGCTGGCGATCCTGATCGCACTCAGCGTTTGGCGCAGCCTGCATCATTTCCGCAAGGTGGCGCGCGAGGTCCGTCAGGGCCGCGTGACGGAATATCCGTTCGCCGATCGCAACATCGTGCCGGAACTGGCGAGCGTGGCAAAGGACTTCGATTACCTGGTGCGCGATCTGCGCAACATCGCGCAGGACATTCGCCAGACGGCGGAAGACAACGCACATTCCTTCAAGGGGCCGCTGGCCACGATCAATGCCTCGCTCGAGCCGATCAAGCGTACCCTGCCGGAAGGCCATCCGCGCGCCCTTCGCGCCGTCAGCCTGATCGAGGCCTCGCTCAGCCGGCTGAACTTGCTGGTCAATGCCACCCAGCGGCTCGATCTGAACACGGCCGACATGATCGATGCGCCGCGCCTGCAGATCGATCTGACGCGCCTGGTCGCCGACGTGCTGCTGCGGTATCGCGACATCCTGCAGCAGCGCCAGATCAGGCTGGTGCGAACCCTGGAAGAGGATGCCGCCATTCGAGCCGCACAGGGCGTGGTCGATATCGTGTTCGAGAATATTCTGGACAACGCGATCAGCTTCTCGCCGGCTGGCGGCACGATTGCCGTCTATCTGTTCCGTGAGGGCAACAGCGTGCATCTGCATGTCGACGACGAAGGGCCCGGCGTCGATCCGCGCAAGGTCGAGCATATCTTCGACCGTTACTTTTCGCTGCGACCGAAGGAGCACAAGCTGCTGCGCGACCCGACCAACGGCGAAGGTGCGAAGCATGCGGGGCTTGGCCTGTGGATCGTTCGCCGCAACATCGAAGCAATCGGCGGCAGCATCAGCGCGGTCAATCGCATCGGCGGCGGCCTGAGTGTGCGGATCGTGTTGCCCTGTGCACGTTGACCTCTGCATATCGATACGGTTTGTGTGTTGATTTCATTGCACTAACCGCTCTGACAACCACAGTTTGATCACTGGCTCCGGATGATTGCTGTCGACATAGTCGATCGCAGTTTTTGCAGCCACGAGGTCGACCATGAATGCCTTCATCGAGCAGCGCCAGACTCTGCAGCAGGGTGCGTCGCGCATTCATCCAGTGATTCTCGCCGGCGGCTCCGGCACACGCCTTTGGCCATTGTCGCGGTCTGCTTTTCCGAAACAGCTCCTGTCGCTGGTCTCCGAACGCAGCCTGTTGCAGGAGACCGTGCTGCGCAGCGGCGCCGACCTCGGCTTTGCGGCGCCGGTATTGATCTGCAACGAGGATCACCGGTTCCTGATCGACGACCAGATCCGAGAACTCGGCATCGCGCCACAGAAGATTCTGCTCGAGCCAGCCGCGCGCAACACGGCGCCGGCGCTGGCCGCGGTGGCTCACTGGCTGCTGGCGCAGGATCCGGATGCGATGATGCTGGTGCAGCCGGCCGATCACGCTATCGGTGCGCCAGAGGAACTGCACCGCGCGGTACAGGCGGGCCTGCCGGCGGCAGCCGAGGGGCATCTGGTCACCTTCGGGATTCGTCCGGACCGGCCGGAACCTGGCTACGGCTATATCAAGGTCGGACCTCTCATGGAGCGGTCGGATCATGTGCGCCTGGTCGACCGCTTTGTCGAGAAGCCCGATGTCACCACGGCACAGCAGTATCTCGAGAGCGGGGCCTACTGCTGGAACAGCGGTATTTTCCTGCTGTCGGCGCGTCGGTACCTGGAAGAACTGGAACGCCTGCATCCGGAAATCCACGCTGCCTGCGCGCAGGCCGTGACAGACGGCACGGAGGATCTCGGTTTCCTCCGGCTCGATGCCGCCGCTTTCGCGTCCGCCGCGGCGTTGTCGATCGATCATGCCGTTATGGAGCATACCAAGTATGCCGCAGTGGTGCCGGTGGACATGGCCTGGAGCGATCTCGGGTCGTGGAAAGCGCTGCGCGAAACCGCGCAGAGCGATGGCGATGGCAATGTGATCACCGGCGATGTGGTGGTGCGCGACGCGCATAACTCGTATCTGCGCACCGAAGACAAGCTGCTGGCAGTGATCGGGCTGGATGACGTGGTGGTGGTCTCGACCGACGATGTCGTGCTGGTCGCGAAGGCCGACCGTGTCGATGAGGTGTCGCGCGTCGTCGACCAGCTCAAGCAGCGCAACCGGTCCGAGCCGGTCTCGCACAGCACCTGCTATCGTCCCTGGGGCTGCTACCGCTCGGTCGATACCGGCGACCGTTTCCAGGTCAAGCGGATCACCGTGAAGCCCGGCGCGAAGTTGAGCCTGCAGAAGCACTATCACCGCGCCGAACACTGGGTGGTGGTGCACGGCACAGCCCTGGTGCAGCGCGACGACGAGAGCCTGCTGCTGCGTGAGAACGAGTCGGTCTATATCCCGATCGGTGCGGCGCACCGGCTGGAGAATCCGGGCAAGCTGCCGCTGCATCTGATCGAGGTGCAGTCGGGTTCCTATCTCGGCGAGGACGATATCGTGCGCCTGGTGGATAGCTATGGCCGCTGCTGAACAGCCGTCGATCCTGGTCACTGGGGGTGCCGGCTATATCGGCAGCCATGTCTGCAAGGCGCTGAGTGAGTCCGGCTACCTGCCGGTAACCTATGACAACCTCTGCGCGGGCCATCCCTGGGCAGTCCGCTGGGGTCCGCTGGAGGGCGGCGACCTGATCGACGCCGCGCGGCTGGACGAGGTGATGCGCAAATACAAGCCCGTCGCCGTGATTCACCTGGCCGGGCTGATTGTGGTCAGCGAGTCAGTGAAAGATCCGGCGCAGTATTACCTCAACAATGTCAGCGGCAGCATCGACCTGCTTGATGCCATGCGCCGCAACGGCATCGAGCGCATCGTGTTTTCCTCCAGCGCCGCCGTCTATGGCGAGCCGGAGGTCACCCCGATGCCGGAAAGCCATCCTCAGCAGCCGCTCAATCCCTATGGCACCAGCAAGCTGATGATCGAACGGGTGCTGCAGGACTACGCCCGTGCCTACAATCTGCATTCCGCCTCGCTGCGGTATTTCAATGCCGCCGGTGCCGATGCCGGCGGCGAGATCGGCGAGGCCCATCCGGTCGAGACCCACCTGATTCCCCTGGTGCTGGAGGTGGCTGCCGGCAAACGGCATTACGCCGCCATCTATGGCGACAGCTATCCGACTCGCGACGGCACCTGCGTCCGCGACTACGTCCATGTCTCCGACCTGGCCCAGGCGCATGTTCTGGCCCTGCGCTACCTCGACAATTCGGTCGGCGCCCATGCTTTCAACCTGGGCAACGGTACTGGTGCCACGGTGCGGGAGGTCATCGATGTGGCGCGAAAAGTCACCGGTCATGCAATTCCTGCGCGTATAGAACCACCCCGGCCGGGTGATCCGGCCATCCTGCTGGCCGATCCCGGCCGGGCCCGGCAGCTGCTGGGCTGGCACCCGGCCCGCTCCGGGCTCGAGCAAATGGTCGCCTCCGCCTGGACCTGGCAACAACGGGTTCACCTGCCTCAACAAATTATGGTATAAGCCCCGGCCAGATCAGAAGATTTGGCGAAAAGCAGATTCATTAACGAGGGCACGCGCAGATGCGACAGTTTTTCGGGGCCGCAACGGTAGTCCTGTCGGCAGGGCTGGCGGTTTTCTCCATCGAAGCCGTGATGGTCAAGCAGGCGGTTGCACAAACGCCGCCGCGGACGTCGCAGGACGCGCAGACCTCAGCCGAACCTCAGCGAGGCGAAACTGTCACAAGTCGCCGGCGCCCGGAATACGATCCGGTCGGCGTGCGCATGGGCGGCTTCATGCTCTATCCCGAACTGGGGATCCAGGAGAGCTATAACAGCAACGTCTATTCCACCTCGTCGAACGAACAGGGCGACTTCATTACTGCCATCGAGCCCAGCCTCGATCTGCGTTCGAACTGGAACAACCATGCGCTGAACCTGCACGCTGATTCCAGCGTGGTGCGCTACTGGGACAATGACGACGAAAACTATACTGACTACACGCTGTCGGCCGATGGCCGCGTCGATGTGCTGCGCGATCTGCGCCTCTTCGGCGGCGCCGGGTATCAGATCCGCCACGAGCCGCGCTATTCGCCGGACAACCAGGGCGGTGTCGAGCCGACCGAATACAGCATTGCCGGTGCCAATGCGGGCGTCGAGAAGGAATTCAACCGCCTGTCCTTCCGCCTCGACGGTCAGACCGAGCGTTACGAATATGACAATGTCCGCACGGCTGCGGGCGCCGTGATCGACCAGAGCGGTCGCGATCGCGACCAGCATCAGATCGGCCTGCGGACCGGCTACGAGATTGCGCCGCTGCGCAATGTCTACCTGCTGACCAATTATTACATGCGCGATTACGACAGGCTGACCAGCGGATTCAATCGCGATTCCGACGGTTACCTGATCGGTGCCGGCACGCAGTACGACCTCACCGGCCTGATCTTCCTCGACGCTTATGCCGGTTACCGCCGCCAGGACTACGACGATGCACGGCTGCGCTCGATGGCGGGCTGGGCCAGCGGTATCAAGGTCACCTGGACTGTGACGCCGCTGACCACCATCACCGGTACGCTGGATCGCGATATCCGCGAGACCACGCTGACCAATGCCTCGGGTTATTTTCATACCCGGGCTGAGGTGCGCGCTGACCACGAACTGCTGCGCAACCTGATCCTGACGGCGTCGCTCGGTTACGAGAATGACGACTTCCAGGGCATTTCGCGCGATGACGATTACACGCTCGCCGGCCTCGGCGCGAAATATCTGATCAACCGCAATTTCTCCCTGTCGGGTGGTTACGGCTATCGCAGCCGTGACTCCAATGTCTCCGGCGGTGATTTTGACGAAAATGTGGTGATGGTGCGTCTCGGCGCCCAGCTCTGAAAAGACCGGCATTCTGCCGGTTCAAAACCACTGTTAGGTCACACCAAATCCAGGCGGTCGTTGCTAGCGTAAGCTTGCACGGCCGCACTGGCCTACGCCTGCATAAGGTGTTTGCGTCTGTCCGGCGCCGTGCGTTCTGCAACAACAGATCGTGCCGCCATGCAAATCCTCCATACTCGATACACCGCAAAGGTGTCCACCATCGTCCCTGCCATGCTGGCCGTCGTGCTGCTCTCGACGCAGGCCATGGCCCAGAATGCTTCGCAGGGCGCCGTTCCGCAGCAACCCCTGCAACGACCTCCCGCCGGGAGCAACGCCGCCGCTCCGACACAGGCCGCTCCCGGTCAGGCGCCGGGCCAGTCCGCAGCGCTGAAGGCCGACGACAGTTATCGCCTCGGCTCCGGCGATCGCGTGCGGATCACCGTCTACGGCCAGCCGGAGCTGACCGGCGAATATGCCGTCGATGGCAGCGGCCAGATGTCCTATCCGCTGGTCGGCCAGATTCGTGCCGGCGGGCTGACGGCGCATGACCTGGAAAAGGCGCTGATCGGCAAGCTTTCGCCAAACTATCTGAAGAATCCCAGCATCAGCGTCGAAGTGCTGACCTACCGGCCGTTCTACATCGTGGGCGAAGTGCGCACGCCGGGCAGCTACCCCTTTGTCAGCGGCATGACCGTGTTGAATGCCGTGGCGCTGGCCGGCGGCTTCACGTACCGCGCGCGCGAAAACTCCTTCTACGTCACCCGCACCGGTGAAGACGGCGGGAAGAACAAGATTACCGCCGGTGCCGAAGCCACCATCTTGCCGGGCGATATCATCACTGTCCGAGAACGGTATTTCTAATGGCTCTCCCTGACCGCTACCATCCGCAGCAATTCCAGCCGCCGGTCGCCTACGCCCCGCCGCCGGTCTATGTGCCGCAGCAGGGCAAGGAGACCGACTTCCTAGACACCCTGCGCAAGCTGTGGCGTCATCGCGGCACCATTTTCATCAGTACGTTCGTCTTTACCGCGGCCGCGGTACTGGTGGCGCGTCAGATCCCGGCGCATTACATCGCCGAGGCCAAGATCCTGGTTGGCGTGCCGGCGGCCCGGGCGCTGAATATCGAGGCGATCATCGCTGATATCAGTCCGGACGCCGAGCGCATCCAGAATGAGGCCTATGTGATCCAGTCGCGCGATACGGCGCGTCAGGTGATCGACAAGCTGAAACTGAACGAGAACGCGGAGTTCAATCCCGCCCTGCGGCCCGAGCCGAGCTGGCTGAGCTATCTCGACCCGATGCGCTATCTGCCGGATTCCATCAAGGCTTACATGCCTGGTCAGAAAGCACCGGCCGATCAGCCGGAGGTGTCTCCGGAAGTCAAAGCCGAGCAGGAGATGAACGGCATCATCGATACCCTGCTGGCGAAAATCGAGGTTACCACCCTGGGTCGTTCGCATGTGCTGAATGTCGAGGCACGGTCGATTGCGCCCGACACCGCGGCGGCGATCGCCAACGGATTCGGTGCTGCCTATCTGGCGCGTCAGCGCAGCGACAAGATCGAAGCCAGCGAAGAGGTCGAGAAATTCCTCGCCGACCGCATCGCCAGCCTGCGCGAGCAGGTGGAGAAAACGGATCGTGCCGTCGAGGAATATCGCCGCGCCAACAACCTCTACCAGGGCACCAGCGCCAGCGTAACGGCGCAACAGATGACCGAACTGAATACCCAGTTGATCATCGCCCAGACGGCCAAGGCCGAGGCCGATTCCCGCCTCGGCGAGGCACAGGCGCTGCGCCGTACTGGCGTTGACAGTCAGAGCGTGCCGCAGGTTCTGCAGTCACCGCTGGTCCAGCAGCTCAAAGCGCAGCAGTCCGAGGCCGACGGTCGTCTCGCCGATCTGTCGGGCAGCCTGGGCCCGCAGCATCCGCGCGTGATCAGCGCCAAGGCAGAAATCCGCGAGATCCGCGCCAAGATCAATGCCGAGGTCGGCCGGATCATCGAAAGCCTGCGGCATGAAGCACGCACCACAAGCGCGCGCTATGAAACCCTGCGCAAGAACTTCGACCGTCTGCAGGGGCAGGCTGGCGGCGTGAATGAAAAGTCGATCCGGCTGAATGCGCTGGAGCGCGA
>JAEYSS010000261.1 GCA_023434425.1 Pseudomonadota bacterium | reverse complement strand
CAGACCTTCGGCGGCATCCGCGTGCGTCGCGTCGATTACACGCCGGGCTATCTGGCCGACCACTGGTGCGTGAAGGGCCATATCCTGTTCGTGCTGGAAGGCGAGCTGGTCACCGAACTCGAAGACGGCCGCGAATTCGTCATGACCGCCGGACAGTCGTATCAGGTGGCCGACAATGCCGAGCCGCATCGCTCGCGCACCAGCACCGGTGCCAAGCTGTTCATCGTAGACTGACGAAGTCATTGTTGGGCGTCGGAGCTGTCGGCTAGACTATCCGTATAACGATAAAGAATCGCCACCCGGAGGAAACCCATGGCGCAGGCCTTTGCTGAAAGCCGCGTCGAATCGCCCTATGCCTGGCTGCGCCTGGTCACCGCCATCGTGATCGGCACCATCGGCGGCGTCGGCATGTGGTCGCCGGTGGTGGTCGTGCCGGCGGTGCAGGCCGATTTCGGCATTACGCGCGCCGAAGCCGCCTTGCCCTATACGCTGACCATGATCGGTTTTGTGTTCGGCAGTATTATCGCTGGCCGCATGGCCGACAAACGCGGCATCATCTTCCCTGTCGTGCTGGCCACCGTCACCATGTCGGCCGGCTATGTGCTGGCCGGGCAGGCGCCGAGCTTCTGGGTCTTTGCCGCGATCTGCGGGTTGATGGGCTTCATGGGCAGCGCGGCCTTCTTCGCGCCGCTGCTGGCCGATACCTCGATGTGGTTCGACCGCCGGCGCGGCCTCGCCATCTCGCTCTGCGCCGCCGGTAATTATGTGGCCGGCACGATCTGGCCGCCGGTGCTGGAGCATTTCATTTCCACCGACGGCTGGCGCGCCACGCATGTCTATGTCGGTGTTTTCTGCCTCGTCACCCTGCTGCCGCTCAGTCTGCTGCTGCGGCGCCGGCCGCCCGTGCAGCCGGCGCCGGCCGCCACCGCGCAGTCGGGCCAGGCGCGTCCGCTCGGGCTGCATCCGAATGTTTTGCAGGGCGCCATTCTGGTGATGGGGCTGGGCTGCTGCGTCGCCATGTCGATGCCGCAGGTGCATATCGTGGCCTACTGCGTCGACCTTGGTTACGGCCCGGCGCGCGGCGCCGAGATGCTGTCGCTGATGCTCGGCTTCGGCATCATCAGCCGGCTGGCGTCAGGTTACATCCTCGACAGGATCGGCGGCCTGAAAACGCTGCTGCTCGGCTCCACGCTGCAGATGCTGGCGCTGGCTTTGTATCTGCCCTTCGACGGGCTGATGTCGCTCTATGTGATCTCGGCGGTATTCGGCCTGGTGCAGGGCGGCATCGTGCCCAGCTATGCCTTCATCATCCGCGAACTGTTTCCGGCGGCGCAGGCCGGGTTGCGCGTCAGCCTGGCGATTTCCGCCACGCTGGCCGGTATGGCGCTCGGTGGCTGGATGTCGGGCAAGATCTACGATTTCACCGGTTCGTATCAGGCCGCCCTGCTGAACGGCATCGCCTTCAACCTGATGAACATTCTGATCGCTGCCTGGCTGCTGTACCGCCTGGCGGGTCGCGGCCGCCGCATCACTGCGGCAGTCGCGTAACTCACGCCATGCTGGTGCGGCCGTCGCGCGCCGCCTTGGCGTCTTTCTGCGAACTGCGATCCGGCCGCTCGTCGGCGCGCAGCCGCGTCGCCGTCAGTTCGCCGGCCTGTTCCAGGATCGGATAGGCTACTGCCGTCAGGTGGCTGTTGATGCGCTTGAGATCGCGGATCAGATCGAGATGGATCGCGCTGGTCTCGATGCTCTCGGAGCGGCCGGCGCGGATGCGCTCATAGTGGCTTTCGGCGGCACGCTGTTCGGCCAGACGCAGATCGGCTTTTTCCTGCAGCAGCTGGCGCGCCATCTTCACGTCGCCCGACATGAAGAGGTTACAGGCCATCTGCAGGTTGGCGGCGACGCGATGATGGAAATCGGTCAGTTCGGCCAGGCCTTCCTTCGAGAAGGCCAGCTTGTTGCGGATCTTCTTCTGCGCCAGCTCCATCAGGTTCTTGTCGATGATATCGCCGATATGCTCCAGATTGGTGGTGAAGGTGAGCACGTCGACATAGCGGCGGCTTTCCGATTCATCCAGCCCATGCTTGCTGAGTTCGGTCAGATACAGCTTGATCGCCTCGTAAAGCCCGTCGACCTCGTCATCGGCTTTCTCGACGGTCTTGGCGAGTTTCGAATCGTCCTTGGTGAAAACCGTCATGGTGTCGTCCAGCATGCGCGAGACGGCATCGCTCAGGCGCAGCGTTTCGCGCGCGGCGGCGGCCAGCGCCACCGTCGGCGTATCGAGCGCCGAATTGTCGAGATAGCGCGGCTTGCCGCCGGACTCTGTCGCGGGCAGATCCGGCATCAGGCGGCGCGCCAGCCTGTCGAGCAGCGTGACGAAGGGCAGGAAGGCCAGTGCAATTACGATATTCCAGGCGGTATGCGCATTCACCGCCATGCGGGCGCCGTCATCGCCGGCCAGGCTGAGCCATTGCGGCAGCTGCGCGATGAAGGGCAGCACCGCCAGCGTGGCGATCACGCGGGTGATCAGGTTGGCGAGCTGGGCGCGGCGCGCCGCCGGCGGCTGGCCGGTGCTGGCCACCAGCGGCGAGATGGCCGTGCCGAGATTGGCGCCGATCACCAGTGCCACCGCCAGAGTCGCATCGACGGTGCCGGCCTTGGCCAGCGAGGCCGCCAGCAGCACCGTGGCGAGGCTGGCATGGCTCAGCCAGGTCAGCAGGGCGAAGAGCAGCACGCCGAGAATCGGTTCGCGTTCCAGCGGCTGCAGGATGGCAGCGAGGCCCGGCGCATCGCGCAAGGGTGCAGAGGCGCCGATGATCATTTCGAGCGACAGCAGCATCAGGCCGATGCCGATGCCGAGCCGGCCGACATGGCGCGGCATGCCGCTTTCCGAGGCGAAGAAGCCGATGACGCCGACAATGATGCAGAGTGGCCCGAGCCAGTGCAGGTCGAGCGACAGATACTGCGCGGTAATGGATGTGCCGATGCCGGCGCCGAGCAGCACGGCGATGGCGGCACCGCCGGCCAGCAGCCCGCGGCCGGCAAAGGACGACACGATCATCGCGGTCGCCGTGCTCGACTGCAGCAGGGCGGTCACGCCGATGCCGGCGACGAAGGCCTGGAAGCGGTTGCGCATCGCGCGGCCGAGATAGCGGCGCAGCGCCGCACCGAAGGCGCGGGTCATGCCGGTGCGCACCATGCGCACGCCCCAGAGCAGGAGCGCGACGCCGGCCACGAGATGGAGCAGAAGTTCGGTCGCGCCAGCTGATGCAGAGATCATCGGGCCCCCCGGGTCTGGCGCGCCATCATCAAGGTGGCGGGGGGCGCGGAAGCGTCCAGCAGGCCGTCAGGGTCGGGGTCTGGGTCGCGGAAAACAGCCATTTATTAGAAACCTTTACGGGCAAGCCGGGATTGTTACAGATTCATTACACCTATATGACATAAAGCCCAAGCGTTTAAATCCCGCTAAAAGGCGCCTGTTCTGAATGTCGGGATACCCATATTCCGCAACAAGGCACCCATTTCCTGCAACTCACTGACACAATAAATGCTAACAGATACATAGGGTCTGAAGTTGCGCAGAGCACAATATCAACACAGGTCAGCGCCGTTCGCCGTGTAGGCCTCAGCGCATTAATTGTTAGCGCACCCTATTCGCCCCAAACCCGGTTCAACACGGTGGCAGCGATCGCGGCCTTATCCTGAGGCAGGAAGCGGCCGTAGTGCTTTTTGACCATCTCCGGCGTGTCCTGGATGGCGTAGGACGCCTGCTCGAATGACCCCGTCTGCTTCAGGATGTGGGTCGCTAAAACATCTCTGATATTGTGAGGGCCATGAGGTAGCAGTCCTTTGATGGCGCCGTGACCAGTAAATGGGTTGAATATCCCATATCGTTGGATTGTCAGGCGCCAGGCCTCATAGAAGGTATTCTGGTCATAAGCAGCCCCGCCACTGGTGGCTTTGGCTGTCTTGACGAAGAAAGTCCCTGGATCTTGGGCGCGGCCGAGCAATCTCGCTCTGTGTCGGTGGATATAGGCTTCCAAGTAAGGGTAGAGGTCGGCTAGATCAGGGAGGACGAGACGAAATGGTTTCGACCCAAAGAACGATGACCCCGCATTCTTGAAGGCAACAGACGGGATGAAAACTTCCCAGCCTTGATCGCGATCACTCCAACGAATCTCGCCACGTTTAAGGTCTTCCAGTCGACGCTCCGTCCGTGGGGCGTCACCAGGAAGGCAGAGCATAAGCTCGCGCATGTTCCGTTGGCGCAGGCCTAAATGCAGCCCGAGCCGTAGGAGCAAGAAGGATCGAACGGCCTCAGCATAGCTGACAGGATATGTGCCTTCATCAGGCAGCAGTCGAACAATTTCGTCGGTAATCTTCCTGTACTCAGCCACCGGCTTTTCAGATTCCAACACAACAAGAATCGGCTCGAATGGATCTCGGTGCACACGAGCTACCCGCTCGATTTCCCCATTTCGAAGCTTTGTATGCTGGTAGAGCTGCTCGCACGCCATAGACCAGGCGGCTCGTATGCAGTTAGAGGAAGAGGCTATAAGCTACATATTGGAGCTTGAGCCGGCGCTGCAGCGCACTGAAGTAGGAAATCCTGGGTTTGATTTATATCGGAACGATGACACGGGTAGAATCATCGGCTTAATCGAAGTCAAGGCGATGACCGCCTCCCTCGAACATCGCCCAGTCGGCTTATCACATACCCAGTTTGAATGTGCGCAGAAGCACGGCGATCAGTACTGGATCTATGTGGTCGAATATGTCGGAGATCCAATAAGGAGGCGTATACTTCGGATTCGAAATCCCGCAGGGAACGCTAGGACGTTTACCTTCGATAAGGGTTGGGCCCAATTGGCGGTTAATGAGGATTAGGTTAACGCACAGGGCTTGCAAAGCATTCGTGTCCTGAGGAGGCCAACCGACCTCTCGCTTTTGGACTTGAGGCGACCAGCCTGCCTGGTCCCACCATCGATGATGAGAATATTTGTGCAGACTTAACTGCAATCCCGAGAATCTGTGCAGGGTTAGCTGGTAAAGCGGCAAAATTTAACTCGTCATACAGCTCAGTATTCTCAATGACTTACTTTGCAAATCTGTGCATCAACTGAAACACTTCAGACCTGTTGCGTGAAGCATAAAATGATCACAGTGCAGCCGTGACTGATCCGCCGTGCAGCTCAGATTTGGACATGGTTTTAGGCCATGGATCTGGCCGGAATAAGGCGAAGGGCGCCCTCAGGCCGGTGTCCCGTCGCCCCCAGGACTCTTCGGACGGAAGGCCCGGCATTGCGCCGGATCCGTTTCCAGCCTGTCGCCGCCAATCAGATCGATACAGTAGGGGATGGCCGGGAAGACCGCGGCGAGCGTCTCGGCAATCGCTGACGGCTTGCCGGGCAGGTTCACGATCAGGCTGCTGCCGCGAATCCCGGCCGTCTGGCGTGACAGGATGGCGGTCGGCACGGAGTTCAGGCTGACGCTGCGCATCAGTTCGCCGAAGCCCGGCATCATCTTCTCGCAGACGTCTTCGGTCGCTTCGGGCGTGACGTCGCGTGGCGCCGGCCCGGTGCCGCCGGTGGTGACAATCAGCGGGCATCGCAGCCTGTCGGCCAGCTCGGCCAGCGTGGCGGCGATCAGCGGCCGCTCGTCCGCGATCACTCGTGCCTCGGCATGCCACGGGCTGCGGAGGATGCGGCGCAGCTCGGCGATGATGGCCGGTCCGCCGCGGTCCTCGTATATGCCGGCGCTGGCGCGGTCCGAAACTGTCACAACGCCGATCGGAATGCTGGCGGTCATGCTGGCGACTCCCTGCGTTTCGCTGCGCCCACAGCTGGGGCCTCACACGCTCATACGCAACCTCTCGCGCCGGCGGATTTGACCGAGATCAACAAAGCAGCGGCCGGAGATGTAAACCGCGGCAACCGGACGCAGGGCAATTAACGCAGTCTTCAACATGCTGTACCGAAATCGTGCCAGCGACTGCATGAAAGGCTGCGACATGACCATCACCGAACGCATTGACGCCATCACGCATATCGATCCGAGCCGCGCCAGGCCGCTGGCGCCGATTCCGAAATCGGTGAAGATAGAACTGACCGCGCGCTGCAATTTCGCCTGCGCCTTCTGCGCCCGCGACATGCAGTTCCGCGACCAGAAGGACATGGACCGGCAGCTGTTCATGCGGCTGGCGCTGGAGATGCGGCAAGCGGGTGTCGAAGAACTCGGCCTGTTCTATCTGGGCGAATCCTTCATGGTGCCGTGGCTGCCGGACGCGATCCGATATGCCAGGGAAACCTGCGGATATCCCTATGTGTTTCTCACCACCAACGGTTCCCTGGCGACGCGGGAGCGGGTGCGCGCCTGCATGGAAGCAGGACTCAATTCGCTGAAATTTTCATATAACTTTGCCGATATGGCCCAGTTCGTCGATGTGTCGGGCGTGAAGCCGCGCTTCTACGAGATGATCAAGTCGAATATCCGCGCCGCGCGAGAAGTGCGCGATGCCGGCGGATATGAGTGCGGACTCTACGCCTCGTATATCGAGTATGACGGCGAGCAGGGCGAGCGGATGCAGGCCGCGCTGGCCGAGATCGAACCCTATGTCGATGAAATCTACGCGCTGCCGCTCTACAGCCAGGCAGATCTCGTCACCGGAGAAGAGGAGGTCCGGGGCTGGACGGCCGTGGCCGGCAACCGCGGGCGTGCGGCTGCCCTGCGCGACCCCCTGCCATGCTGGGCGGTTTTCACCGAAGGCCACATCACCTGGGATGGCCATCTGTCCGCCTGCTGCTTCGATCATGACGGACGATTCCATATGGGCGACCTGACAAGACAGCCATTCGCAGAGGCGTGGAATTCCGCGGCCTTCCAGACGCTGCGGGCGGCGCATCTGCGCCGGGATGTACGCGGCACCGTCTGCGAGGGCTGCGCCGCCTACGGCTAGGGTCTGTACCCTGCCATATTGGGTACAGACCCTAGGGGCGTGCTTCGACCAGTTCAGCCGTATCGAAATCTGCGAAATCCTGTTCGCCGAACGTCGTGTGCCGGCCGGCAGACGGCACGCGCCGGACCGGCCTGAAATACTCTCTCAGCCTGGCAACGTCCTTCACTTCAACATGGTTGCCGTGCACGATCACGCCATTGGCCCGCAGCTTTTGCAGCGAGCGCGACAGGCATTCATGCCGCATGCCGAGCTGGGCGGCGATGGTGCGGCGGTCCTCGGTCAGAACGAAGTTGGCGTTGCCTTCGGTTGTGCCGCTGCGGGCGACGAGATAGCTGGCCAGCCGCTCGACGGCGGTCAGCAGCTTGAGTTCGCGGAGATGGCCGACCAGCACCCGCCAGTGATTGGCCAGGACATCCACCATATACAGCGCCAGCGTCGGCTCCGACTGCAGGGCACGCCGGAAGCGGGCGGCCGGGATCAGCAGGACGCGCGACGGCGCCACGGTCTTGGCGGAGACGAGGTAGGGCAGCTGCAACACAGCCGCGGCAGTGACAAACATGTCGCCGCCGCCGAAAGACGTTACGATCGTATTCGAGCCGTCGCTGCATTCCGCGAGCAGCGCCACCCGCCCCCGCAGGACAACATGCACATACTCTGCAGGCTGATCCTGCTCGGTCAGCAATGTGTTCCGGGGGACGTCGCGAACCAGGCAGTGTCGCGTCAGGCGGTCCAGGGTGTCCGGCCCAAGGCGCTGATATAACTCCGTTTCACGCAGGATCTGCAGATCGCTCGGGCGCATGGGGCCTCCAGTGTTTGCAGACTGATACACGGCAGGACATCCGGCCGCATTGACTGAAATCAACGGCATGTTCCGCGCGCTTTTGACAATTGTCAAATTTGTGCGCTGCAAAATGCAACCCGCAAATTACGGCTTGATCTAGGACAAATAGTTCCCTCTGAATCCCCGCATTGTGGTCGCGAGAATAAAGTCCGCCTCAAGGATGGAGAGTGACCATGGGTTCGAGTGCGATTTCCGCTGCTCCCAAGGGCCAGACATCAGCCCTGGTGATGAGCACCGTCGCTTTCACCGTTTGCTTCGCGGTCTGGACGATCTTTTCCATTATCGGAATCCAGATCAAAAAAGATCTCGGGCTGAATGAGACACAGTTCGGCCTGCTGATCGGCACACCGATTCTCACCGGTTCGCTCAGCCGGCTGCTGCTCGGCATCTGGACCGACCAGTATGGCGGACGCGTGGTCTACACCACGGTGATGGTCGCAGCGGCCATCGCAACCTGGCTGCTCACCTCGGCCTATTCCTACGAAACCTTCCTGCTGGCCGCGCTCGGTGTCGGCATTGCCGGCGGATCCTTTGCGGTCGGCGTCGCCTATGTGTCGAAATGGTATCCGAAGGAGAAGCAGGGCACCGCGCTCGGCATCTTCGGCATGGGCAATGTCGGCGCCGCGGTGACCAAGTTCGTCGCGCCTTTCGTGATGGTGGCCTTCGGCTGGAAAACGGTGGCCGAGGTCTGGGCCGTCGCCATTCTGGTGATGGCCATCGTCTTCCTGCTGTTCACCAGGGACGACCCCGCGCTGGCCGAGCGCAAGCGGACCGGCGCCAAGCCTGAGCCGCTGCTGGCGCAGCTCGCGCCGCTGAAGAACCTGCAGGTCTGGCGCTTCTCGCTCTACTACTTCTTCGTCTTCGGGGCCTTCGTGGCGCTCGCGCTGTGGCTGCCGCGCTACTACATGGGCGTCTACGGCCTTGACGTGAAAGCCGCCGGCATGCTCGGCGCCGCCTATTCGATCCCGGCCAGCCTGTTCCGCGCCTATGGCGGCGTGCTGTCCGACAAATACGGCGCGCGCCGGGTGATGTACTGGACCTTCATCGTCTCGGTGGTCTGCACCTTCATCCTGTCCTACCCGGCGACCGACTATACGGTGCATGGCATCAAGGGTCCGATCACCTTCACCATCGCGCTGGGTTTCCTGCCCTTCACCATCGTCACCTTCGTGCTCGGCTTCTTCATGTCGCTGGGCAAGGCTGCCGTCTACAAGCACATCCCCGTCTACTATCCGGGCCATGTCGGTGCGGTCGGCGGTGTCGTCGGCCTGATCGGCGGCCTCGGCGGTTTCGTGCTGCCGATCGCCTTCGGCGCGCTCAACGACATCATCGGCGTCTGGACCAGCTGCTTCATGCTGCTGTTCGTCCTCGTTGCCACGGCGCTGACCTGGATGCACTTCGCCATCATCCGCATGGAACGCCGCAAGCATCCCGCCCTGCGCGGTCCGCAGGATCTGCCGGAACTCGCGGAAGGCGGCATTCCTGCCCGGCTTCCCGCTACGGCACCAGGCCGGCATGCCCCCGTGCAGCCGAAGGAGGCCTGAACCATGACCCTCGCAACCGAACAGACCCCGCCGCGCGCCGCACACTGGCTCGACCGCTGGGAACCCGAGAACGCCCAGTTCTGGGACAGCAAGGGCAAGGCGATTGCCTGGCGCACGCTGATCATCACCACGGCCAACCTGACGATGGCCTTCATTGTCTGGTTCATGGTCTCCGCCCTGGTGGTGCGGCTGCCTGGCGCCGGTTTCAAGCTGACGCCGAGTGAACTGTTCTGGCTGGCCGCCATGCCGGGTCTCGCCGGCGGCAGTCTGCGCATCATCCACACCTTCCTGGTGCCGCTCTACGGCACCCGCAATGTGGTGGCGATCTCGACGCTCAGCCTGCTGTTGCCGGCCATCGGCTGGTTCTATGCGATCCAGGATCCGACCACGCCCTACTGGGTGCTGCTGTCGCTGTCATTCCTGGCCGGCCTCGGCGGCGCCAATTTCTCGTCCTTCATGCCGAGCACCAGCCTGTTCTTCCCCAAGCGCATGCAGGGCACCGCCCTGGCGATCCAGGCCGGCATCGGCAATTTCGGCGTCAGCATCGTGCAGTTCGTCACGCCGTGGATCATCGGGTTTGCGCTGTTCGGCAGCCTGGCGGGCGAGCCGCTCGACTTCAGCCGTGGCGGCGTGCACAGCCAGATCTGGCTGCAGAATGCCGCACTGATCTATGTGCCGTTCATCGCCGTCTTCGGCATCCTCGCCTGGTTCATGCTGCGCAGCGTGCCGGTGCGGGCCAATTTCCGCGACCAGCTCGACATCTTCAAGCTGAAGCACGGCTTCTTCATGACCATGCTTTACGTCATGACCTTCGGCTCCTTCTCCGGATTCTCGGCAACCTTTCCGCTGCTGATCCGCCAGACCTATACCGGCTTCCCGAACGGTCCGGACCCGCTGGCCTATGCCTTCATCGGCCCGCTGATCGGTTCGATCATGCGCGTGGTCGCCGGTCCGCTGTCGGATCGCTATGGCGGCGCCATCGTCACGCAATGGTCGGGCATCGGCATGATCGCCTGCGCCATCGGCGTGTCCTTCTATACATCGCCGACCTCGCTGGCCGAGTTTCCTTATTTCCTCGCCTTCATGCTCGGCCTGTTCTTCTTCTCGGGCATCGGCAACGCCTCGACCTTCAAACAGATGCCGATGCTGTTCGAGCCGCGGCAGGCAGCGGGCGTGATCGGCTGGACCAGCGCCATCGCCGCCTACGGCCCGTTCGCTGCCGGCCTGATGCTCGGCTATTCGATCACCCTGTTCGGCTCGCCGAATGCCTTCTTCTACTGGGCCGCCTTCTACTACGCAGTCAATGTCGCCATCAACTGGTGGTACTACGCCCGCAAGGGCGCCCCGAATCCGTGCTGAATTCGAAACGGAGTGACCAGCCATGAGTCGTTTTCTCGATCGCCTCACCTACTTCCGCAAACAGGTCGGCAATTTTTCCGACGGCCACGGTATCGTCACCACCGAGGACCGCGCCTGGGAGAATGCCTATCGGGACCGCTGGGCGCATGACCGCATCGTGCGGTCCACGCATGGCGTGAACTGCACCGGTTCCTGCTCGTGGAAGATCTATGTCAAGGGCGGCATCGTCACCTGGGAAACCCAGCAGACCGACTATCCGCGCACGCGGCCCGACCTGCCCAATCATGAACCACGCGGCTGTTCGCGCGGTGCCAGCTATTCCTGGTATCTCTACAGCGCCAACCGGGTGAAATATCCGATGATCCGCGGCCGGCTGATCCGGCTGTGGCGCGCGGCACGGAAAACCCATCGCGATCCGGTCGCCGCCTGGCAGTCCATCGTCGAGGACAAGGCGAAAGCGAAGGAATACAAGTCCGCGCGCGGCCTGGGCGGTTTCGTGCGTGCCAACTGGGATGAGGCGAACGAGATCATCGCCGCCGCCAATGCCTATACGATCAAGGCCTTCGGGCCGGATCGCGTGATCGGCTTCTCGCCGATCCCCGCGATGTCGATGGTGTCCTATGCCGCCGGCAGCCGCTACCTGTCGCTGATCGGCGGCGTCTGCATGAGCTTCTACGATTGGTACTGCGATCTGCCGCCGAGCTCGCCGCAGACCTGGGGCGAGCAGACCGACGTGCCGGAATCGGCCGACTGGTACAACTCGACCTTCCTGATGCTCTGGGGCTCGAATGTGCCGCAGACGCGCACGCCCGACGCCCATTTCATGACCGAGGTGCGCTACAAGGGCGCCAAGGTCGCGGTGGTGACGCCGGATTATTCGGAAGCGTCCAAGTTCGCCGATCTGTGGCTGCATCCCAAACAGGGCACCGATGCGGCGCTCGCCATGGCCATGGGCCATGTGGTTCTGAGCGAATACCACGTCAAAACCCGCAGCAGCTATTTCGAGGATTACTGCCGCCGCTACACCGACATGCCCAACCTGGTCATGCTGGTGGAACGCGACGGGCGCCTGGTGCCGGACCGCTTCCTGCGCGCCTCGGATTTCGCCGACAATCTGGGCGAGGCCAACAATCCCGACTGGAAGACGCTCGCCTTCGACGAGACCAGCGGCAAGCTGGTGACGCCGCTGGGCTCGATCGGCTTCCGCTGGGGCGAACAGGGCAAGTGGAACCTGGAAGAGAAAGACACTGCGGGCGGCGAGACCAAACTGCGTCTCGGGCTCAAGGGCATCGAGGACGAGCTGAAGCCGGTCGCCTTCCCGTATTTCGGCGGCATCGTGAACGAGCATTTCCCGAACAACGCCCAGACGGACGTGATCGAACGGAAAATCCCGGTCAAGCGGATCGAGACCAGGAACGGTCCGGTTCTGGTCACGGCGGTCTATGATCTGTTCCTCGCCAATTACGGTGTCGATCGCGGTTTCGATGACCCGAACACGGCGAAGAGCTTCGACGACAACCAGGCCTACACCCCGGCCTGGCAGGAGAGCATCACCGGCGTGCCGCGGGAACAGGTGATCGCGGTCGCCCGTGCCTTTGCCGACAATGCCGACAAGACCAAGGGCAAATCCATGGTCATCCTCGGTGCGGCGATCAACCACTGGTATCACGCCGACATGAACTACCGCGGCATCATCAACCTGCTGGCGATGTGCGGTTGCATCGGCCAGTCGGGCGGTGGCTGGTCGCATTATGTCGGGCAGGAGAAACTGCGGCCGCAATGCGGCTGGCTGCCGCTGGCCTTTGCGCTGGACTGGCACCGTCCGCCGCGCCAGCAGAACTCGACCTCCTTCTTCTATGCCCATACCGGGCAGTGGCGTTATGAAAAGCTGGCGGTGGAAGAGATCCTCTCGCCGGTGGCGCCGAAGAAGCTGACCGGCTCGCTGATCGACTTCAATGTGCGCGCCGAACGCATGGGCTGGCTGCCCTCGGCACCGCAGGTCGACCGCAATCCGCTGCAGATCGCCAAAGATGCCGGTGCCGCCGGACAGGAGCCGGCGCCCTATCTGGTCGACAAGCTGAAAAGCGGCGACATCCGCATGGCCTGCGAGGATCCGGACAATCCGGTGAACTTCCCGCGCAACATGTTCGTCTGGCGCTCCAACATTCTCGGCTCCAGCGGCAAGGGCCACGAATACTTCCTCAAGTACCTGCTCGGCACCCAGCATGGCGTGCAGGGCAAGGATCTCGGCCAGGAAGGCGGCCGCAAGCCCGAAGAGGTGGTGTGGCGCGAAGGCGCGGAAGGCAAGCTCGACCTGCTGGTCACGCTCGACTTCCGCATGTCCACCACCTGCGTCTATTCCGACATCGTGCTGCCGACCGCCACCTGGTACGAGAAGCACGACATGAACACCTCGGACATGCATCCCTTCATCCATCCGCTGTCGGCGGCGGTGGACCCGGCCTGGGAAGCGCGCAGCGACTGGGAAATCTTCAAGGGCATCGCCAGGAAATTCTCGTCGGTCTGCGAAGGCCATCTCGGCGTCGAGAAGGATGTGGTGATGACGCCGCTGATGCACGACACCCCGGGAGAACTGGGGCAGGCCTTCGAGCCGAAGGACTGGCGCAAGGGCGAGATCGAGCCGATCCCGGGCAAGACCATGCCGCAGATCAGCGTGATCGAGCGTGACTATCCGAATACCTACAAGAAGTTCACCGCGCTCGGTCCGCTGCTGAGCAAGATCTGCAACGGCGGCAAGGGCATCAGCTGGAATACCCAGCATGAGGTGGATTTCCTCGGCAAGCTGAACGGCAAGGTCACCGAGCCGGGCGTCAGCCAGGGCCTGCCGAAGATCGAAACCGACATCGAGGCGGCGGAAGTGATCCTGTCGCTGGCACCGGAGACCAACGGCGAGGTGGCGGTGAAGTCCTGGGCGGCGCTGTCCAAGGCGACCGGCCGCGACCATACGCATCTGGCGCGTCCGCGCGAGGACGACAAGCTGCGCTTCCGCGACCTGCAGGCGCAGCCGCGCAAGATCATCTCGTCACCGACCTGGAGCGGACTGGAATCCGAGCATGTCAGCTACAATGCCTGCTACACCAACGTGCATGAGCTGATCCCCTGGCGCACGCTCACCGGCCGGCAGCAGCTCTACCAGGATCATCCCTGGATGCTCGCCTTCGGTGAAGGTCTGTGCACCTACCGGCCGCCGATCGACACGCGCAGTGTCGCCGCCGTGCATGGCAAGCGCAGCAACGGCAATCCGGAAATCCTGCTCAACTTCATCACGCCGCACCAGAAATGGGGCATCCACAGCACCTATACCGACAATCTGCTGATGCTCACGCTGTCGCGTGGCGGGCCGATCGTCTGGCTCAGTGAAGTGGATGCCGCCAAGGTCGGCGTCGAGGATAACGACTGGGTCGAGGTGTTCAACGCCAATGGTGCACTCGTCGCCCGCGCCGTGGTCAGCCAGCGCGTCAACGAAGGCATGCTGCTGATGTATCACGCGCAGGAAAAGATCGTGAATGTGCCGGGCAGCGAGATTACCGGCGCACGCGGCGGCATCCACAACTCGGTCACGCGCACCACGGTGAAACCGACGCATATGATCGGCGGCTATGCCCAGCTGAGCTACGGTTTCAACTACTACTGCACGATCGGCACCAACCGCGATGAATTCGTGGTGGTGCGCAAGATGACCAATATCGATTGGCTGGATGGTCCGCGGCCCAGCACCGCGGCCGCCGAATAAGCCAGCACAGACCAAGGAGATCGCCCCATGAAAGTCCGTGCTCAAATCGCCATGGTCCTCAATCTGGACAAGTGCATCGGCTGCCATACCTGCTCGGTGACCTGCAAGAATGTCTGGACCTCGCGCCAGGGCGTCGAATACGCCTGGTTCAACAATGTCGAGACCAAGCCTGGTATCGGCTATCCGAAGGAATGGGAAAACCAGGAGAAGTGGCAGGGCGGCTGGCGCCGCACGCGCAGCGGCAAGATCGAGCCGCGCATCGGCGGTCGCTGGCGCATCCTGTCGAAGATTTTCGCCAATCCGCATCTGCCGCAGATCGACGATTACTACGAGCCCTTCACCTTCGACTACGAACATCTGCAGACGGCGCCGGAATCGCAGGCCACGCCGGTGGCGCGGCCGGTATCGCTGATCACCGGCAAGCGCATGGAAAAGATCGAATGGGGTCCGAACTGGGAGGAAATCCTCGGTACCGAATTCGCCAAGCGCTCGAAAGACAAGAATTTCGACGGGCTGCAGAAGGAAATCTACGGCCAGTTCGAGAAGACCTTCATGTTCTACCTGCCGCGCCTGTGCGAGCATTGCCTCAATCCGGCCTGCGTCGCCGCCTGCCCGTCGGGCTCGATCTACAAGCGTGAGGAAGACGGCATCGTCCTGATCGACCAGGACAAGTGCCGCGGCTGGCGCATGTGCGTCAGCGCCTGTCCCTACAAGAAAATCTATTACAACTGGCAGTCCGGCAAAGCCGAGAAATGCACTTTCTGCTTCCCGCGCATCGAGGCGGGCGAACCGACGGTCTGCTCGGAAACCTGCGTCGGACGCATCCGCTATCTCGGCGTGCTGCTCTACGATGCCGACCGCATCGAGGAAGCCGCCAGCGCCGAGAACGAGCAGGATCTGTATCAGCGCCAGCTCGATATCTTCCTCGATCCGAACGATCCGGCGGTGATCGAGCAGGCCCGGCGCGACGGCGTGCCGGAAAACTGGCTGGAGTCGGCGCGTCACTCGCCGACCTACAAGATGGCGATCGACTGGAAGATCGCCTTCCCGCTGCATCCGGAATACCGCACCCTGCCGATGGTCTGGTATGTGCCGCCGCTGTCGCCGATCCAGGCGGCTGCCGATGCCGGCAAGATTGCGATGTCCGACCAGATCGCCGATGTGCGCAGCCTGCGTATTCCGGTGAAGTATCTCGCCAACCTGCTCACGGCCGGCAAGGAAGAGCCGGTGGTCGAGGCGCTGGAGCGCATGATGGCGATGCGGGTGTTCATGCGCAGCCGCCATGTCGATGCCAAGGAGAACCTCGCGGTCCTCGAACAGGTCGGCCTCACGCTCGCCCAGGTCGAGGATATGTACAAGACCATGGCGATCGCCAATTACGAGGATCGCTACGTGATCCCGTCGACCCATCGTGAATATGCCGAAAACGCGTTCGACCTGCGCGGCAGCTGCGGCTTCTCCTTCGGCGCCGGCTGCTCCGGCGGCAAGGAACCGGCCAATCTGTTTGCGGCCGGCCAGCGCGCGGTCGGGGAGTGAGAACCATGAGAATCCTGAAAGCCCTGTCGGCCCTGCTCGACTATCCGACCGCCGATCTGCAATCGGCGCTGCCGGAAATCCGCGCCCTGATCGCCAGCGATCTCAAGCCCAGCCGGAAAACCGCCGCAGCGCTCGACCGGCTGGCGGCCGATCTCGGTGCGGCCGACCTGATCGAGCTGCAGGAGCGCTATACCAGCCTGTTCGACCGCGGCCGTTCGGTGGCGCTGCATCTCTATGAGCATGTCCATGGCGACTCGCGCGATCGCGGTGCCGCCATGGTGGCGCTGATGGAGCTGTACCACCGGCACGGCTTTGCGCTGGATTCGAGCGAGCTGCCGGACTACCTGCCGCTGCTGCTGGAATTCCTCAGCCAGATCGACCCGCAGGAGGCGCGTGGCATCCTGCGCGATGCCGCGCCGATCTTCGCCCTGCTGCGCGACCGGCTGGACAAGCGCCAGTCTCTCTATGCCGCCGTGCCGGCCGCGCTGCTGGTCCTGGCCGATGCGGCGGCGGTGGCCGCACCGGTTCGTCCACCCGAGGAAGACGACGACAGTTTCGAGGCCCTCGACCGCGCCTGGGACGAAGCCGCCGTCACCTTCGGGCCGGAAAACGACCCGCATCGCGCCTCCGGCGGCAGCTGCGGTAAAGCCTCGGCCTGGGTGCAGGCCATCAACACCCCATCCCCGCGCTGACCGGAGGACCGTGATCATGATGCAGTATGTCGAACACTTCTTTTTTGGCATCTATCCCTATATCGGGCTGAGCGTCTTCCTGATCGGCAGCCTGGTCCGCTTCGAACGCGGCCAGTACACCTGGCGCAGCGGATCGAGCCAGATGCTGCGGACAAGCCAGCTGCGCTGGGGCTCCAATCTTTTCCATATCGGCATCCTCTTCCTGTTTGCCGGCCATTTCGTCGGCCTGCTGACGCCGCACTGGCTGTACGAGCATTTCATCACCGCGGGCGCGAAGCAGATGATGGCGGTGGTCTCCGGCGGCATTGCCGGCACGATCTGCTTCATCGGGCTGACGTTGCTGCTGCATCGCCGCCTGACGGATGCGCGCATCCGCGCCACCAGTTCGCCGATGGATATCGCCATCCTGCTGGTGCTCTGGCTGCAGCTGGTGCTCGGCCTGGTCACGCTGCCCTATTCGATCCAGCACAGCGATGGCGGCACCATGCTGGCCCTGTCGGAATGGGCGCAGCGCATCGTCACCTTCCGTGGCGGCGCCGCAGAGCTGGTGTCGGCCGTGGACTGGCCGTTCAAGCTGCATCTGGTGCTGGGCATCACCATTTTCGTGCTCTTCCCGTTCAGCCGTCTGGTGCATATCTGGAGCGCTCCGGTCGGCTATGTGTTCCGCAGCTACCAGGTCGTGCGCCGGCGTTCGCCCGCACGCCCGACCCTGTGACGGAGGCCGCCATGGAAGTCATTCGCGTCAACGGCACTGCCATCGACGAAGCCGCCGTCCTGGCGGAGATGCAGTACCATCCGGCGGCTTCGGCCGAGGAGGCCGGCCGCCGTGCGGCCGAGGCGCTGGCGGTGCGCGAGCTGCTGCTGCAGCGCGCCGAGGCGCTCGGCTATGACCGCGAGGACGAGGACGCCATCGACCGGCTGATCGCCGCCGAGGTGGCGCTGCCGGCGCCGGACGACGAATCCTGCCGGCGCTATTACGAGGCCAATCGCAGCCAGTTCCGCAGCCCGACGCTCTACGAGGCCCGCCACATCCTCATCCCGGCCATGCCGGATGACGAGGAAGAGCGCACCGCGGCGAAGCAGCAGGCTGAAAAGCTGATTGCCTTGCTCAAAGCCGATCCCGAGCTGTTCGGTCAACTCGCCAGGGAATATTCCGTCTGCTCGTCGAAAGACAATGGCGGTCATCTGGGCCAGTTCGCCAGCGACACCACGGTTCCGGAATTCGAGACCTTCCTCGACGAACTCCAGATCGGGCAGTTGTCGCCGGCGCCGGTGCCGACGCGTTACGGATTCCATGTGCTGCAGCTGATCCAGCGCGAGCCGGGGCGCGAGCTGCCCTATGAAAACGTGCAGCAGCGCGTGTCGGACTATCTCTGCGAATCGGTCTTCCGTACGGCGGTGCGCCAGTATATCGCCGTGCTCGCCGCGGAGGCCGAGATCAGCGGCGTGGCGCTGGCCGGCGCTGACTCGCCGTTGCTGCAGTGATCGGGTCATGCCGGATCGCGAACATAGTTCCGGCACGCTCGCCCTGCGCCGTCTGCTGCGCGGGTTCGAGCATTTTCACGACTGTTTTTTCGAGGGCGACAGCCAGTTGTACGAACGGCTGGTCAGTGAAGGACAGTCGCCCAGAATATTAGTGATCGCCTGCTCCGATTCACGGTCGGATCCGGCGCTGCTCACCGAGGCGCAGCCGGGCGATCTGTTCGTCATCCGCAATGTCGCGGCGCTGGTGCCGGCCTACGAGCCGCCGCAGGGCGTGCCGAAAGGTACCAGTGCGGCCATCGAATTCGGCGTGCGCGCCCTGGAAGTCGATCATGTCATCGTGCTGGGCCATTCGCATTGCGGCGGCATGCGCTTCCTGGCCGAGCGGCGCGCCCGGCGCGACCATTTCGAATTCCTGCCCGACTGGGTCGAGGTCGCCGGCAGCATCGTCGAGCGCATGGACAATCTGGCCAGCGAGGCCGGCGAGGCCGAGCGGCTGCGCTGGCTGGAGAAATCGGCGGTCGCGCTCTCGGTCCGCAATCTCACCACCTTTCCGTGGATCGCCGAGCGTATGGCGGCCGGAAAGCTTGCCCTGCATGGCTGGCATTTCGATTTGCAGCACGGCCAGCTGCAGGCCATGGACGGCACTACCGAACGTTTCCGCGCCGTGCAGGCCGGAGACATGCCGGCACCGGCCTGCGGCTGCTGCGAAGGTCTGATGGGGCTTGTCACCGCATGATACGTGTCGATCGTTCCGCAACAGACCGGACCGTTCTGACGATCCGCTGGCCGGCCCTGCTGCAGAGCGGTTTCCGTCCCTTCTTCCTGCTGGCCGCGCTTCAGGCCAGCCTGTTCGTTTCGATCTGGGTTGCCGGCTGGGTGCTGGGCTGGCCCGTGCCGATGGGCAGTAACCCGATCCTGTGGCACGGCCACGCCATGCTGTTCGGTTTCGCCTCAGCGGCGCTGGCCGGATTTCTGCTGACCGCCGTTCCCAACTGGACCGAGGCAGGCCCGGTGCGTGGCGCCAGGCTTGCCGCACTGGTTGTCGCCTGGGTCGCGGCGCAGGCGCTCTCGCTGTTGTCGTTTCCGGCGGTATTTGCCGTCTTCGATATCGGTTTCTGGCTGCTGCTGATCGCCCTGATCGCGCCGGGCATCCTGCGGCGCAATGCCCGCCGCAACGGCGTCTTCGTTGTCATCCTGTGTGTGCTGACCAGCCTGAATTCGCTCTGGCATGTGTCGCTCTGGCAGGAGCGGACCGATCTGGCGCTGACCGGCCTGCATGCCGCGCTCGGTATCTACCTGCTGGCGATTGCCATCATCGGCGGCCGCATTGTGCCGGCTTTTACCATCGGCGGTCTGCTGCAGGCCGGACATCCGGTCTCGATCCGGCCGGCGCCCCGGCTGGGCATGATGTCGATTGTCGCGCTGATCGCCGCAGTCGTGGCCAAGATCGCCGGTCTTCCGTCGGCGCTGCAGGCCGTTTTCTTCCTGATCGCCGCCATCCTGCATAGCGCGCGGCTGTCTCACTGGTGGCGTCGTGAGATCCTGGAACTGCCGCTTATCTGGTCGCTGCATCTCGGCTACGCATTTCTGCCGCTCGGCTTCGCGCTGGAAGCTGCCGCGGCCCACGGACTTGTCCCGGGCACGGCCGGCATTCATGCGCTTGGCAGCGGCGCGGTCGGTCTCATGATCCTCGCGGTGATGACGCGCGCCTCCCTGGGCCATACCGGTCGCCGGCCGACCACGCCGCCGCTTGCCGTGCTGGCCTATCTCCTCGTGGCGGCCGGGGCATTGCTGCGCGTTATTGCCGCCATCGGCGCGGGAGACGTGACCCAACTGCTGCTGATTGCCGGCGGTCTGGCCTGGGCTGGCGGTTTTGCGGCTTTCGTCGCCGGCTATGCCGGCATCCTGATAAAACCGCGGGTCGATGGCCGACCCGGATAACAGTCCGGAAGAGGAATGGTCATGAAGGACAAATCGAGCAAGGCGAGTCTGCCTCCTGCCGCGCGCAAATTTGCGAAGCGGCATCAGGATGTCTGGGCCGCCTACGAAAAGCTGGGTGCGGCGGCGGCAAAGGCCGGACCGCTCGATGCCCGCACGCGACGCCTGGTCAAGCTCGCCCTGGCCATCGGTGCGCAGGCGCAGGGCGCGGCCTCGTCCCATGCGCGCCGCGCCAAGGCTGACGGTGCCAGCGTGGCAGACATGCATCATGTCGCGGCCCTGGCGGTCACGACGCTGGGTCTGCCGGCCGCGGTTCGCGCCATGGCCTGGATCGATGCGGCGCTCGATGGCAATCCCGCGGACAAGAAGAAGTAAGAAAGGACGCCCCCATGACCCAGACACTTCGCTATGAAGACCGTACGCTCGGCGATATCGCTGCAAACCTGCCCGGCGCGACGACGATCTTTCGCTCGCACAAGCTCGATTTCTGCTGCGGCGGCGGTATCAGCCTGAAGGACGCCGCCGACAAACGCGGCCTCGCTTTGGCCGATCTCGAAAGCGAACTGATCGCCCTGGGCGACGGTCGCGGCACGCCGGTGCCGGCCGAGACTGCAGACCTGATCGACCATATCGTGACGCGGTATCACGCGGTCCATCGCGCGGAACTGCCCGAACTGATCCGGCTGGCGCGCCGGGTCGAGGCCGTGCATCGCGGACATCGGGATGCGCCGGCCGGTCTGGCCGATCTGCTGGAGGACACGCTGCAGGAACTCGAAACCCACATGCAGAAAGAGGAAATGATGCTGTTTCCTATGATGCAGCAGGGTGGCCATCCAATGATCGAATATCCCATCACCGTGATGCGTGCCGAACACGAAGACCATGGCAACCGCCTGCGCCTGATCGAAGGCCTGACCAACGGATGCGAAGCGCCCGCGGATGCCTGCGCGACCTGGCGGGCGCTCTATACCGGCACCCGCAAGCTGCTCGACGATCTGAGGGAGCATATCCATCTCGAGAACAACGTCCTGTTCCCCAGATGGGCCAGGATGGCGTAAGCGGTCTCCGGATTGGCGGCGGTTTTCCTTCTCACCCGCCCGGACCAGCTGCGGTGCGGCAAACTGACCCATATTGATTTTGATCAAGGCGGGCAGGGGCCGCGGCTGTAGGGTTTCACCATGACGGACAGATGGGCCGAAATCCTGGCGGCGTGCGCGTCGGCGCTGCATGGCAGTACCTTCGGCCCATGGCTGACCCTGTCTCACCCGCTCGGGATGCTGCTGCTGGGTCTGGTCGGCGGTGCGGTGCATTGTTCCGGCATGTGCGGCCCGTTCGTTTTGTTCCAGGTCGGCAACCGGCTGGCGACCCTGCCGGTCGCTCCGGAACCGATGCTGCGGCGCCTGTCCGGCATGGCCCTGCTGCCCTATCACGCCGGACGGGCCACAACCTATTCCCTGCTTGGCGCCGCAGCCGCAGGTCTGACCGGCGGTCTGCAGCGGATCAGCCTGTCCGGCTACCTGCCGGCCGCGGCCCTGAGTCTCGCCGCGCTCGCCATGGCCTTCGTGGCCTATCGCCAGATCCAGCCGGCCGCCCCGGCGCGGGCCGGCGGCTTCGCTGCGGGCTGGATGAATTTTCTGTCGCCGATGTTCCGGCAAACCACAGGCCTGAGCGGCTATCTGCTGGGTGTCGCGCTGGGTTTCCTGCCCTGCGGCCTGCTCTATTCAGCCCTGCTGCTGGCCGGCGCGGCGGGCAGCTGGCAGGCCGGGGCCACCGGCATGCTGCTGTTTTCCATCGGCACCATGCCGGCTTTGCTGGTGGTCGGCATGTTCGGCGCCGCCGCCGGACAGCGCTGGCGCGGGGCAATGCGCAGGCTGCTTTTGCCGGTTTTCGGCCTGAATGTGCTGCTGCTTCTGCTGCTGGCGCTGCGCTGGCTGCCTAGCTGACGCGATCGCCGCCGACGAGATCCTGGTAGGCGTGCCAGCTGGCATGCGCGACCACCGGAAACAGCAGTCCGAGACCGAAGAACAGCGTGGCGAGACCGGCGAAGGTGAAGCCGGCGATGAGGCCGGCCCACAGCGCCATCGCCTTGGGATTGGCAAACACGCAGCGCACACTGGCGAAAATGGCCGAGACGACGTCGATCTGCCGGTCCAGCATGATCGGCAGGGTGATGACCGAGATGGCGAAGGTGATCAGCGCAAAGATGCCGCCCATGGCGGTGCCGACGACCAGGAACGGCAGATTCTCGGGCTGAATCAGATAGACCGGCAGCTGATCCAGCGGCGGCGTGCCGGCATGGAAATACAGCAGGAACCAGAGCATCGCACAGCGCATCCAGGCAAGATGCACCAGCAGCAGCACCACGCCGAAGGCCGCGATATGCGGCCGGCGGAGCGCGGTCCGGAAGGTCTCCCGCATGCTGATCGGCAGGCCGGCCGCGCGCAGCCGGCTCGCTTCGTAAAGACCCAGGGCGATGAAGGGCGCGATCAGCAGGAAGCCGCTGGCCATGGGCAGGACCACCCAGGTCGAGCCCGAGATCCACAGCGCATAGGCCAGGATCCAGCTGAGACCGACAATCACGGCGCCGTAAGTCAGGCTGATGGTCGGCATCGCGACCACATCGCCCCAGCCGCGTTGCAGCCAGAGCCAGGGCTGGTCGGCAGCGACCGTGCTGACGGTGATCTCGGCGGTCCGGGGGGCAGTGGTGGTGTCCATGACAGTTCCTGTGGCGATACGCCGCATCCGTTCGGCCATCATGCATACAGGGCCGATGCGGCCATTGACCTAAGTCAATGTGATGGACGGGCGAAAAAGCATCATGGCGCGGCGGCACAGCCAGCCGCACAGGACCAGAGGACACCATGACGGCTGCAGCCCTTCCCGCCCATACCGGTCGCACATTCGAGCCCTATATCGAGGATGTCGTCCGTGCATTCATGATTGCGACGATATTCTGGGGCGTGGCGGCCTTTGCTGCCGGCGTCTATATCGCGCTGCAGCTCGCCTTCCCGGTGCTCAATCTCGGTCTGGAATGGACGACCTTCGGTCGTCTGCGCCCGCTGCATACCTCGGCGGCGATTTTCGCCTTCGGCGGCAATGCGCTGCTGGGCTCCTCGATCTATGTCGTGCAGCGCACCTGCCGCGCGCGCCTGTTCGGCGGCGAGGCCACCGGATGGTTCCTGTTCTTCGGCTACCAGCTGTTCATCGTGCTGGCGGCGCTGGGTTATGTCTTCGGCGTCACGCAGTCCAAGGAATATGCCGAGCCGGAATGGTATGTCGACCTCTGGCTGACCCTGGTCTGGGTGGTCTACCTGATCGCCTTCGCCGGCACGCTGATCAAGCGCGAGGAGCCGCATATCTATGTGGCCAACTGGTTCTATCTCGCCTTCATCATCACCGTGGCGATGCTGCATATCGTCAACAACCTGGCGATCCCGGTCTCGTTCTTCGGCGCCAAGAGCTATTCGCTGTTCTCCGGCGTGCAGGATGCCCTGACCCAGTGGTGGTACGGCCATAACGCGGTCGGCTTCTTCCTCACCGCCGGCTTCCTGGCGATGATGTATTACTTCATCCCCAAGCAGGCGAATCGCCCGGTCTATTCCTACCGCCTGTCGATCGTGCATTTCTGGTCGCTGATCTTCCTCTACATCTGGGCCGGTCCACATCACCTGCATTACACCTCGCTGCCCGACTGGGCGGCGACGCTGGGCATGGTCTTCTCGATCATGCTGTGGATGCCGTCCTGGGGCGGCATGATCAACGGCCTGATGACGCTGTCGGGCGCCTGGGACAAGCTGCGCACCGATCCGGGCCTGCGCTTCTCCGTCACCGCGGTGGCCTTCTACGGCATGGCGACCTTCGAGGGTCCGGTGATGTCGATCCGCCAGGTCAACGCGCTGAGCCACTATACCGACTGGACCATCGGCCATGTGCATTCCGGCGCGCTGGGCTGGAACGCCTTCATCACCTTCGGCATGCTCTATTACATCGTGCCGGTGCTGTGGAAGCGCGAACGGCTCTATTCCGACAAGCTTGCCACGGTCCACTTCTGGATCGCGACGCTCGGCATCCTGCTCTACATCACCGCCATGTGGGTGTCGGGCATCATGCAGGGCCTGATGTGGCGCGCCTATGACCATCTCGGCTTCCTGCAGTATTCCTTCATCGAGACCGTGGAGGCGATGCATCCCTTCTACGTGATCCGCGCACTCGGCGGCATCCTGTTCCTCACCGGTGCACTGATCATGACCTACAACCTGTGGCGCACTGCACGCGGTGACATCCGCGCCGAAAGCGGCCTCGATCTCAAGCCCGCTGCGGCCGTGTAAGGAGCGCGTCCCATGTTCATCAAACACGCAACCATCGAGCGCAACACGATCCTGCTCGCCGTGCTCACGCTGCTGACCGTCGCCATCGGCGGCCTGGTCGAGATCGTGCCGCTCTTCACCATCCAGACCACCATCGAACGCGTGGAGGGTATGCGGCCCTATTCGCCGCTCGAACTGACCGGCCGCAACATCTACATCCGCGAAGGCTGCTATACCTGCCACAGCCAGCAGATCCGTCCGCTGCGCGACGAAGTCGAACGCTACGGGCATTACAGCCTGGCGGCCGAAAGCATGTATGACCATCCCTTCCAGTGGGGCTCCAAGCGCACCGGACCGGACCTGGCCCGCGTCGGCGGCAAGTATTCGAACGAATGGCATGTCGCGCATATGGTCGATCCGCGCGCCGTGGTGCCGCAGTCGATCATGCCGTCCTATGCCTTCCTGGCGCAGAAGCCGATCGATACCAGGGACATCGCAGAGCATCTCAAGGCCCTGCGCGTGGTGGGCGTGCCCTACAGCGACGAGATGGTCGCCAAGGCGAGGACCGACCTGCAGGACCAGGCCAATCCCGATGCCGATACCGACGGCGTGCTGGCGCGCTATCCCAAGGCGGCGGTGGGCGATTTCGACGGCGATCCGGCCAGGCTGACCGAAATGGATGCGGTGGTGGCCTATCTGCAGATGCTGGGCCGGCTGGTCGAATTCGACCGCACGCAGCCCGGCGGCCTGCGGCAGTGATGGCGGGAGGCGATCATGACTGAACTGCTCACTCATTATCCCTGGCTGAAATCGTTGTGGACCCTGTGGTTCTGCCTGCTCTTCGTCGGCCTGGTCGCCTGGACCATGTGGCCGTCCCGCCGGTCCCGCTGGACCGAACTGGGTCAGATACCGATGCGTGACGATGCCGACCGGACTCGGCTGAAGGACTGAAGATCATGGCTGACAAGACCAAGACTGCTGCTGGCACCACGGAAACCACCGGCCATGAATGGGACGGCATCCAGGAGCTGAACAACCCGCTGCCGAAATGGTGGCTCTATCTCTTCTACGCGTCGATCCTGTTCGCGGTCGTCTGGTCGGTGCTGTATCCCAGCGTGCCGTACTTTCGCAGCCATTTCGCTGGCCTGCTGGGCTACACCCAGCGCGAGGAAGTGGCGCAGAACCTGCGCGAGGCCGCCGGCAGCCAGGCGGTCTATCGCGACCGCATCCAGAATCTCGACGTGATCGCCGTGCGTGCCGACGAGGAACTGCGTCGCTTCGCCACCGCCGGCGGTCGCGTGCTGTTCGCCGAGAACTGCGCCGGCTGTCACCAGTCGGGCGGCGTCGGCACCAAGGGCTATCCCAGCCTGGCGGACGACGACTGGCTCTGGGGCGGCAGCCTGACCGAGATCGAGCAGACCATCCGCTACGGTATCCGCGCGGGCCATGACGAAACCCGCGTCTCGCAGATGCCGCGTTTCCAGCTCGACGGCATGCTGTCGGCCAAGGAAGTCGAAGCGGTGGCCGACCATGTCCTGGTCATGGCCGGCCAGGCGCCGGCCAAGGGTCAGGATCCGAAGCTCGGTGCGAAACTCTATGCCGACAACTGCGTCGCCTGCCATGGCGAGACCGGCAAGGGCAATCGCGAGCTGGGCGCGCCGAACCTGACCGACAAGGTCTGGCTCTACGGCAGCGATCGCAAGTCGGTCATCCAGACCGTCGCGCAGTCGCGCAACGGCGTGATGCCGGCCTGGGCCGGCCGCCTGGACGATGCCACGATCAAGATGCTCGCGGTCTATGTCCATGCGCTCGGCGGCGGAGAGTAGGGCGGATTGCGGTGAATGCGATGGCACCCAAGCCCACCGCGACAGAACCCCAGCCCGCCCGTGACGAGGCGCTGCTGGGCGTTCTCGCGCCATCGCTGTATGCCGATCACATAAAGGTCTATCCGCGCGCGGTGCAGGGCCCGTTCCGCACCGTCAAATGGGCGGTGCTGACCCTCTGTCTGGCGGTCTATTACGGACTGCCCTGGCTGCGCTGGGATCGCGGGCCCGATGCGCCGGACCAGGCGCTGCTGCTCGATATGTCGGGGCCGCGCGGCTATTTCTTCAACATCGAAATCTGGCCGCAGGAAGTCTATTACATCACCGGCCTGCTGATCCTCGGCGCGCTGGCGCTGTTCCTGGCCACCGCCTTGTTCGGCCGCATCTGGTGCGGCTATACCTGCCCGCAGACGGTCTGGACCGATCTGTTCATGCTGGTCGAGCGCTGGGTCGAGGGCGACCGCAATGCCCGCATGAAGCTGGATGCCCAGCCCGCCAGTGCCAACAAAGTCCTGCGCAAGACCGCCAAGCATACGCTGTGGCTGCTGATTGCGGCGGCGACCGGCGGCGCCTGGATCATGTATTTCGTCGATGCGCCGACGGTGACGCGCGCAATCGCCACCGGAGAAGCCTCTCTGGCCACCTATTTCTTCTTCGCGCTATTCACCATGACGACCTACGTGCTGGCCGGCTGGGCGCGCGAACAGGTCTGCACCTATATGTGCCCCTGGCCGCGTTTCCAGGCCGCCATGCAGGACGAACATTCGCTGATCGTCACCTATCAGGGCTGGCGCGGCGAGACGCGCGGGAAGCACAAGGCCGGCGACAGCTGGGAAGGCCGCGGCGACTGCATCGACTGTCGCGCCTGCGTGCATGTCTGCCCCACCGGGATCGATATCCGCAACGGCCCGCAGCTCGAATGCATCGGCTGCGCCCTCTGCATCGATGCCTGCGACGAGATGATGGACAAGGTCGGCCGGCCGCAGCGGCTGATAGATTTCGTTTCGCTGGCCAACCTGGAGCGCCGGGCGCAGAAGCAGCCGACCGTGCTGAAGCTGCTGCGCGCCCGCACCCTGCTGTACAGCTTCCTGCTCGTTGTTGTCGCCGCGGTGATGCTGGTGGCGCTGATGCTGCGCAGCGAGATCGGGCTTTCGGTGCAGCAGGATCGCAGTCCGCTGTATGTCGTGCTGTCCGATGGCGCCATCCGCAACGGCTATGTCGTCAAGGTGTCCAACAAAACCCGCGAGTCCATGCATCTGCGGCTCGGTGCCGAAGGTCTGGCCGGAACCGATCTGTACCTGGCCGGCGAACAGGGCCGCCATACCGTTCTTGAGCTCGTCATCGAGCCCGACGAGATCGCCGAATATCATGTCTTCGTGCGGGCGCCGCGTCGCACCGGCGACAGCATGGCGAGCATGGATTTCGTGCTGCGTGACGATAGCGGCCGCGAAGTCGAACGGCTGCGCACGCAATTCGCCATGCCGAAATAGGCCGGGATGCCAGGAATGATCGCCATGCAGCAAGTCAAACATATGATCCGCCAGCGCTGGATTCCGTCGCTGTTCGTGCTCGGCTTCCTGGTGGTGGTCGCGGTCAATGCCGTGCTGATCGTCACGGCCACCGGCAGCTTCAGCGGTCTGGTGGTGGCGCATCCCTACAAGAAGGGCGCGGAATACAGCCAGCTGCATCAGGCGCTGCTCGAACAGAAGCAGCTGGGCTGGCAGTATGGCCTGCAGGCCGTGACGCAGGCCGATGGCCAGGTCAGGCTGATCATGCAGTGGCGCGCCAGCGCCCCGCGGGGGGGGTGGGGTGGTGTGGTGT
>JAEYSS010000146.1 GCA_023434425.1 Pseudomonadota bacterium | reverse complement strand
TCAGCATCGATGGCAAGGACTATGACTGCGCCTCGGCTGTCGTTGCCAAGGGGCATTTCTATGGCGGCAAATTCGTCTGCGCGCCGAATGCGCGGCTGGACGATCCGTCCTTCGAGGTCTGCCTGTTCAGGATGGGCGGTCGCATCGGTGCGGCGCGTGCCACCGTGGCACTGACGCTGGGCTTGCTGCACAAGCTGCCCGAGATCGAACTGGTGCGTGGACGCGACGTCATCATCTCGGGTATCGATGGCGAGCCGGTGCAGGCCGATGGCGACATCGTCGCGACACTGCCAGCGCAGGTCAGGGTCGGCAGCCGGGCGATTCCACTGATCCTGCCCAAAGGCAGCGCATTGGCAGCAGATATGATAGAGACGGCGGACTAAATCCTTCCAGCAGGGGATTCGCCGCCATGTCCGCCTCCGGTTTTGCCAGCACGCCCAAACCACCCTATTACGCCGTGATCTTTTCCTCGCTACGCACCGAAGGCGATAACGGTTATGGCGCCACCGCCGAGCGCATGGCCGAACTGGCCGCGCAGCAGCCGGGTTTTTTAGGCATGGAAAGCACGCGCGGCAGCGACGGCTTCGGCATCACGGTCGCCTATTTCGATACGGAAGAGAATATCCGCGCCTGGAAGCGCAACATGGAACACACGGCTGCGCGGCAGAAAGGCCGCGAGGTCTGGTATGCGCATTACGAGATCCGCATCGCCAAGGTCGAGCGCGCCTATAATTTCAAGGCGCCGCAAACGGACTGACGACAGATCAGTGTTTCGGGATGTCGCCCGGCAGGCGCTTGTAGCGCACGCCGGCGCCGCGTTCGATCGCGGCGGCATGCAGGCGCTCGACGCGCAGCTCATGCCGCAGCATTTCCAGCCAGCGCAGTTCTTCCTGCCGGCCATGGCCATCCACGGCAACGATATCGCAGGCCAGCGCGTAAGCCGTCTCGCACCAGTCCTGCGGCAGGGCTTCCTTGACCAGGCCCAGGGCAGCATCGATGCCGTCCTCCTGGTCGAGCAAAGCCACGCAGTCGCCCACCGCCACCTGCATGGCATCCAGACCGTAGCCGCGGAAAATCGGCAGATGCCGCACGGCGGCGTCGATGGCGGCCACCTCGGTATCCTTCAGCTTTCCGTCGGCCACGGCGGCAATCACCATGGCATAGATCAGGGCATTCTGTGGCGTGATGGTCGACATGAATGGACAGTTCCTTGGCGGGGAAACACCGCCTAGCGGGACAATACGGCGAAAGGATGACCGGCAGTTTAAGCGAGATTCTGCTGGCCGCCAGTGCCGGCGCGCATGCCGTGCAAAAATGCCGCGGTCTCGGTCACAGCGTCCCGGATGCCGAGGCGTTTCACCTCGACGCTGGCGGGGAATGCCGTGAGCAGGCGCGAGGGAAGCTGCGCATCCAGCACGACGAACACGCCATAGTCATCGGCGCGGCGCAGCAGGCGGCCATAGGCCTGTTTCAGTTTCAGGCGCGTCAGCAGGTCGTCATACGCCTGGCCACCGAAGGCCGTCCGCCGCGCCTTGTGCAGCAGGTCCGGGCGCGGCCAGGGCACGCGGTCGAAGACGGCGAGGCGCAAACTCGCGCCCGGCACGTCGACACCGTCGCGCATCGCATCGGTGCCGAGCAGGCAGGCGTGCTCCTCGGCCCGGAAGATGTCGACCAGCGTGGCATTGTCGAGCGGATCGACATGCTGTGCGTATAAAGGCAGTCCGGCTTCGGCCAGCGGCCTGAGAATCCGTTTCTGCACGGCGCGCAGGCGGAAGATCGCCGTGAACAGTCCGAGCGCGCCACCGTGTGCGGCGAGGAACAGTTCGCGATAGGCCGCCGCCACCTGGTCCATCGCATCGCGCCGCACATCGGTGACGACGAAAATCCGCGTGCGATCCGCATAGTCGAAGGGCGAGGGAAATGCCGCGCGGCGCGCCGGCTGCGGCAGGTGGCGTGCGCCGCTGCGAATCTCGGCGCTGTCCCAGGCCGCCTCCGGCGACGCATCGGCCCTGGCCGGCGCGATGTCGCGCAGGGTCGCGGAGGTGACAGCGACGCCATGGGCGGGCTTGAGCACGGCGGCGGCAAACGGCAGCATCGGATCGAGGTAATGGCGATACAGGCCGAGATCGAGATCGCGGCCGTCGATACGCTCCAGCCCGAACCAGTCCACGAAAGTCGGCGGCGTTTCGGTCTGCAGGTCGAGCAGCATGCTGCGCCAGGCGTCCAGCGTCAGCTTGCGCCGCAGCAGGCCGCGCAATGCGCCCTCGATGCGCGAGCGTGTCGCGGTATCCAGCTCGGCGGTCTCGTCCGCCAGCATGTCGCTCAAAGATTTCGTCAGCGTGTTGACCGGCTCCAGCACGCGGTCGATGCCAGAGGCAAAGTCCATCGCCGCATCGATCAGGCCGCTGACCGGTTCTTTGGTCGGGCATTCCAGCCCGTAGGGGCTGTCCGGCTGCGCACTGCGCGCTAAAATTTGCTGCCGCGCCCTGGCCAGAAACTTCTCGCCCTGACCGACCGGGTTGCCGTCGCCGATCCGTGCCAGCCAGCCTTCGCCCGGCAGGCAGCGCGCCATTTCGACCACGGCTTCCAGCGCGGTACGGCCGCGCTCGTCCTGCGCCACCAGGTCGCCGATGCGGTTGGCGATGCCGCGCGCATGGCTGCGGCGACCGCCTTCCGGACCGCGCAGCCAGCGCCGCAGATCGACGCCTTCCATGCCGGTCAGATGCGCGGCGAAGGCGCCATCGGCGGCTTCAAAAAGATGATGGCCTTCGTCGAAGACATAGCGCAGCGGCTTCTGCGACTCATCCTCGCCCCCGGAACTCCCATGGGCGGCCTGGATCATCACCAGCGCATGGTTGGCGATCACCATCTCGGCCTTGCGCGATTTGCGCACGGCGCGCTCGATGAAGCATTTGCGATAATGCGGACAGGCGGCGTGAATGCATTCGCCGCGCTGGTCGGTCAAACCGAGCGTGCGGTTGCGGCCATGCAGGTCGGCGGCCCAGGCGGGAAAATCGCCGCCGGCCAGATCGCCGTCGCGTGTGGCGCCGGCCCAGCGCGCGATCAGGCTGAGCGGCACCATATCCTGCGGCCGCGCCG
>JAEYSS010000133.1 GCA_023434425.1 Pseudomonadota bacterium | reverse complement strand
CCTGGCCGCGCTCGAGCCGCCGCGCGACAAGGCGAGTGCAGTGGACCGAAAGCGCTGGCAGGACGTGGCCACGGAGTGCGAGGCCGCCCTGCAGGAAAATGCCAAGCTGATCGCCGGCGAGCAGCTGCATGCCGCTGCGATGATGGACATGCTGCGACAGCAGATGCGCCAGCGGCAGAGCAGTTCCACGGGATATGGTCGCGACGGCAGGCTGAAGCCGCGCACATGAGTTCTCCCGCCGACACCTCGAGCCTCGATGCCGGACTCGAGGCGCTGATCCGCAGTCTGCATCGCACCTCCCCCGACCGCGTCTTCTCTGCCTATTACAATGGTGAGCGGCTCTGGGTGAAGACGGTGGCGCGCCCGCGTCTGCGGTCGTCGGTGCTGCTGCAGAAGGCTGTCGCGCTGGTCTTCGGCCTGCCGATGCTGCAGCCGGCGCGCAATCGCGGCGGCGCACATGGTCTTCTGGATGAGGCCATAGCCCTGCGCGAACTGGCAGCGGCGGGCTTTCCCGTCCCGCCGGTCATCGCCTGCACGCCGGACTGGCTGGTGCTGGGCGATGCCGGCGAGGCGCTGGAAAGCCGGCTTAACTCGTTGCGCGACGGCGCACCGGACGACTGCTGGCAGCTGATCGCGGCAGCCGGCAACCTGCTCAGCCGGCTGCATGCCGCAAATCTTTGGCATGGCGGCGCGCAGATCCGCAATTTCAGCTGGCGCGGCGATCAACCCGGGCTGCTGGATTTCGAGGATCATGATCTGCCGGGCATGACGCTGGCCGAGAAGCAGGCGCGCGACCTGCTGCTGTTCGTCTATTCCCTCACGCGCTACGACCGCGACCCGCTCGATCCTCGCCTGCCCATATTGGTGGCCAACCTGCTGGGTGCTGCCACACCCGAGGTACGGGACTGCGTCCGGCGCCTGCGCCGACGCATGGCCTGGCTGCTGGCGCTGGCGCGCTGGCTGGCGCCGCATGCCGGCCGAGACGTGCGTCAGGCCGCCGCCGCCGATGCGGCGCTGGCGGCGGCGCTGAAAAGCTGACTACAGGCGCTTTTCCATGAACAGACTGAGCGGATCGGGACGGTAGTCGCCGAACGGCTCGATATCCCGATAGCCGTTGCTGCGATAGAGCCCGATGGCTTCTGGCTGATGGATGCCGGTCTCGAGACGGAAGCAGGTCAATCCGCGCCGGGCGGCATGCGCCTCCAGCGCCTCGAGAATGCGGTGGCCGAGTTTGCGCCCGCGCGCCGCCGGCGCCAGGTACATGCGCTTGATCTCGGCATAGTCGCCGCGGTCCGCCACCGCGCCGAAGCCCAGCAGTTCGCCGCCTTCGCGTGCGACAAGGAAGGTGATATCCGGCTGCCGCAGGGTCGAGACATCCAGCAGGTGATTGCTCTCGGCCGGATAGAGCGTGGCATACCAGTCGTCGGCGGCCTGCAGCAGCGCGACGATATCCGGCTGGTCGGGATTCTCGATACGCAGGTCGATCATCAGATCCAGGCCCTCTTAGAACGCCGGCAACCCGATGCTGCCGACGTTGATACCCCGCCAGTTGTTCAGCGGCTGTTCGACCAGAGGGCGGATCTGTTCGCGGCCGGCGTCGTCCAGCAGATTCAGATGTTCGAGCAGGCCACCGAGCGCCGTTTGTGCCGCGCGCGCCGTACCGTCCAGCACCTTCAGCGCAATCGCCACGCCCAGTTGGGCTGAGGCGGCCGTGTAGACACCCTCGGCGCCGGTCTTGGCGATGAACCGCCCCTGGCCGGCCTGCATCACCGCCGTGCAGAAGCGGCCGCTGCCGGCGACGAAGAAGGGCTCGGCGGCCACGGCGGCAGCCAGGCGTTTCGCGGCTTTTGCACGCTCGGGGGCGAGGCCGGCCCCGGTGACGAAACGGGCAAACCCCCAGGCCAGATTGTGCAGCGGGATCGCCATGGTCGGCATCGAGCAGCCGTCGGTGGCGAAGTGGTCGGGAGGAATCCTCACCTGGCAGACATCCTCGATCGCAGCCGTGACGCGCCGCTGCACCGGATGGTCCGGCGTCACATAGCCGCGGATATCCTCGCCCAGATGCGTGGCGACCGAGACCATGCCGGAATGCTTGCCCGAACAGTTGTTGTGCAGGTTGGTCGGCGCCCTGCCGTCGCGGGCGATCTGCCGCGCGGTCTCTTCGTGGTAGGGCCAGTGCGCGCCGCATTCGAGGTCTTCAGGCTTGCGGCCGATGCGGGCCAGCCAGGCCGCTGCCGTATCGGTATGCCGCGTTTCGCCGCCATGACTGGCGCAGGCAAGCGACAGTTCGCTCTGGCTTAAGGAGAAGGCATCGGCAGCGCCGCTTTCGACCAGCGGCAGCGCCTGAATCGCCTTGTTGGAGGAGCGCGGGAAGACCGATGTCTGCGGATCGCCCCAGGCAGCCAGCGTCCGGCCGTCACCGTCCACGATAGTGGCGATCACCGGATGCCGGCTTTCCACTTGCGCGCCACGCCGAACCTCGACAATAAAGGGCCGCGCGCCGGGCGCAGGCAGGGAGGCGAAGGGCTTGCCCATGGCTGTACTCCTGTCCGAAAAGTCCGGCCGGTTATACACGCAACCCTGCAGACTGATAAGAAACGGGACACGCCATGCGCGGCTTTTTCGGAATTGGCGTTGAAGGCCTGAGCAAGCCGATGAATGCCGGCAACCTGTTCCGCACGGCGCATGCCTTCGGCGGCAGTTTCGTCTTCACCATCGCCGCGACCTACTCGGTGAAGGCCGCGCGCTCCGACACCAGCAAGACACCGCACAGCCTGCCCTGGTACCTCTACGACACGCCGGCCGAACTGGCGCTGCCCGAGGGCTGCCAGCTGGTCGGCATCGAACTGCTGGACGACGCCACCGAACTGCCGAGTTTCCGCCATCCGCTGCGCGCCGCCTATGTGCTGGGCCCTGAAATGGGCTCGCTCAGCCCCGCGCTGCTGGAGCGCTGCGACCATGTGATCAAGATCCCGACCAGCTTCTGCGTCAATGTCGCCGTCGCCGGCGCCATCGTGATGTATGACCGGCTGATCACGCTGGGGAAGTTCGCCGAACGTCCGCTCTCGCCGCTGGGACAGGCGGCAGCCGGCCCGGCAAATCCGGGCGGACGGCAGCCGAAACGGACCCTCTAGATCGCCCATTGGGGCGGCGCAATCAGGAGTTTCACGGCGAGACCGATTCGCAACAATTTCCAAGCGAATCAAACACCTCATTCACTTTTCCACACACCCCTGCCATAGTATTGCGACGGGGAAGTGACAAAGATGAATGTGAGCAGCGCACCATCGGGCGTAACAGAAGTCGGCAGCGGCGTGGTCCTGTGTCAGGACGCGCACTCGCTGTCGGAGCGCCGCGCGCTGGCGATGATCGGCCGGGTCTGCCGCGATTACCTCGACGAGAATATCATGACGCCGCTGGAACTTCTGCACCACAGCGGCCATGCCAAGCTGCTCAATGGCGCAGAGAACCTCTGCGCCGCGCTGGTGCAGAAAGCGGCCATCGCCCAGGCCCAGGCCACGAATACCGCTGTGCGCGACAAGATCAAGAAGATCTACGCGATCACCACGGCGGCGATCACCCAGATCGAAGCCTTCGAGAAAAAGCTGCCGTCGACACCGCTGACACACCGGCTGCTGACCCAGCTCAACGGCTCCGATCCGCTTTACGGCACACGTATCGCCTATTGCGCGCTGGCGCATCACCTCCATATGGCGAAATCCTGGAGCGAGAAGGCCAGCCGCGTGCTGGCGCTGTTCGATACCGGGATCGAGACTTCGGCCGCGGCGGTGCTGGATGAGTCGTTGGCCGAAATCCTGCAGGCCAAATCCGCCGTGCCGGAACTGCTGGGCAAGTTCCGCGATGCGCGGCTGCGGATCATCCAGCTGATGGCGCTGCTGGATGCGCGCTACGCTGTGGACGACGACGCATTCCCCACCGATTTCGCCAACCGGCTGCACGCCATCGCCGCCAGGCATCCGATGCCGGCGGTACGGGAAGCGGTGATTCAGCTGGTGCGCCGCCTGCTGCTGTCCTCGGTCCCGCTGCTGTCGGAAGAACCGGCGGAGGAATTCCCGGCCACGCGCGAAGTCTACGCGCTGCTGACCAAGGACCGTGACTTCGCCATCGAGCTTGGCGCCGCCGACCTGTTCGAAAAGCGCATGGTGCGCCTGGTGACGGCGGAAAAGCTGAGCCGGCTGATCCCGGGGCATTTCTCGGCGCCGAAACTGATGCAGGGCCTCAAGCTGTTCGAGGAAAGCATCGGCGAAGGCCCGAAGGAAATCCTGCTGAAATACATCGCCTATCTGTTCGAGCATCGCGACCTGGAAAAGGAATTCGTCGATCCGGCCTATTCCAACGAGGAGAAAACCGAGATCGCGCAGGAACTGCGCAAGAAGCTGATCAGTGCCGGCCTGTCCGACCACCGTCGCGAGCAGTTCCTCGGCATTCTCGATCCGCTGATCCAGCGCATCGGCCAGGACCAGCGCAAGGCGACGCGCACCCAGTGCGGCCCCGAGGATCACGTGGTGCTGGAAGGCAACCGTATTCCGCTGAAGAACTGGAGCGGGATCGGCCTGCTGTTCGGCCCGATCACCGGAACCTTCCTGGAAGGCGAGCTGCTGAAACTTACCGTCAAGATCAAGAATCCCAAACTGCAGATCACCTTCGATGCCGAGGGCGACGTGGTGCGCTACAGCGACGAAGGTTTCGTGGCGATGAAATACCGCTGCCTCGACGCCCAGATGGCCAAGAAGGTGGCGCTGTATTTCGACCCCCTGGCCGGCGCACGCGTCTGACCTCATTCCTGATTCCTGCCGCTCCGCCCGTATAAGCTGCGTTGACGCGTCCGAAAGCGCGACTATGCTGGTCGCCCTAGGGGATTAAGGGGGCAGCCATGCGGACTGTTGCAGCGGGTTTATCGATCGCATTGCTGTGTGCCGGCCTGACCGCCTTGCAGGCCACGGCCCAGACGCCCGCCCCGGCCGCCGGTCCCGCAGCCGGGCCCGTCCTGGCCGCGCCGCCGCGCAGCATCGCCGACATTGTCGCCATCCTCGACCAGGAAAAGCCCGATCCGGCCAAGCGCGCGCAGCTGGTCGCCAACGCTGAAGCCCCGGAACCGGCGGGACTGGACGCCCGCCAGCGAAGCGCGTTCCTGTGGGAGCGCGCCCAGGCGGCACTGCTGCTGGCACGCGTCGAGCAGGCTGCCGCCGACGCCGAAGTCGCCGCCAGGCTGGCCGACCAGGTCGGCGCCGACCCGTACCGCATGTATCAGATCATGGCCGGCGTAAAGCGCTATCTGGGCGATCTGCAGGGCTCGCTGGCCCTGTATACGCAGTTGGCCGAAGCGGCAAACAAATCCCGGCTGCGCGGCCGCGTGATGAATGCCTATCGCACCGCCGGCTTTGTGGCGATCGAGCTGGGCCGCCTGGAACTGGCCGAGCAGTTTGTCGGCTATTCCGAAAGCGTGTATGGCGAATTGTCCCGCGGACGCGCCAACACCTTCATGCACCAGACCAGCTGGCAGTCGGAAATCGACCTGGCCAAAGCGCAAATCGCGGTTGCGCGCGGCCGCTATGCGGAAGCCGAACGGAATTTCATATCCGCCATCGCCAACACCCGCGATGCCATCGAAAAATCGAAACACTGGCCGGAGCGGCCAGCCGCCGGCGTGATGGAATACGGCAACGACATCACCCTGACACGGCTCGGCGAAACCAAGCTGGCGCAGGGGCGCATCGTGGAAGCCGAGGTGGATATCCGCCAGGCGCTGCTGAGCCTGCTGAGCCGGAACGGTAAATACTTCGGTCCCACCGCCCAGGCTGTATCGGCTCTCGCAACGGTGCTGGTCGAGCAGGGACGCTATGCCGAGGCTGAGAAACTGGCCCGGACCTCCATCGAGATTCTGCACGATATGGGTCTGGACGAGAACGCACTGCAGCTTATCAGCGGCAAGCGCGCACTGGCCAATATCCTGATTCTGCAGCGACGCTGGCAGGATGCCGCCGCGTTGTACGAAGAAGTGTTCGCCAGCACCGAGAACAACAGGGAAAACGCGCGCGGCGGTGGCGGCAACCGGGTGTCCAGCGGTCGCGCTCTGGCGCTGGCCCGCATCGGTCAGGGCGAACGCGCCATCGAGGCTGCGAACCGCGTGCTGACCTCCACATCGGCCCGCCTTGGCGAACGCCACTTCGACACTGCCATGGCGCGCGGCGTTGCCGGTGTGGCGCTGGCTGCCGCCGGTCAGGATGCCGAGGCGATGGCCGCCTTCCGCGCTGCCTTGCCGATCATCCTGAGCAGTTCGCGTCAGGCCGATACGGAAGAATCCACCTCGGCGTCGCGTGACTTCTACATCCAGACCATCATCGAGAGCTACATCGTGCTGCTCGCCCGCGTGCAGGGTACGCCGGCCGCCGGCGGCCTGGATGCCGGCATCGAAAGTTTCCGGCTGGCCGACGCCGCCCGCGGTCGCAGCGTGCAGCGCGCGCTCTCGGCCTCGGCGGCGCGTGCCGCGGTGCGCGACCCGGCACTGTCCAACCTGATCCGCGACGAACAGGACGTGCTCAAGCAGATCGCCGCGCAATTCGGCCTGCTGAGCAACCTGCTGGCCTTGCCGCCCGAACAGCGCGATGACAAGGCGATCCATGCCCTGCGCGTGCAGGTCGACAAGCTGCGCGATGCGCGCGCCAAGACGCGGCAGCAGATCGAGAAGCAGTTTCCCGAATATGCCAGCCTGATCGATCCGCGTCCGCCTTCCGTGGAGGATGTGCGCGCCACGCTGCGCCCGGGCGAGGCGCTGGTGTCGTTCTATCTCGCGCAGGACAACAGTTTCGTCTGGGTGGTGTCCAAGGATGGCCCGGTGCATTTCGCCGCCAGCCAGATCGGTGCCGCCGAGATCGAGCAGAAGGTGAACCGCCTGCGTCGCGCACTGGAACCGCAGGCCGAGACGCTGGGCGATATTCCGGCTTTCGATCTTGCATTGGCACACGAACTTTACCGGACGCTGCTGCAGCCGGTGGAAGCCGGCTGGAAGCCGGCGAAAAGCCTGTTCGTCGTCAGCAATGGCGCACTCGGCCTGCTGCCGCTGTCGCTGCTGCCCACCGCGCCAGCCAGCATCGACGCCAAGGCTGCGCCGCTGTTCGAGGGTTATAAATCCGTGCCCTGGCTGGCGCGCAGCCATGCCGTCACCCAGTTGCCCTCTACGGCCGCCCTCAAGACCCTGCGCGGCCTGCCGGCCGGCAGCCCCAGCCGCGCGCCGCTGATCGGCTTCGGCGATCCCTTCTTCAATGCGGAGCAGGCCGCAGAGGCGGCCAGCGAAGCGCCGCTGCGCATTGCCTCAAGCGATCCGGTGGCGGTGCGCGGCGCCAAACTGAAGCGTCGCAACGCGCCGCAGACCGAAGGCGTCAACAGCGCCGAACTGGGCCAGCTGCCGCGCCTGCCCGATACCGCCGACGAACTGCGCTCGGTGGCCGCCGCCATGCAGGCCGATCTGTCGAAGTCGATATATCTCGGTAAGGCCGCCAACGAAAAATTCGTCAAGCAGGCCAAACTGGACGGCTACCGCGTCGTCGCCTTCGCCACCCATGGCCTGATCCCGGGCGAGATCAACGGCCTGGCGCAGCCGGCGCTGGCGCTGACCGCGCCGCAGATCGCCGATGTCGATGGCGACGGCCTGCTGACCATGGACGAAATCCTCGGCCTGAAGCTGGATGCCGACTGGGTCGTGCTGTCGGCCTGCAACACCGGCAGCGGCGCGGGCGCCGGCGCGGAAGCCGCCTCGGGTCTCGGCCGCGCCTTCTTCTATGCCGGCACGCGCGCACTGCTGGTCACCAACTGGTCGGTGCATTCGGCTTCGGCGCGCGACCTGGTCACCGACCTGTTCCGCCGCCAGGCCGCCGACGCGAAGCTCGGCCGCGCCGAGGCGCTGCGCCAGGCCATGGCCGCGCTGCTGGATGGCCCCGGCTATCAGGAAGACGGCAAGACGCTGTTCAGCTACGCCCACCCGATTTTCTGGGCGCCCTACAGCCTGATGGGTGACGGCGGCTAAGCCCGCCGTCTACTTTTCCGTCAGATCGCGAACGGCCTGCGCCGGATCCTCCGGCATCGCTGCCAGTCGCAGGTCTTCCGCGCTGGCGGTTTCGCGCGGCGCCAGCGGTTCATAAAGCCGCACTGGCTGTGCCCGGCCGACCACGCGCACGATGTCGACCCGACGCGCCACCACAGCATCGCCGGCCGCCCGCATCGTGTCTTCGCTGACCAGGATCGACGTGCCGTAAGCCTTGTTGGCACCTTCGAGCCGCGAGGCCAGGTTCACTGCATCGCCCATCGCCGTGTAATTGAAGCGGCGCGGCGAGCCGATATTGCCGATCAGCACGCGCCCGGTATTCAGCCCGATGCGGGTTTTCAGCCCATGGCCGGCCACGGAGAACCGCTGCGGATCGGCCCGCAACGCGGCCTGCATTCCCAGCGCGGCGCGCATCGCCTGTTCGGCATGGCGCGGCTCATCGACCGGCGCACCGAAGACAGCGACGATGGCATCGCCGATATACTTGTCGACGAAGCCGCCATGCGCCTCGATGATATCGGTCATGGTGCTGAAATAGGCGTTCAGCCCCTGGACCAGCGTGGCGGCATCGCAGGCTTCCGAGATCGCGGTGAAGCCGGCAATATCGCTGAACAGCACGGTCACTTCGCGCTCCTCGCCGCCCAGTTCCGGCATGCGCCCGCCGGCCACCATGCGGTCGACCACCACCGGCGGCAGATAAAGCGAGAAAAGCTTCGCGATCAGGCGCCGGTCGCGATCCGACACTGCGAAGCGATAGGCCACGGTGGCCGCCGCCGTCGCGGCCATCGCGGCGGCGAAGCTGAGCCAGGGCATCACGCCGCCGCCCTGCAGCAGCAAAATGGCGGCAAAGGGCAGCAGCAGGATCGCGGCGGCAGTCGCCGCCAGGCCGAGCCGCAGCCGCATCTGGAACACCGCAGCGGCCACCAGCAGCGACAACAGGATGGCGGCGGCCACGCTGGAGACGGCCGACCAGTCGCGCAGAGGCCGGCCATCGAGAATGTTGTTCACCGCGGTGGCGTGGATATAGACGCCCGCAATGCTGTCACGCGGCGCCGCCGACAGCTGCATCGGCGGATGCACGCAGCGCGGCGGCGTGGCGATGCCGTCGGTCATCGGCACGAAGCGCCGTGAGGTCAGCCGCCGATCCTCCACATCCAGCACGGTGGCGAGGATCACCACGCGACCGGCGAAGTGCTCGCGGAAATAGTCCGTCCTGCCAGCCTGGGCACAGGCGAACAGGTCGGCGAGGGAATAGGTCGGCACCGCACCGGCAGCGGTGTTGAAATCGAGCAGCAGGTTGCCGGCCGCATCCGCGGGCAGCGGGGCGGACGCGCCCGCCCGCTGCGCCAGCTCCGCCGCCAGGCTGGATTCGCGCGTGCCATCGGCCGCGGCAAAGGACAGCGGCAGCCGCCGGATCACACCGTCGGAATCTTCAAACGCATTCAGCGACCGGATATTGGCGGCACCGCCGACGGCGATCTGCTGCGACGCATGCGGCAGGATCGGATGCGCCGAATGCTGCACCTTGCCGAGCACCAGCTTGCCGGCGCGGGCGGCATTGCGCAGCGCCACGAGGAAGTCGCGCTCATAGCCGCGCTGCAGAGTGTCGAGCGAGGTGGAATACACCACGTCGAAGCCGATCACCGCGGCTTCGGCCGCCACCGCGTTCAGCACCGGCGCCAGCAGCGGCGACCAGCCGGCCTGCGGCATCTCGCTGAAGGGTGGCCGGCGATAGGTTTCCTCGTCGATCGCCAGTACGGCGACACGTCCGGCAGAACCGGATTGCGTCGTCACGGCATGGCGCAGCGGCATCAGCAGATCGAGCGACGGACCGCGCAGCCATTCCGCAGCGGGTCCGGCGGCAAAGCCGATAGCCGCGATCAGGGCGAGGGCGCCGACAACCGCGAGATCGCGCAGTTTCGCCGGCGTCATATCCCGACCTTAGAAGCGTACAAGACGCAGCAGCAGCGGCCCGCCGCCTTCGCCGGCATCCAGCGAGATCTGGAAAATCGTCGACTTGCCGTTCAGCTCGGCGCGGTAATAGCCGCCGGCATCGAGCTTCCTGCCGGTCTTGCCGTAGTCGAACAGCTTGCCGTTGACCTGGAAAACCTGCACGGTTTCGGAAACGTCGAGCCGCTCGATGGTGAGCTGGCCCGGCCGCAGCACCTGGAAGGCCGGCGCGGTATACATCAGCACGGCGCTGGGCTGCGGAATCTCGGCGCGCTTGCGACCGCTGCCCGGCTGGCCGCGGAAGACCATGGCGGCACTCTTGCCGGCCTGGCCCTGCGCCAGTTGGTTGGCGGCGGCGCATTTCAGCTGTTCGGTCTGCAGCTTCGCGCCCGCCACCTTCGAGCCGGTCTCGCCGATGGTGACGGTGCCGGCACCGGTGACGGTCTCGCGGGTGCAGGAATTCATGTAGCCAAGCACCAGCCTGGCGCCGGCCGGCAGCGTGAGGGTCTTGCCGGGGCTGAGGAAGTCGAACACCTCCACGCCGGCCACCGGACCCGACAGATCCTCAACCACCGCGGCCTGCTGCGCCTGTGCGGCATTCGGGACGAAGAATGGGCCGGCAGCGAGCATCAGCGCCGCCGCCATCATCATGGACTTGAACTGCCGAATCATTCCTACCCCCCGGCTGCCTTGATGGCAGTCTAGCATGGCGCGGCGGTCACGACAGGGATTGTCGCGGCAGCACCGGGCCCATGCCGGTAGTTTCCCGCTTCTCCGCCCGGCCGGCTGTGACGGCGGCTGCAGTCCCGGTGTGACGGGTGCCACAGGCCAAAGAAAAACCCCGGCGGATCGCTCCGCCGGGGTTCCTGACTTACACGATGAGGCGCGGCTTATTCGCCGGCTTCGTCGTCCTTCTTCTTGCGCATGGCGGCGCCCAGGATGTCGCCGAGCGACGCGCCTGAGTCGGTCGAACCGAACTGTTCCATCGCCTTGCGGTCTTCTTCCATTTCCAGCGCCTTGACCGACAGGGTCAGCTTGCGCGCCTTGCCGTCGATGGTGACGATCTTGGCGTCCAGCTTGTCGCCGACCGAGAAACGGTCGGGGCGCTGTTCGTCGCGATCGCGGCTCAGCTCGGTGCGGCGGATATAGCCCTGCACACCGTCGCCGACGGCGATGGTGATGCCCTTCGGATCGACCGCGGTCACCGTGCAGGTGACGACGCTGCCCTTCTTCAGGTCACCGAGCGACTGGAACGGATCGTTCGCCAGCTGCTTGATGCCGAGGCTGATACGCTCCTTCTCGACGTCGATGTCGAGAACCTGCGCCTGCACCACCTGGCCCTTCTGGTATTCGGCAATGGCCTGCTCGCCCGGCTTGTTCCAGTCGAGATCCGACAGATGGACCATGCCGTCGACGCCGCCATCGAGACCGATGAAGAGGCCGAATTCGGTGATGTTCTTGATCTCGCCTTCGATGTTCGAACCGACCGGATGCTTCTCGGCGAAGGCATCCCACGGATTCGACATGCACTGCTTCAGGCCGAGGCTGATGCGGCGCTTGGCCGGATCGACTTCCAGCACCATCACTTCGACTTCCTGCGAGGTCGAAACGATCTTGCCCGGATGGACGTTCTTCTTGGTCCAGCTCATCTCGGACACGTGCACGAGACCTTCCACGCCCGGCTCCAGCTCCACGAAGGCGCCGTAGTCGGTGATGTTGGTGACGCGGCCCATGAAGCGGGCGGTGACCGGATACTTGGACTTCACGCCCTCCCACGGATCGGCTTCCAGCTGCTTCATGCCGAGGCTGATGCGCTGGGTTTCCGGGTTCACGCGGATGACCTGCACCTTCACGGTCTGGCCGATCGACAGAACTTCCGACGGATGGTTGACGCGACGCCAGGCGATGTCGGTGACATGCAGCAGGCCGTCGACGCCGCCCAGATCAACGAACGCACCATAATCGGTGATGTTCTTGACCACGCCGTCGAGGATCTGGCCTTCCTTGAGGTTGGACACCAGCTCGCTGCGGGCTTCGGCGCGGCTCTCTTCGAGCACGGCGCGACGCGAGACAACGATGTTGCCGCGGCGACGATCCATCTTGAGGATTTGGAAGGCGGTCGGCTGGCCCATGAGCGGACCGATGTCGCGCACCGGGCGCACATCGACCTGGCTGCCCGGCAGGAAGGCGACGGCACCCGACAGGTCGACGGTGAAACCGCCCTTGACCTTGCCGAAGATGACGCCTTCGACGCGCTGGTTGGCGTTGAAGCTCTGCTCCAGCTTTTCCCAGGCTTCTTCACGGCGGGCCTTGTCGCGGCTGATCACCGCTTCGCCCATGGCATTCTCGATACGGTCGAGGAAGACCTCGACCACGTCGCCCACCTTGATCTCGGCGGCGCGGCCCGGACCGGCAAATTCCTTGACCGGCACGCGGCCTTCGCATTTCAGACCGACATCGATGAGGGCAAAATCATTCTCGATCGCCACGACGACGCCCTTCACCACGGAGCCTTCCATGGCGGAAGACGAGGTGAACGACTCTTCGAGCAGGGCGGCAAAATTCTCGTTGTCCGCGGAATACTGTTCCGCGGCAGCCTTAACGGCAGGACGCTTGGCCATATTTTCTCCTAGAGAGCCCCGGGGGTTGGTGGCCTGCCGGACGACACTCATCTGAGGTCCGAGGGGCATGCAGGCATCCGGCGCGACGCAAACGACCGGAGGGTTGGTTTACGGGCCTGAAACCGGCGTCAGGATTTCAGGGTGACGGCGACAATCTCTGCCGCTGCGGCAACGGCGGCTTCTATAGCCAAATCCGAGGTATCCAGCAAGTGCGCATCGTCGGCCGGCTTGAGCGGCGCGGTGCTGCGGGCGCGATCCTGGTCGTCGCGGCGGCGCAGATCCTCCAGCACACGCTCGAAGGTCACGCTTTCTCCCTTGTCCATCAACTCCTTATGCCGGCGGCCGGCGCGCACCTCGTCCCGCGCCGTGACAAACAGCTTCACCGCCGCATCGGGGCAGACGACGGTGCCGATATCGCGGCCGTCCAGCACCGCCCCGGCCCTGCCGCCCGGCGGCGAAAAGGCGAAGCGCCGCTGATATTCGAGGAGCGCCCCGCGCACGGCCGGGACGATGGCGACCTTCGAGGCCGCCAGGCCGACCCCCTCGCTGCGCAGATCCTTCACGGCCAGATCGGAATCCTGCAGTGATTCCGCCATCTTGGCAGCAAAATCCGCATCGGCGGGATCGCCGCCGGCGCGCAGGACTTTCGACCCTACGGCCCGATAGAGCGAGCCGGTATCGAGATAGGCATAGCCATATTTATCGGCCAGCCGGCGGGCCAGGGTGCCCTTGCCGGCCGCGACCGGGCCGTCGACGGCGATGACGACAGATTTTGTCATGGGCGCCTTGGTAAACGCGGGAACCGCTCCGAACAAGGGGGGAGCCGGAAAGCTTCGTTTCGCTTCGTTGATGTTCGTTCAGCTTCGTTTCGCTTCGTTCGTGTTCGCTGGCGTTCGTTTGGTATTCGTTTGGCTTCGTTGGCGTTCGTTTCGGTTCGTCTGGGTTCGTATCTGCTACAGCGATCCAACGCCGCATATCGCATACCTCAGTATGCAATTGTCCCATCCCCGCCTCCCGCCGGAGCCATAAACCCACGACACGGCAAAATAAGAACATATAATGAACATAGATGGGAGGTCAAGCCGGCGCGACACGGGCTTTGCCTCATGTCCAAAAACCTGAACGGGACAGTTTCGGCCCCGCTGTCGGAATGCGCCATACTCCGGCGTCCTTGGAGTCGAACAGGAACTGCACCGATGCTGTATGCCATCCTTTGCTATAACGACGAAGCCGCCGTCGAAGCCTGGCCCCGGGCCAAGGACGACGCGGTGATCGCCAGGCGCCGCACCGTCACCGACAGGCTGGCCGAACAAGGCAAACTCGGCCCCGTACTGCGCCTGATGAACACCACGGCCGCGACTACGGTGCGTTATAGCGCCGAACCGGTGGTGCTCGACGGGCCGTTTGCCGAGACCAGGGAACAGCTGCTCGGTCTGTATGTGATCGACGTCGCCTCGCTGGAAGAAGCCATCGAGGTGGCGCGCGGCATGGCAGGCCGTGA
>JAEYSS010000110.1 GCA_023434425.1 Pseudomonadota bacterium | reverse complement strand
GGGGGGGGGGGGGGGTGGGGGGGGGGCCCGGCCCCGGGCGGGCCCCCCAACCATATCTGCCTTCCAGCGCATGAGTTTGATTGCCTCGCCAGGTATTTCATGCCTAAAGTATCTCAACGGGGGACTCCCAAGGGCTTGCATAAGAAACTGCGTATTGCGGCGCATCCACCGATGCTCCGTGCAGATGGCATGTCACTGAAGGAGACACGAACGATGCGTTCCGCTTTCAAGACTCTCGCTCTTTTCGCTACCGCACTGACCGCCGTGCCGTTCATGGCAGGCGATGCCGCAGCCCAGACTGCGAAGAAAATCAAGATCGGCTTTGTCACCACGCTGTCCGGGCCCAATGCGGCCTACGGGCGCGATATGCAGAATGCCTTCAACCTGGCGCTCGATCATCTCGGCAAGAAGATGGGCGGCGTGCCGGTTGAGGTGATCTACGAAGATGACGAACAGAAGCCTGAAGTGGGCAAGCAGAAGACCGAAAAACTGCTGCAACGCGACAAGGTCGATTTCGTTGCCGGCTTCATCTGGTCGAACGTGCTGCTGGCCTCCTACAAGCCGGTGCTGGACGCCGACACTTTCCTGATCAGCACCAATGCAGGGCCGTCGCAGCTGGCCGGCGAAGGCTGCAGCCCGTATTTCTTTGCGGCCTCCTGGCAGAACGATCAGAACCACATGGCGGTCGGCGAGTTGCTGAACCAGAAGGGCATCAAGAAGCTCTACATGGTGGCGCCGAATTATGCCGCGGGCGTGGATGGTACCAACGGTGTGAAGTCGCTGTTCAAGGGACAGGTGATCGGCCAGGACATGACCAAATGGCCGGACCAGCTCGACTTCTCCGGCGAGATTTCCAAGATCCGGGCGGCGAAGCCGGAAGCGGTCTATGTCTTCTTCCCCGGCCGCGCCGGCGTGCAGTTCTTCCAGCAGTACAGCCAGGCCGGCCTGAAGAAGGACATCCCGGTCTATTCGGCCTTCACCATCGATGCGGTGACGTTGAAACTGCAGAAGGATCTGGTGCTCGACACCTATCTGACGTCGACCTGGGGTACCGACCTGCCTTATGCGGCAAACCAGAAGTTCGTTGCCGATTACAGGAAGAAGTACAACGAGACGCCGGCCTTCTATGGCGCCCAGAGCTACGACGCCGCCAACCTGATTGCCTCGGCAGTTGCCGCTACCAAGGGCGCCCTGAAGGACAAGAAGGCGGTCGGCGCCGCGCTCAAGGCCGCGAAGTTCGATAGCGTGCGCGGCCCGTTCAGGTTCGGCAACAACAACTTCCCGATCCAGAATGTCTACCAGCAGGAAGCCTACAAGGTATCGGATACCGAATACGACCTGCGCACGGTCAGCACCGTGCTGACGGCGCATCAGGATCCGCACGCCGCCAAGTGCAAGATGTAAATCAACCGATGCGCCCTGTCCGGTGGACGGGGCGTATCTTCCGACCAGTGAGCGCCCCTTAACACCATGCTGCTGATTTTCGAGCAATTCCTGAACGGCCTGCAGATCGGCCTGTTGCTGTTCCTGCTGGCTGCCGGCCTGACGCTGGTCTTCGGCATCATGGACATGGTGAACCTGGCGCATGGCTCGCTCTATATGATGGGCGCCTATTTCGCCGCCGTTTTCACCGAATGGACCGGCAGCTTCTTCCTCGGTGCCGCACTGGCGCTGCCGGCCGGTGCGCTGCTCGGCATCGTGGTGGAGGTGATTGCGCTGCGCACGCTCTATACGCGCGACCATCTCGACCAGGTGCTGGCGACCTTCGGCCTGATCCTGTTCTTCAACGAACTCGCGCGCCTGATGTTCGGCGCCGGCGGCATGACCATTCAGACGCCGGACTGGCTGCAGGGCCAGATCGAGATCCTGCCCGGCCTGCCCTATCCGTCCTATCGCTTCCTGATCATCCTGGTCGGTTTGCTTTGCGCGGTATTCCTTTATGTGCTGGTCCAGCGCACGCGGCTCGGCATGCTGATCCGCGCCGGCGCCTCGAACCGCGAAATGGTCGGCGCGCTCGGCATCAACATCAAGCAGCTCTTCACCCTGGTCTTTGGCCTCGGCTCGGCTTTGGCCGCGCTGGCCGGCCTGATGGCAGGCCCGGTCACCACCGTGCAGATCGGCATGGGCGACAACATCCTGATCCTGGCGCTCGTCGTGATCGTGATCGGCGGCATCGGCTCGCTGCCCGGCGCCTTCATCGCCGCACTCGCCATCGGCATCATCGACACGATGGGACGCGCCTTCCTGCCCAACATCCTCGGCACCTTCCTGTCGCCCTCGGACGCCAGCACGCTCGCCACCGCGCTGTCGTCGATGCTGATCTACATCCTGATGGCCGCCGTGCTGGTGCTTCGTCCTGCCGGCCTGTTCCCCGCACCCGGCCGCTGAGGAGTTCCTTTCGTGTCGTCCGTATCCGCCTCCTTTACCCCGACCGCCGGCGCCTCGCGGCTCACCTTCATTGTCGGCCTCGCGCTGCTCGGTTTCCTCGGCCTGATCCCGGTGCTGGCCGTCGCCTTCGACGATCCCTTCCTGCTCACGCTGTTCACCCGCATCGTCATCATGGCGATCGCAGCCGTCAGCCTGAACCTGATCCTCGGCTATGGCGGCATGGTCAGCTTCGGCCACGCCGCCTATATCGGCGTCGGCGGCTATACCGTGGGCATCCTCGCCTTCCATGGCGTGCATGCGGCCTGGATCCAGTGGCCGCTGGCCGTGATCATATCCGGCGTCGTCGCTGCCCTGATCGGCCTGCTTTCGCTGCGCACCAAGGGCATCTTCTTCATCATGATCACGCTGGCCTTCTCCCAGCTGGTCTACTATCTCGGCAATGGCGCCTTTGCCTATGGCGGCGACGACGGCCTCAACATCCTGAAGCGGTCGGATTTCGGCGGACTGATCAACCTCGATAACCGCCCGACCTTCTACTACCTGTGCTGGGTGATCCTGCTGGGCACGATCTACTTCGTCCACCGCACGGTCAATTCGCGCTTCGGCATGGTGCTGCAGGGCGCCAAGTCGAATGACCGCCGCATGGCCACCATCGGCTTCCCGGTTCACCGCTACCAGCTCACCGCCTTCGTGATCGCCGGCATGATCTGCGGTCTGGCCGGCGTGCTGACCGCCACCTTCACCGGCTTCATCAGCCCGGCGATGATGCATTGGAGCCGCTCCGGAGACCTGATCGTCATGGTGGTGCTGGGCGGCATGGGCAGCCTGTTCGGGCCGGTCTTCGGCACCGTCGCCTTCCTGCTGCTGGAAGAGGTGCTGTCGAGCTGGACCGAATACTGGAAGATCGTGTTCGGCCCGATTCTGGTGCTGGTGGTGCTGTTCGCACGCGGCGGCATCGACGGCGCGATGATGCGCGGCCAGGCCGGCACCCTGCTGGCCGGCTGTGCTGCCTTCTTCCTGCTTTACGGCGTTCACGCTGCCTATGAAGACCAGTGGCTGATCCCCACGCTGATCCTGGTTGCCGCCTGTGCCCTGGTCTGGGTCGCGAAATGGGCTATCGACCGCAAGGGGGCCCGCCATGACTGAAGTGCTCAAGGTTTCCAGCCTGGTGAAGCGCTTCGGCGGACTCACTGCCACCGACAACCTGTCGCTCGACCTGCGTCAGGGCGAGATCCACGCCGTGATCGGCCCGAACGGCGCCGGCAAGACCACGATGATCGGCCAGCTGATCGGCGAACTGCGTCCCGATGCCGGCACGATCCACTTCCTGGGCCAGGACATCACCGCGATGCCCGTGCATCAGCGCGCGGCCAGTGGTATCGCGCGCTCGTTCCAGATCACCTCGATCTTCCAGACTTTCACGGCGCTGGACAATGTGGCGCTGGCCGTGCAGGCGCATGACGGGCATTCCTTCCGCTTCTGGGCTGAAGCCCGCAAGGACAAGTCCCTCCGCGACCCGGCCATGCAGGCGTTGGAGCAGGTCGGCCTCGCCCATCGCGCCGATATCACCGCCAGTGCGCTGAGCCACGGCGAGCATCGCCAGCTGGAAATCGCCATGGCGCTGGCCACCAGGCCAAAGCTGCTGCTGCTGGACGAACCGATGGCCGGCATGGGGCCGGAAGATTCGGCCCGCATGGTGCAGATGCTGCGCGGCATCAAGGGCAGCGTAACTATTCTTTTGATCGAACACGACATGGATGCCGTTTTCGCCCTGGCCGACCGCATCACCGTGCTGGTCTACGGCCATGCCATCGCGACAGGCCTGCCCGACGAGATCCGGCGCAACGCGCAGGTCCGCCAGGCCTATCTCGGCGACGAAGCGGCGGTGGAGTGAGTGATATGACCGATCTTCTGACCGTCGACGCCATCGACACTTTCTACGGCCGCAGCCAGGTGCTGTTTGGCATGTCGCTCAACATCAGGGCCGGCGAAGTGGTCACGCTCATGGGCCGCAACGGCATGGGCAAGACCACCACAATCCGCTCGATCATGGGACTGACCCCGGCTGCGCGCGGCCATATCCGCTTCCGCGATGCCGAGATTCGCGGCCTGCCCTCCTATCGGGTCGCCAAGGTCGGCGTCGGTCTGGTGCCGGAAGGCCGGCAGATTTTCCCCAACCTCTCGGTGAAAGAAAACCTGATCGCCACGGCTTCCAATCGTAACGGGTCGGCGCAGCCCTGGACCTATGAGCGGGTGATCGAACTCTTCCCACGCCTGGCCGAACGTGCCGGCAATATGGGCAGCCAGCTCTCCGGCGGCGAACAGCAGATGCTGGCGGTCGGCCGTGCGTTAATGACCAATCCGCACCTGTTGATTCTGGACGAGGCAACCGAAGGGCTTGCGCCTTTGATTCGCTTGGAAATCTGGCATTGCCTGGAGCGATTGAAGCAGGCCGGGCAATCCATCCTGGTTGTGGACAAGAATGTCGGCGCGCTCACCAAGCTGGCCAACCGGCATTACGTGATCGAGAAAGGCCGCGTCGTCTGGCAGGGCAGTTCGGCCGATTTGCAGGCCGCGCCCGATATCCAGCACCGCTATCTCGGCATCTGAGGAATTTCATCTGTAAAATCGTGGACTCTGCCGCGCCTGCGCAGCAAAGTAGCGCCTGCGCGGGCCAGGGATCGGGGGAGACCGGCCGGCGCCGAGGGGAGCCCGGCATGTATCACGACGACCTGCATCAGGCGGCTGAATACGCCCACGCGGCGGTGGCCAGCATGACGCGGTTTTCGATTCCGCCGACCCCGATCAATTTCACCATCTGGTATGAATACCATGCCAGCCGCGATCCGGCCTTGAGTCGTGCCATCGATGCGCTGCTGGCTGCCGGCACGGCCTTCACGCCCGACACCACGCTGCAGCTTTACGAGGAATACCTCAACCCCGCCCGCATGCTGCGCGCCTCGCGCGAGACCACCGAGAAGCTGCAGGAAGCGATGGACGAGTTGCGCAGCTTCGTCGGCGCCGCCGAACAGGACACCCGCACCTACGGCGACAAGCTGGAGGATTTCTCCGACAGCCTCGACCGGCACGGCCATGCGCCAGCCTTCGGCTCGCTGGTCGGCGCCATGCTGCAGGAAACCCGCAGCATGCAGGAACGCAACCAGTCGCTGGAGGAGCGCCTGGCCGAAACCACGGCGGAAGTGCAGCAGCTGCGTGAGCATTTCGAACAGGCGCGGCGCGAAGCGCTGTCGGACAGCCTCACCGGCCTCGCCAACCGCAAGAATTTCGAACAGACGCTGACCCTGTTCACCAAGGCCGCGCAGGAAAGCGGCGAGCCATTGGCACTGATGCTGCTCGACATCGACCATTTCAAGCTGTTCAACGACCGCCACGGCCACCAGACCGGCGATACCGTGCTGCAGCTGGTTGCCCGCACGCTGAGCGACAACGTGAAGGGCCAGGATCTGGCGGCGCGTTACGGCGGCGAGGAATTCGCCCTGCTGCTGCCGCGCACCCGCGCCGACCAGGCCGTGAAGCTGGGCGACAACATCCGCGCGCTCATTGCCACCCGCAAACTGGTCAAACGCCAGTCGGGCGAGGCACTCGGCCGTATCACCGTCTCGGCCGGCGTGGCGGAATACCAGATCGGCGAGGCGCTCAGCAGCTTCGTGCAGCGTGCCGATGGCGCGCTCTACGGCGCCAAGCGCGAGGGACGCAACCGCGTGGTTGCCGCAACGGAAGCCCTCACCCTGCCGGAAACGGTTCTCCGCTCCTGACAAATCGGCTAGCGTTC
>JAEYSS010000097.1 GCA_023434425.1 Pseudomonadota bacterium | reverse complement strand
TGGCCTCCGCGGTTGCTTTCCTGCTGTCGGAACTGGCCGATTTCGCCGTCTATACCCCGCTGCAGAAACGCGGCCTGATCCGCGCCGTGATCCTGTCCAGTCTGGTCGGGCTTTGTGTCGACTCGGTGGCTTTTCTTTATCTCGCCTTCGGCAGCCTCGACTATCTGGCCGGCCAGATCATCGGCAAGGCCTGGATGGTGCTGCTCAGCATCCCGGTGATCCGCCTGCTGCGCGACCGCGACGAGAAGCTCGGCATCGCTGCCGCTTAATCAGCCCGCTTCGCCTTCATCGCTGCAATCGCCTGCAGCCAATACTCGGCATCTTCATATTGCGTCGGGTCCGGCACGCCGGCGAGGTGGAAGGCCTCGCGGCGTTCCACGCAGGTGCCGCAGCGCCCGCAATGCGTCTCGCCGCCCTTGTAACAGCTCCAGGTCAGATGGAACGGCACGCCGAGCCGCGCGCCTTCGGCGACGATGCCGGCCTTGTCGGTGGTCAGAAACGGCGAATACAGCTCGACCTGCCACAGATCCTCCAGCGCGCGATCCTGCATGGCAGCGAATGCAGCGATGAAACCCGGGCGACAGTCGGGATAGATGAAGTGATCGCCGCCATGCACGGCGATGCCGACCGCATCCGCTTTGGCGCCGGCGGCGATGCCGAAGGCGATGCTCAGCATGATGGCGTTGCGGTTCGGCACCACGGTGGACTTCATATTATCCTGCGCATAATGCCCGTCCGGCACCGCATCGCCGCCGGCAATCAGCGAGGATGAGGTGAGGAATTTGCCCAATGCGGTGATGTCGACGACGTCATGTCGCACGCCCAGTGCATCGGCGATGCGCGCGGCATGTTCGACCTCGCGGCGATGGCGCTGGCCGTAATCGAAAGAAATGAGGCGGTCGAGCCTGCGCTCGGCCGCCACCTTGTAGGCGAGGGTGGCGGAGTCGATGCCACCCGAACAGAGAACGACCGTACGGCTCATGCCGCCGCCAGTTTCGCCGATTTGCGGCGGCGCAACTGCAGCATTACCACCACGGCCAGCAAAGCAAAGGCCGGGATATAGACCAGATGCTTGCTCGGGCGGTCAGCCGGCAGCAGCACATGCTCGATCACGAAGCCGCTTTCGAGGCCGACACGTTTGGCCGCAGAGCCGAACTTGATCGCGCCGATCTGCAGCTTGTCGCCCATCGGCGCCAGCATCAGGCCGGCCTCGGCCAGACGTTTGCGGCCTTCACCCGGTGCGGCCAGCGGCAGGCTGATCGTCTTGGTGACATCCTCGCCTTCCAGCGTGGTGCCGGCCACCACGAACAGGATGCGGCCGTCGACGGGCAGTCGGGCCGCGATGTCATAGACCTGCTTTGCTGGTGCCTGGGTATAGGGCTCGTAGAGCTTGTCCATGAAAAAGCCCGGCCGGAACATCGCAAAGCAGATCAGCAGCAGCAGGGCGGATTCCCAGAGTTTGCTGCGCGTCAGGAACCAGCCCATGGTGCCGGCCGCGAACAGCAGGATGGCGATGGTGGAGATGACGATCACCAGGATCGCTTCGGTCGTATGGCCGATATCGATCAGCAGCAGCTGCGGATTGAAGATGAACACGAACGGCAGCACGGCGGTGCGCATCGAATAGACGGTGCCCTGCAGGCCGGTCTTGATCGGATCCTCGCCCGAGATCGCCGCCGCCGCAAACGAGGCCAGGCCCACCGGCGGCGTCACATCGGCCATGATGCCGAAGTAGAAGACAAACATATGCACGGCGATCAGCGGGATGGCGAGGCCGGCCTGCGCGCCGAGTTCGACGATCACCGGCGCCATCAGCGTCGCGACCAGGATGTAGTTCGCCGTGGTCGGGATGCCCATGCCGAGGATCAGGCAGATGAATGCGGTCAGGAACAGCATCAGCATGACATTGCCGCCCGATATGAATTCGACGAAGTCGGTCATCATCAGGCCCATGCCGGTCAGCGTCACGGTGCCGACGATAATGCCGGCGGTCGCCGTGGCAATGCCGATGCCGATCATGTTGCGCGCGCCGAGATTGAGGCCGTCGACCAGATCGAGCAGGCCCTGCTTCGCAGCAGTGGCAAGTCCGCGGCTGCCACGGAAGAAAGCGATGATCGGCCGCTGGGTCACCACGATGGTCATCACCGCGGCGGTCGCCCAGAAAGCCGACAGGCCGGGCGACATTTCCTCGACCATCAGGCACCACAGCAGCACGATGATCGGCAGGGTGAAATGCAGGCCGGTGCGGGCCACGGACCAGGCTTCGGGTACTTTGATATCCGGATTGCTCGCATCGTCGAGTTCGAGTTCCGGGAATTTCGCGGCATACCACAACGAGGTCAGATACAGCCCGGTGCCGCCGATGACGAGCAGCCAGGGCGCGGCTGCGCCGAACACGGCCTGGATGCCCAGCACGGCGTAATACAGGCCGCAGATGAAGGCGACGGTGCCGCTCCAGCCGAGCAGCTGGCGCAGCCAGAAGACGCTGCGCGAGCGCCTGACGGCACGCTCCAGCGGCTTGGAATTGATCTTCTGCGCTTCGATATCGACGATATAGAACAGGGCGATATAGGAGATGATTGCCGGCAGGAAGGCATGCTTGACGATGTCGGAATAGGGCAGGCCGACATATTCCGTCATCAGGAAGGCGGCGGCGCCCATCACCGGCGGCATGATCTGGCCGTTCACCGAAGACGCGGTTTCGATAGCGCCGGCCTTCACGCCGGACAGGCCGGTACGCTTCATCATCGGGATGGTGAAGATGCCGCCCGAGACGACGTTGGATACCGACGAGCCGGACACGACGCCGTTCAGCGCCGAGGAGACGACGGCCACCTTGGCCGGGCCGCCGCGCAGATGTCCGAGCAATGCCACCGAAATCTGCATCATCCAGTTGCCGCCGCCGGCCTTTTCCAGCAGCGAGCCGAACAGCACGAAGAGGAAGACGAAGCCGGCGGATACGCCAAGGGCCACGCCGAACACGCCTTCGGTGGTCAGCCACTGGTGCTGCAGGAACTTGGTCAGCGAGGCGCCCTTATGCTGGATCACTTCCGGCATCCAGGGACCGGCAAAGGTGAAGGCGATGAAGACAGCGGCCACGACGACCATCGGCGGCCCGAGCGCGCGGCGGGTGGCTTCGAGCAGCAGCAGCAGGCCGATGCCGGCGGAGACAAGATCAAAGGTGATCGGCTGGCCGGGCCGGGTCGCCAGTTCCCGGTAAAACAGGAAGAGATAGGAGGCGGCAAAGGCGCCGGCGATGGCGAAGACCCAGTCCAGTATCGGGATATAGCTGCGCGGCGACCGCTTGAAGGCCGGGTAGCAGGTGAAGGCCAGGAAGACCGAGAAGCCGAGATGGATAGCGCGGGCTTCCGTGTCATTCAGGATGAAAACGCCGAACAGGAAGGGCAGCGGCGAGGCATACCAGACCTGAAAGACGGACCAGGCGACGGCAACGACCAGGATGATCTTCGCCACCAGGCCCTGCGGGTCGCGACCGCCGAGATCGGCCTCTTTGACGAGTTCCTGCAGTTCCTGCTCGGTGGCGGGCCGGCTTGCGGTGCTGGTGGTCATTGCGATCCCCCGGGAATTTCGAAAGGTCTTCTACTTAAAAAAAAGCCGGCCCGTTCCTGCAAACGGGCCGGCTTCGCGTCGGAGCGGTGGCCTTACATCAGGCCCTTTTCCTTGTAGTACTACACGGCGCCGTCATGCAGCGGAGCCGAGTTGCCGTTCTTGATCATCGCCTTCTGATCCAGGCTGGCGAAAGCCGGATGCAGCTTCTTGAACTCGTCGAAGTTTTCGTACACGGCCTTCACGAGCTGGTAGACCGTCGCGCTGTCGACCTTGGTCGAGCTGACGATGGTGGCCAGCACGCCGTAGGTCTGGGTCGCCTGCGGATTGTTGTTGTACAGGCCGGCCGGGATCGTGGCCTTGGCGAAGTAGGAATTCTCGGCCACCAGCTTGTCGACGGCCGGGCCGGTCAGCGAGACCAGCTTGGCGCCACAGGTGGTGGTCGGATCCTGGATATTCGCGGAGGGATGGCCGACGCCGTAGAAGAAGCCGTCGATCTTGTTGTCGCACAGCGCGGGGCCATGCTCGTCGGCCTTCAGCTCGGAGGCGAGGGCGAAGTCGGTCAGCTTCCAGCCCATCGTGCTGAGCAGCTGTTCCATCGAGGCGCGGGTACCCGAGCCCGGATTGCCGACGTTGAAGCGCTTGCCCTTGAAGTCTTCAAACTTGGTGATGTTGGCTTCCTTGCGGGCCAGCACGGTGAACGGCTCGGGATGGATCGAGAAGACCGAACGCAGATCCTTGAACTCGCCGGCATCCTTGAACGGGCCGACGCCCTTGAAGGCCTGATAGTGCACGTCCGACTGGGCGGCGCCGAAATCCAGTTCGCCGGCCTTGATCGTGTTGATGTTGTAGGCCGAGCCGCCGGTCGATTCGACCGAGCAGCGGATGCCATGGGCCTTGCGGTCCTTGTTCAGCAGGCGGCAGATCGCACCGCCGGCCGCGTAGTACACACCGGTCACGCCGCCGGTGCCGATGGTGACAAATTTCTGTTGCGCCATGCTGGCGCCGGGCAGGGCGGCCAGGATGGCCGCGCCGAAAGCACCGATGGCGAGGTGCTTGGTTCCAAACAGCATGATGACTTCTCCTCCGTGATCGGCCGCAGCCGTGATTGGCCAGGCCAGGCGTTATTACAAATGCCGTCCGGGGCTAATGGAGACCCGGGGCCGGCAGTATCGGGACAGACAAGGATCCGGGCTGGCTGTCTTCGGATCGCGAACCGAAACGTTGTTGCCAGCAGTGCCGGTACCGCCCCCCGATGCGGCTGCCGGCCGGTTCCTTAACCCTGTGATAGCTGAACCGCATGGCTTTTCTGCCATGCGTATCGGTGCCATGTCCATAACCTGATGGTATGGAGACAATTTAGGCGCGTTTCGTCAAGCCCGATATGTCTTTTCGGTCGGGCCGAGCGCGCCGGAAATGTTTTTCTCGGTCAGCGCCAGGGTAGTGCTGAATTTCCGCGCCAAAACCGAGGCCGGCTGATGCTTGGCGCGAAGCGTATGCACGGAAAAATCGATTCGCGGCGACAACGGCCGAGCGACGACGAGGTTAGGATCATGCGCGGCGGCGGTATACTGGTCCACGATCGCAACACCGGCACCGCGCGAGACCAGCGCCAGTGCGATCTGGTTGGTTTTGACTTCAACGATCGGCTGCAGTTCGACACCGGACAGGGTGACTGCCGCGCTGAAGGCGGCGCCAAGCGGATCGTCGCTGCGCAGGCCGATGAAGGGCCGTTTGCGGAACCATTCCAGCTTCACGGCCGCCGGCAGCTGCGTTTCCATCGACTTGGGGAATATCCCGTAAAACTGCGCCGGCGCCAGCGTCTGGATATCGAGGCCGGGATGCGGCTGGATATCGAAGCCGATGCCGAGATCGACTTCATGATTAAGCACAACGCGGACCAGGTCGGCATATTGCCGGCTTTCGACCTCGAAGCTGACATCGGCATGCTTCTGCCGGAATCGCGTGATCGCCAGCGGAATCAGGTCGACGCAAAGCGCCGGGGCGGCGGCGACACGCAGATGTCCGCTGGTCGCTGCGCCCAGGTTGCGCGAGAGTTTGCGCAGGTTGTCCAGACCGCTGATGATGCGCTCGCTTTCGGCATGCAGCACCTGGCCTTCGCGCGTCGGCAGCAGGCGGCCCTTCACGCGATCGAACAGCTTGTAGCCAAGCTGGTCTTCGGCGCGCAGCAGCAGGCGCGTGGCCGCCGGCTGCGAAATATTCAGCAGCTTCGCGGCAGCGGTAATCGTGCCGGTCAGCATGATGGCGTGGAAGACTTCGAGATGGCGCAGTTGCATGGCGGGCCGGCGAAGAAGGGCGATTTGGCCAACACATGGCATAACGCAATGTAATGGGCAACGGCCGGATCGGCAGTGGCGGGGCGGATCACGGCCACTTAGCTTCAGGTCGAACGCTGCGAGGCTGGGTGCCTCGCGGCGCCGTGGAGCAATCGTATGAAGATCGTGGTGATCGGTTCGGGTGTGGTGGGGATGACGACGGCCTGGCGTCTTGCGCGCGACGGCCACAGCGTCACCATCGTCGACCGCGCTTCCACCACCGCGCAGGGCGCCAGCCATGCCAATGGCGCGCAGCTGAGCTATTCCTATGTGGCGCCGCTGGCCAGCCCCGCCGTGTGGTTCGATCTGCCGAAATACCTGTTCGGGCGCAATACGCCGATGCGGTTCCGGCCGACCTTCGACCTGTTCCAGTATCGCTGGTTGCTGAAATTCATGGCCGCCTGCACGCGCGACCAGGCTTTCGCCACCACTGACAGGCTGCTGCGCCTGGCCTACTTAAGCCGCGACGTGCTGCATGCCGCCGAGGATATTCGCGGCCTCGATTTCACCTGGAGCCGCGCCGGCAAGCTGGTGGTACAGGGCAGTGCCGGCGGTCTCGATGGCGCACGTGCGCAGGTGGACTACCAGAGCCGTCTCGGCAGCGTGCAGCAGGTGCTGGATCGCGAGGCCTGCCTGAAACTCGAGCCGGCGCTGAAAGGCATCGCGCATCGTATCGTCGGCGGCGTGTATACCCCCGATGAAGAAGCCGCCGATCCCTATCGTCTCTGCCAGGGAATCGAAGGCCTGCTGTCGGGCGACAATGGCGGCGCGACATTCGTCTATGGGGCCAAGGTGCGCCGCCTGCTGCGCAGCGGCCAGCGCCTGCTGGGCGTCGAAACCGCGACCGGCGATGTGCTGGAGGCCGATGCTTATGTGCTGGCGGCCGGCGTTGCCAGCCGGCGGCTGGGCTTAACTGCCGGACTCGATCTGCCGATCTATCCGATCAAGGGCTACAGCCTGTCGCTGCCGATCGCCAACGACGAGGCGGCGCCGCGCGTCTCGGTCACCGACACCGACTACAAGATCGTCTATGCGCGGCTGGGCGAAAAACTGCGCGTCGCCGGCATGGCCGATATCGTCGGCAACGACGACAGCATCGATCCGCGCCGGCTCGGCCAGCTGGTGGCGCAGGCCCAGGAAACGTTTCCGAAGGCCACGGCCTGGCTGCAGATGGAACCCTGGACCGGCCTGCGCCCGGCCACCCCGAAGGGCCTGCCGATCCTCAATGCCAGCGGCGTCGACAATCTGCTGCTCAATGTCGGCCATGGCGCGCTCGGCTTCACGCTGGCCTTTGGCTCTGCCGAGGTGATCGCAGCCGCGCTCGCCGGCCGGCCGTCGCCGGTACCGGAGCAGGATTTCGCGCTGGCGGCGGCGTAGTACAATTCGTCGTTCCCGCGAAAGCGGGAACCCAGTCTTTCCGTCGTCTGGATCCCCCGCTTTCGCGGGGATAACGATTTATTTTAACGCCGCCAGATATGCCCGCGCCGTTTTCACATCGGCAATGCTGCGGCCCATCACGCCGGCCGCATTGACGGTCTGACGGATCAGCGCGGCATTGTCGGGTGCCGTGCTGCCGTCGCTCAGCAGCGTGTTGTTTTCGAAGCCGAGCCGCGCATGGCCGTTTAGGCCGAGCGCGGTGAGGGCGCAGGCCGATTCCTTCGGACCGAAGGCGCAGACGGCGAAATCGCCATCGGAATTGCTCCAGTCCTGCAGGAAGGGCAGCAGATCAGCCGGCTCGGATTTCTGGCCAGCGGTATAACGGCCCAGCACGAACAGCACGAAATGCCGGTCGCCTGGGATAACGCCGCGTGCCTTCAGCTCGTGGAAACGCTGCACATCCTCGGCGGCATAGAGAATGTACTGCATCATCACGCCGGCCTTGTAGAGTTCGGTGAGGAAGGCGCCGCCTTCCTGTTCCGCCTCTGCATCGGGCAGAATTTCGCGCACGGCAAGACTGCAGGCTTCCGGCATCAGGGCGCGCATGGCCGCCATCTGCTGGTGCCGGTCATAGACGCCGGCAGCTTCGGACGTGGCCTGGATGATCAGGTCATCGCCGGCCTCGCGGCGCACGGCCTTGATGGCGGCGCGGTAGAGATCGGCATCCAGTGAATGCCTGCCGCTGCCGGGTTCGCGCACATGCAGGTGGATCATGGCCGCACCCGCCTCCCGGCATTGCGCGGCGCAGACACCGAGTTCGTCGGCGCTCAAGGGCACGGCCGGATGATCGGGCTTCAGCTTGCGCGCACCGTTCGGCGCGACGGCGATAATGGCAGCGGTCATCAGGCAACACTCTTCAGGGCGGTGTCGACGGCATCGCCGAGCTTTTCGACGATCAGCTCGATATCCGACTTCGTGCAGATGAAGGGTGGTGCCAGCAGCACATGGTCGCCATGCTTGCCGTCGATGGTGCCGCCCATCGGGTAGCACATCAGGCCGAGGTTCATGGCTTCCTGCTTGATGCGCGCGTGCAGCTTGCTGGCCGGATCGAAGGTCGCTTTGCTGGCGCGGTCCTGCACCAGTTCGATGGCCTGGAACAGGCCGCGTCCGCGGATGTCGCCGACATGGCGGTGATTGCCGAAACGGTCCTGCAGACGGTCCATCAGATGCGCGCCCATCGCCTGCACATTCTCCAGCAGGTGATCGCGCTTGATCACCTGCTGCACGGCCAGTGCCGCGGCGCAGGCCATCGGATGACCCAGGTAGGTATGGCCATGCTGGAAGAAGCCGCTGCCGTTCTTGAACGCATCAAAAACTTTCTGCGACAGCAAGGTGGCGCCGATCGGCTGATAGCCGCCGCCGAGGCCCTTGGCGATGGTCATGATATCGGGCGAGATGCCTTCCTGCTCGATGGCGTGCAGCGTGCCGGTCCGGCCCATGCCGCACATCACCTCGTCCAGGATCAGCAGCACACCATAGGTGTCGCAGATCTCGCGGATGCGTTTGAAATAGCCCGGCGCGGCCGTCACTGCGCCGAGCGTAGCGCCCACCACCGGCTCGGCGACGAAGGCGATCACGCTGTCCTTGCCGAGTTCGAGGATCTTGACCTCCAGTTCCTCGGCGGCACGCTTGCCATAGGCTTCCGGGGTCTCGTCGGGCCGGCGGTCGCGATACTCGAAACACGGTGCAATGTGATGCGCCTCGATCAGCATCGGGGCGAATTGCTGGCGACGCCAGGCATTGCCGCCGACCGACAAGGCGCCGACCGTGTTGCCGTGATAGCTCTGGCGGCGCGCGATGAAATGCCGGCGCTGCGGTTCGCCGTTTTCGACATGATACTGCCGTGCCATCTTCAATGCGGCCTCAATGGCCTCGGAACCACCCGAGACGTAATAGACGTGGCTGATGCCCTTGGGCGCATGCGCGATCAGTTCATCGGCCAGTTTCTCCGCCGGCTCTGTGGTGAAGAAACTGGTATGGGCGAAAGCCAGCTTGTCGGCCTGCTCATGCATGGCACGGGTGATGTCGGGATGGCCATGGCCGAGGCAGCTTACGGCCGCGCCACCCGAGGCGTCGATATACTGCTTGCCGTTCGAATCGATGATGCGGATGCCTTCGCCGCCGACGGCGACCGGATAGGTGTGGGTCAGCGAACGGTGCAGGATGTGGCTTGTCATGCTTTCGGCTTTCTGCGCTGGGGGCGGCGGGACCAGTAGGTGGAAAAGGCGTCGAGCTGGTGCTCGGCATTGCGGATGGCGCTCAGCGCCTGCTCGCCGCCCCGCGCCGCGACCAGCGCGATCAGGGTTTCGGCGGCGGCGAAGGCCGGCGTGATGGCATGGAAGAAGGAGGGCGTGTCGGTCGGCACCAGGATGCAGGCCTGCGCCAGAGCCGCCACCGGCGACACACGGCTGTCGGTGATGGCCACCACCTCCATGCCGAGCCTGGCGGCATAAGCCGTGCGTTCGACCGCCGCCGTGGTGTAGGGCTCGACGCTGATCGCCACCAGCACGTCACCCGGACCGGCATGACGCAGTGCGTCGAAACCGGTATCGCCCGCACCGTCCAGCAGCACGCCGTTGTCGCGGAACAGCCCATGCACATACTGCGCGTGGAAGGCGACGGCGTGGCAGGAGCGCAGACCGAGGAAATGCACTTTGCGGGCTTTTTCGATCAGGGCAGCGGCGGCGATCAGTTCGGCAATGCCTGCCTCGTCATGGCTGCCGGCGATATGGTCGGCCATCGCCCAGCCGATCTGGGCTGCCAGTGCGCCGTCGCCGCTCTGCGCCTTGTGCTGCTGCAGGCGGCCGGCGCGATGGCTGAATTCGGCCGTATGGCTGGGACGGCGCAAGGCCGTGGCCTGCAGGTCGCGGAAGGCGGCGTAATCGGCGAAACCCAGCTGCCGCGCCAGGCGGGTCATCGTCACCGGCGGCACGCCCGCCCGGCGGGCCTGTTCGCGCATCGACAGCAGCGCCACATCGTCCGGGTGATCCAGCACGAACTGGGCCGCCGCCTGCAACTGTGGCGGCAGGCTCGGAAAGGCCCGGGCGATGCGGTCGCTCAGCGAGGGGTCGGCGGCGGCGGTCGGCTGCGGCATGGGGCGATTGAAGCGCAGGGCCGGGCCGTTTGCAACAATTGATTCTCTAGAAATTAAAACTGATACAGTTGTTTCATTGTGCGATGCGTGGCAGCCTTGCATCCGGCCCATAAGCGCGGCTTATAGTCCGGCAGAAAAACCATGGGCTGGGAGCGATGGCCGATCTGCGTAATCTGGAAACCTTCGTCTGGGTCGCCCATCTCGGCGGTTTTCGCGCTGCCGCCGACAAGCTCAACACCACGCAGCCGGCAGTATCGCAGCGCATCGCGCAGCTCGAATCAGAATTCGGCGTAAAATTGTTCGATCGCGAGCCGCGCGGCATCGCGCTGACCTCGAAAGGCAACGAGCTTCTGCCTTATGCCGAGCGCATGCTGCAGCTGCATGCCGATCTGCTGCATGCGGCACGCGAGAAAAAGGCGATGCGCGGCATCGTACGACTCGGCGTGGCCGAAACCATCGTGCATACCTGGCTGTCGAAACTGATCGAGCGCATGCACACGGTCTATCCGGGGTTGACGCTCGAAATCGAAGTTGACGTCTCGCCGCTGCTGCGCGAACGCCTGCTGGCGCATCAATTGGACATCGCTTTCGTGCTGGGCCCGATCAGCGAACCGCGCATGAAAAACGTGGCTTTATCGAGCTATCCGCTGGCCTGGGTCACCAGTCCGTCGCTTGATCTGGGGGGCGAACCGGTGCCGCTCTCAACGCTGGCGCGCTGGCCGATCATCACCTATCCGCGCAACACCCGGCCCTATATTGCGATCCGTGACATGATGACACGTCACGACATGCCGGCCCTGCGCATGTACGGCAATGCCTCGCTTTCGACTATCGTGCGCATGACGCTGGACGGTATCGGCATCTCGGCGATTCCACCGCTGGTGATCCGGCGCGAGCTGACGGAAAAACGCCTGCGTGTGATCAAGGCAGAACAGAATCTGCCCGATCTGAATTTCCATGCCTGCTATCCGGTCAAACCCGACAGTTATCTGGCCGAAGCCGTGACGGAAATCGCGCGCGAAATGGCGCAGGCGGAGGCACGCAGGCGCGAAAAGAGGCAAAAATAGCAACCGGATGTCTGATTTCTGACCGATAAGAAATCCTTATGGGCTGCCATCGGAACTCGCGATTGGACAGTCATCCTTCCGTCATGATGCGATACGCACATGCAGGAGGATGTATGAACGCGATGGCATCAGGCACCATTTACGCCAGCGGCCGCGAGGCCCGGCTGGCAGTCCGCAGTGGCGCGCACCGCGGCCCGACCGCCGGTATCGCGCCCGGTTTCGTGCAGGGCAACCTCGCCATCCTGCCCAAGGCGCTGGCCGACGACTTTTTCCGTTTCTGCCAGTTCAATCCCAAACCCTGCCCGCTGATCGGCGCTTCCGAACCGGGCGATCCGCGCATCCCGGCCCTGGCCGAGGATCTCGATATTCGCACCGATCTGCCGCTCTACCGCGTCTGGCGCGACGGCAAACTGGTCGAGGAGGTGCCCAACCTGAACGCCGTATGGCGCGACGATCTGGTCGCCTTCCTGATCGGCTGCTCGTTTTCCTTCGAGGAAGCGCTGGTCGAGGATGGCATCGACCTGCGCCATATCAGCTGCGGCACCAACGTGCCGATGTATCGCACCAATATCCACACCGTGCCGGCCGGGCCGTTCCACGGTCCGCTGGTGGTGTCGATGCGGCCGCTGAAGCCGGCCGATGCGATCCGCGCCGTGCAGATCACCTCGCGGTTCCCGGCCGTGCATGGCGCTCCGGTGCATATCGGCAAGCCGGAACTGATTGGCATCAAGGATCTCGCGAAGCCCGATTACGGCGACCCGGTCGAGGTGAAGGCCGACGAACTGCCGGTCTTCTGGGCCTGCGGCGTGACGCCCCAGTCGGTGATCGCCACCGTGAAGCCGGATTTCTGCATCACCCATGCGCCGGGGCACATGCTGGTGACGGACCTGAAGAACAGTCGCCTGGCGATTCTGTAAATCTGCAATTCACAACGGAGGGGAAATACATGACATCGATGATCAAGACGCTCGCATTCGCGGGCGCTGTGGCAATGGGTCTGAGCGGCGCTGCTCTGGCCCAGGATCTGCCGAAGACGCCGCTGAAAGTGGTCGGCGCCTGGGGCAATCTGACCCAGTACAAGGAATACGAGCAGCCGTTCTGGACCAAGGAAATTACCGAGAAGTCCAAGGGCGCCATCACCGCCGAAATCACCCCGTTCAATGAAATGGGCCTGAAGGGCGCGGAAATCTTCCGTCTGATGCGCCTCGGCGTGATCGACTTCGGTTCAACCGTGCTGGGCTATGTCGCCGCCGATGACGCCCGTAACGAAGCGGTCGACCTCGCCGGCCTGTCGCCGGATGTGGCGACTGCACGCAAGGTGTCTGATGCCTACAAGCCGGTCTACGACAAGTTCTACCGCGAGCGTTTCGGCGTGCAGGTGCTTGGCATCTGGCCCTATTCGGCCCAGGTGCTGTTCTGCAACGGCGACATCAAGGGCCTGGCCGACTTGAAGGGCAAGAAGGTGCGTACCGGCAACCGCACACTCGCCGAATTCGTCGAGGCCTTTGGTGGCACTGGCGTGACGCTGGCCTTCAACGAAGTGGTGCCGGCGCTGCAGAACAAGGTGGTCGATTGCGCCATCACCGGCACGCTGTCGGGCAACTCGGCCAAGTGGCATGAAGTGGCGACGCATATCTACGCGCTGCCGCTCGGCTGGAGCCACGTCATGCACGGCGTCAACGTGAAGACCTGGGACAAGCTGGACCCGAAGGTGAAATCCTTCCTGACTGCCGAGATCAAGGGGCTGGAAGACCGCATCTGGAAGGCGGCCGCCGAAGAAACCCAGCAGGGCTATGACTGCAACGCCGGCAAGGACAACTGCAAGCTCGGCACCAAGGCGAAGATGACCGTCGTGCCGGTCACCGAAGCCGACAAGGCGCTGCTGAAGAAGGCAATGACCGAAACCGTCGTGCCGAAATGGGCTGCGCGTTGCGCCGGTGACTGCGTTCCGGCCTGGAACGACAGCATCGGCAAGATCGTCGGCATCACCGCCAAGGCGAACTAAAGTCTCCGTAACGGACGGGGCTGCGTGATCGCGGCCCCGTCTGCCTTCTTTCTACGACACCGGGGGACCATATGACCGCGCTGCTCGATCGCTGGCTCGGCTTCGCCGACCGCATTTCGCATTATGCCATCTGGGCCGGCGGCACCCTGGTTCTGGCCTCCGCGATTCTGGTTTCCGTCGACGTGCTGCTGCGCAAGCTTTTCCTGGTCTCGCTCGGCGGCGCAGATGAACTCTCCGGCTATGCCTTTGCCATCGGCACCACCTGGGCACTCGCCTTCACGCTGCTGCGCCGCGCCAATGTGCGCGTTGACGCGCTGTATATCCATCTGCCGCAGGCGATCTGCGCTATCCTCGACATCGTCGCGCTGATTGCTTTCGGCGGCTTCCTCGCGCTGCTGACCTGGCAGGCCTGGGACGTGCTCGACACCTCGCTGGCCTTCCAGGCGCGCGCCACCACCCCGCTGGCGACACCGCTCTGGATTCCGCAGTCGCTCTGGCTGATCGGGCTGGTCTTCTTCCTCTTCACCATCCTGCCGCTGCTGCTGCGCAGCCTGTTCGCCCTGCTGGGCGGTGATCTCGCCAGGGTGCGCAGCCTGGCCGGTGCGCGCACCATCGAGGAAGACGCCGCCGACGAAGCCGCCCATACCACCACTCTGAAGACGCAGGACTGATCCGATGCTCGGCACAACGCTCGTTCTCCTGCTCGCCCTGCTCGCGGCCGCAATCCCGGTGGCCGGTGCGCTCGGCACCCTCGGCCTGCTGCTCGACAAGATCTATTCCAAGATGCCGCTCAGCCTGGCGCTGGGCGAAGTGGCCTGGTCGTCTTCGAAGGATTTTCTCCTCGTCTCGATTCCCATGTTCATCCTGCTCGGCGAAATCCTGCTGCGCGCCGGCGTGGCCGAGCGTATGTACAGCGCCATGGTGAAGTGGCTGGCCTGGATTCCCGGCGGCCTGATGCATTCCAATATCGGCGCCTGCGCGATCTTCGCGGCCACTTCGGGTTCGTCGGTCGCCACCGCCGCCACCGTCGGCACCGTGGCGCTGCCGCTGGTGAAAAAGCACGGCTATAACGAGCGCCTGTTCCTCGGCACTCTGGCTGCAGGCGGCACGCTGGGCATCCTGATCCCGCCCTCGATCAACATGATCATCTATGCAGTGCTGACCGATACCTCGATCCCCAAGCTCTATCTGGCCGGCATCATTCCTGGCCTCGGCCTCGCGCTGCTTTTCATGGCCTTCGTGGGCATCTGCTGCATGGTGAAGCCGGCCTGGGGCGGCCGCACCGAAAGCGTCAGCTGGGCCGAACGCATCGCCAGCCTGGTCGACCTGCTGCCGCCGCTCGGCATCTTCCTCGTCGTGGTCGGCTCGATCTATGCCGGTCTGGCGACACCGACCGAAGCTGCCTCGCTCGGCGTGGTGGCAGCGCTGGGGCTGGCCGCGTTCTACAGGCGGCTGTCCATCGCCATGCTGAAAGAGGTGATGGAAAACACCATGCGCACCACGGCCATGGTGATGATGATCATCGTCGCGGCCTATTTCCTCAACTTCGTCATTTCGGCCATCGGCCTGACCACGATGCTGACCGATTTCATCGCCGGCCTCGGCCTGTCGAAATTCGAGATGCTGATCGCGCTGGTGGTGTTTTATCTGATTCTCGGCTGCTTCATGGAGACGCTCTCCATGATGATCACCACGATCCCGATCGTGGCGCCGGTGATGTTCGGGCTCGGCTTCGACCCGATCTGGTTCGGCATCATCATCATCATCCTGATCGAGATGGCGCTGATCACGCCCCCCGTGGGCCTCAATCTCTTCGTCGTGCAGTCGCTGCGCACACATGGCACGCTGAATGACGTGATCGCCGGCTCGGTGCCTTTCGTCGGCATCATGGTGCTGCTGATCCTGCTACTCACCATCTTCCCGGGCCTCGCGCTCTGGCTGCCCAACACCTTCGGTTAAACTCAGGACTCGCCTCATGCTCACTTTCGACCGCCTCTGGCAGGACAAGCGCGACCGCGTCGCCGTGCAGATCGACACGCTCATCGTCGCCGGCTGGGCTGGCCGCGACAGCCACGCCATCAAGCATCATATCGAGGAACTGGCTGCTATCGGCGTGCCGCGGCCGTCGTCGGTTCCCTTGTTCTACCGCATCGGCACCGGCCAGCTGAGTCAGACCACGCAGCTGCAGGTGCTGGGTCCGGACACGTCTGGCGAAGTCGAGCCGGTGGTGCTGTCGCTGGCCGACGGCCTCTGGGTCACGGTCGGTTCGGATCACACCGACCGCAAGGCGGAATCCGCCGGTGTCGCGCTGTCCAAGCAGCTCTGCTCGAAAGTGGTCGGCACCGGCCTGTGGCGCTATGACGAAGTGGCGCCGCATTGGGACAGCCTGATCCTGCGTGCCTGGGCGACTATTGATGGCCAGCGCGTGCTCTACCAGGAGGGTGCCGTGTCGGACCTGCGCAGCCCGGCCGACCTGATGCAGCGCTACAGCAATACGGCGACACTGCCACCCGGCAGCCTGATGTTCGGCGGCACCATCGGCGCCATCGGCGGCATCCGCCCCGGCACGCGCTTCGAGATGGAACTGGAAGACCCGGTGCTCAAGCGCAAGCTCGGCCATGCCTATGATATCGAGGCTTTGCCCGTTGTCGCCTAAGCGGCCTCGTTCTATGACTGAGGCATGAGCGCCTATCCCCAGATCCGGTCCTTCGGCGATACCGGCTTCAGCGTCGAGTTCGGCGACGGCATCGACCGCGGCATCAATGCCATGGTGATGGCGCTGCATGCGGCGCTCAGTGATACG
>JAEYSS010000039.1 GCA_023434425.1 Pseudomonadota bacterium | reverse complement strand
CCGGCCGATATCCTCGCCAACCGTCCGAAGGCCGTTGCGGCCTGGCAGGCGGCGACCAAGGACAACGCGCTGGCCAAGAAGATCCTGGAAAGCCAGATGGCCTTCATGAAACGCCTCGGCGTGCTGGCGTAAGCCTGCGTTGCACGGCGGGTGCCGAATGGCATCCGCCGTTTTTCGTTCAGACTCTCGGGGAAGATCATGCCGCCCGTCCTCGCCGCTTTTGCCGGTGCCGTCACCGCGCTCAACCGCGCCGCCTTCTACCTCGCGATCTCGCTGGTCTACCTGATCGTGCCGGTGATGCTGATCGACGTGATCGCGCGTTACGGCTTCAACGCGCCGACGGTCTGGGGCATGGAACTGGCGACCCTGCTGTTCGGCCCGTATTTCCTGCTGGCCGGCCCCTATGTGCTGCATCTCAAGGGACATGTGGCGATGGATATCCTGCGCCAGCGCCTCGACCTGCGCGCCGACCGCGCGGTCGAACTGGTCAACCTGCCGATCATCATCGCCTTCTGCGCCATCCTGCTGTGGTTTTCCCTGCCGGCTGCCGTCGACTCCTTCAATTACAGGGAAACCTCCTTCTCCGCCTGGAATCCGCCGATCTGGTGGACCAAGGCGGCCGTGCCGCTGTCGCTGGTTCTGATGCTGCTGCAGGGGCTGGCTGAATTCCTGCGCGTGCTGTTCCGCGATCCCGGAGCCATGGGGCAGCGCCACGAGGAGGCTGCGCTGTGAGCTCGACCGCCATCCTGATCCTGATGTTCGGCGGCCTGACGTTGTTCATGCTGACCGGACTGCCGATCGCCTTCGTGCTGGGCGGCCTGTCGCTGCTGATCACCGTGCTGTTCTGGAATCCGCAGGCCGTCATCATCCTGGTGCTGCAGATTTTCGACACTATGAAGTCGGAAGCCCTGCTGGCGATCCCGCTCTACATCCTGATGGCGGCTTTGCTGTCGCGCTCGGGCGTGATCGAGAAACTCTATCGCGCCATGGAACTGTGGTTCGGCCGCCTGCGCGGCGGCCTCGCCGTCGGCACCGTGGTGATCTGCGTGATCATGGCGGCGATGACCGGCGTGGTCGGTGCCGCCGTCACCGCCATGGGCATGCTGGCGCTGCCCGAGATGCTGCGGCGCAAATACAGTCCGGAACTGGCGACCGGCACGATCTGCGCCGCCGGCACGCTGGGTATCCTGATCCCGCCCTCGGTGCTCACCATCGTCTACGCCGTCACCGCGCAGGTCTCGATCGGCAAGATGCTGATCGCCGGCCTCGTGCCTGGCCTGATCCTGGCCACGCTCTATATCGCCTATATCGTCGTGGTGGCCTGGCTCAAGCCCGGCGCCGCACCGCTGCGCGAGGATTACGAGGCGGCGCCGCTGCGCGAGCGGCTGGCCGCGCTAAAGGCGCTGATCCTGCCCGCCCTGCTGATCCTGCTGATCCTCGGCTCGATCTTCCTCGGCATCGCCACGCCCACCGAGGCGGCGGCCGTCGGGGTCTTCGGTGCCCTGATCGCCACCGCGCTGGAGAAGAAGCTGAGCGTCGATGCCCTGGTTTCGGCGGCGGCCGATACCGGCAAGGCCACGGCGATGATCCTGTGGATCACCATCGGCGCCAAGGCCTATGTCGCCATCTTCACCGGGCTGGGCGGCGCCGATTCACTGCTCGGCCTGATCAAGTCACTCGACGTCGGACCCTATGTGATCCTGGCGGTGATGATGCTGATCCTGATCTTCCTCGGCACCGTGCTGGACGAGATCGGCATCATCCTGCTCACCGTGCCGGTCTTTATCCCGATCGTGAAATTCCTCGGCTTCGACGAAATCTGGTTCGGCGTGCTCTACGCCATCACGATCCAGATGGGCTATATCTCGCCGCCCTTCGGCTACACGCTGTTCTATATGAAAGGCGTGCTGCCCAAGGGGCTGGATATGGGCGTGGTCTATCGCGGCATCATACCGTTCTTCCTGCTGCAGGGCGTTGGCCTGCTGATCGCCATGGCCTTCCCCGGCCTGATGACGATCCTGCCCCGGCTGATGGAGAACTGACGCCCCCGCTATTGCCTCGCTGCGCGCTATTCCTTGACCGCACCGGTCATCGCCGAGACATAGTGCTCGACGAAGAAGGCATAGAGCACCACCAGCGGCAGCGAGCCGACCAGCGCGCCAGCCATCAGCGAGCCCCAGCGATAGATATCGCCGTCGACGAATTCGTTGACGATGGCGACCGGCACCGTCTTGTTGGCCACCGACTGCAGGAAGGTGAGCGCATAGATGAACTCGTTCCAGCACAGCGTGAAGCAGAAGATGAAGGCCGAGATCAGGCCGGGGATCGAGAGCGGCAGCACGATCTTGGTGAGAATCTGCCAGCGCGAGGCACCGTCGATCAGCGCGCATTCCTCCAGCTCGAAGGGGATGGTTTTGAAATACCCCATCAACAGCCAGGTGGAGAACGGGATCAGGATGGTCGGGTAGACCAGAATCAGCGCCAGCGGGCTGTCAAACAGACCGTACTGGAACACCACGGTGGCGAGCGGGATGAACAGGATCGACGGCGGCACCAGATAGGCCAGGAAGATCAGCCCGCCGACGGTCTGCGCCCCCCTGAAGCGCAGACGCACGATGGCATAGGCCGCCAGCACGCTGGCGATCAGCGACAATGCAGTGGCGCCGGCGGCGACATACATCGTGTTCCAGAGCCATTTCGGGTAGTTCGAGTCGAACAGCAGCTTCTTGATATGCTGCAGCGTCGGCTCCCAGGTCCAGAACGGGCTGACCCGCTCCATGTCCAGCAGCTGCTCGTTCGGTTTGATCGCGGTCAGCGCCATCCAGTAGAACGGGAACAGCAGCACGATCAGGAAGATCACCAGCGGCAGGTACAGCGTGACCAGCCGTCGCGGCACGCTCTCGAGGTAGCTCATGCCCTCGGAATTGTCGGCCTTCGCCTCTGCAATCGCCATCAGCCTATACCCCGGTCTTGGTCTGGTCAGTCATTGTCCGAGCCCTGCTGCCATTTGCGCCGCTGCAGGCCGAACCAGGAAATCATGATCGCACCGAGCAGGAAGGGGATCATGGCTGTCGCAATCGCGGCCCCCTCGCCCAGCTGCCCGCCCAGGATGCCGCGCTGATACGACAGCGTGGCCATCAGATGGGTGGCGTTCACCGGCCCGCCGCGGGTCATCGCCCAGATCAGCTGGAAATCGGTGAAGGTGAAGAGAACCGAGAAGGTCATCACCACCGCGATGATCGGCGTGAGCAGCGGATAGGTGATGTGGCGGAAGCGCTGCCAGGGCGTGGCGCCGTCCAGCGTCGCCGCCTCGTAGAGCGAGGGCGACACCGTCTGCAGCCCGGCCAGCAGCGTGATCGCCACGAAAGGCACGCCGCGCCAGATATTGGCAAAGATGGTGGACCAGCGCGCATTCCAGGGATCGCCGAGGAAGTCGATATTCTCGGAGATGAAGCCGATCTTCTTCAGAGACCAGGAAATGATGGAGAACTGCGAATCGTAGATCCACCAGAAGGCGATGGCCGACAGCACGGTCGGCACGATGAAGGGAATCAGGATGGCCGCGCGGATCAGCGCCTTGAAGGGAATATGCTTGTCGAGCAGCAGCGCCAGATACAATCCGGCGGCGAATTTCACGATGCTGGCGACAATGGTGTAGAGCAGTGTGTTGAACACCGAGAGCCAGAAGATCGAATCGCCCTGCAGCCATTCGTAATTCTCCAGGCCGATCCAGCCGCCGCCGCGGCCGATCTTGGTATCGGTGAAGGACAGCCAGACACCGAGACCGAGGGGATAGGCCAGGAACAGGAACAGGATGCCGAGCGCCGGCAGCATGAACCACCAGCCGAGCCAGTTGCGGTTCGCCTTGAGCTGGCTCCAGGCGCTCACTTCAATCATTTGCGGCGCGCGCCGCGTCGTCGGTTTCTCGGCCACATCAACCATGTCTGTCCCAGATCAGCAATCAACAGCAGTCAGGCAGGAAAGTGGGCCGCGGGCAGCTGCCCGCCCGCGGCCCTGTTTCATGGTCAGCGGTAGATGCGCTTGGCCTGACGTTCGGCCACCGCAATCGCGCCTTTGATATCCTCACGACCGGTCGCGTAATTGGCGAACATGTCGACGACGATGAAGTCGGCCACCGCAGCCGCCGCCTTCTCGCCGAGCGAGCCGAGGCCGCCGGGCGTCAGGGTCCGCTTCGACACGTCGCGATACGGCGTGCGCTTCGGATCCGAGGTCCAGACCGGGTTCTTGTCGTAGGCGTTGAGGAAGTGCGACAGATAGCCCTGCGCCGCCTCCACCCAGGGATTGAAGTTTTCCGCTTCCAGCATGAAGGCCGTGAAGGCCTTGCAGGCATTCGGCGCCTTGGTGAAGTTGAAGGTCAGGATCGGGAAGGCCAGATGCAGTTCGGTCGGCTTGCCCACCGGGCCGATCGGCATATAGGCGTGATCCATATCCTGGGCGACGGCCTTGTTGTCCTTCTGGGCCGCCACATAGACCGAGATGCCGTTCGACGTGAGATGCAGGTCGCCCGACACGAAGATCTTGTTGTTGGACGAGTCGTTCCACGACGCGGTGCCGGGGATGAAGTTCTCGTACAGTGCCTTGACGAATTCGAGCGCCTTGGCGGTTTCGGGCGAGTTGATGATGACCTTGTCATCCTTGTCGACCAGCTGGCCGCCATGCGACCACAGCGCCCAGTGCAGCCAGGTATTGGCGTCGCCCGAGGCATGGCCCAGCGCGAAGCCGGCCGGCGTGTTGTTCTTCTTGAGCGCCTTCACCAGCTCAAGGAAGCCTGCCGTGTCCTTCGGGAATTCCTTGAAGCCGGCCTTCTGCATCGAGGAGATGCGGTAGTTCATCAGGCCGCCGGTGGTGGCGACCGGAATGCCGATCCACTTGCCGCCCGACTTGCCGTACATCTCGGCCGCCGGCGCCCAGCCGCCGTATTTCTTGCCGAGATAATCGGCCACATCGGTCTGGTCGAGGCATTTCTGCGGGAAGAGATGCGGCAGCGAATACAGACCCCAGACCATGTCGAGGCCCTGGCCGGTATTGGCGACCACCGAAGCCTTGGGCTGGATGTCGTCGAACGACTCGTTGACGACATTCACCTCGACGCCGGTGGCAGCCTTGAAGGCCGACACCATCTTCATGAAGGCGGCATCTTCGGCTTCCACGAAGCGGCGCCAGCGCATCAGGTTGATCTTGGCACCGGCTTCCGGCTTCCAGGGTGCGGTCTGCGCCCAGGCCTTGGCCCAGTCGAAGAACGAGGAACTGCTCAAAATCGCAGCGGCAGTGCTGGCTTGAACGAATGTACGACGTGATAAATCTTTCATCGGTCTTTTCCTCCGTTGATTATCAGGCGGTCAGCCTTTTTCCAGTCGACGCGTCAAACAGATGGGCAAGCTCGGGATTTGGCTTCAGCCGGATCTTGTCGCCCGGCTTGAATTTGTGACGTTCACGAAACACGGCCAGCACATCGGCATCGCCGAGTTTGGCAGCGACCATGATTTCCGACCCGGTCGGTTCGATCACGCGCACCTCGGCTTCGGCGCCGTCGTCGGCGAGTGCGAAATGCTCGGGCCGGATGCCGTAGACCGAGGGCTGACCGGAGGCACCGCCGCCGCGCGTGGGCAGCGGCAGATGGATGCCGCTGTCGGCCGCGAAACTGCCGCCATTGGTCTTGCCGCGCACGAAATTCATCGCCGGCGAGCCGATGAAGCCGGCAACGAATATGTTGTCGGGCCGGTCGTAAAGTTCGAGCGGCGTGCCGATCTGCTCGACGCGGCCGTCATGCATCACCACGATCTTGTCGGCCATGGTCATGGCCTCGATCTGGTCATGCGTCACATAGACGGTGGTGGTCCTGAGGCGCTGGTGCAGTTCCTTGATCTCGGTACGCATGGCAACGCGCAGCTTGGCGTCGAGATTCGACAGCGGCTCGTCGAACAGGAAGACCTGCGGATCGCGCACGATGGCGCGGCCCATGGCGACGCGCTGGCGCTGGCCGCCCGACAGCTGGCGCGGAAAACGCTGCAGCAACGGTTTCAGGCCCAGGATGGCGGCAGCCTGCTGCACGCGCTGGTCGATCTCGGATTTCTCGGCGCCGCGCAACGTCAGCGAGAAGGCCATATTGGCCTCCACCGTCATATGCGGATAGAGCGCGTAATTCTGGAACACCATGGCGACGTCGCGCTCTTTCGGCGGCACGTTGTTGACCACGCGGTCGCCGATGGCGATCTCGCCGCCGCTGATGTTTTCCAGACCGGCGATCATCCTGAGCAGGGTGGACTTGCCGCAACCTGAAGGCCCGACCAGCACGACGAACTCGCCATCTTGGATATCGATCGAGACGCCGTGCAAAATCTGCGTCGAGCCGAACGCCTTGCGGACGTCGCGGCAGAATACCCCCGCCATACCAGCACTCCTCCCTATATCTGATATATATGTTGCGGGCAGCATATAGCTGGCGCGGCGGCAGCCGCAAGCATGAGCGGCGCAGTCCGGCCTTCGACCTGTGTCGCATGTCGGAATGCACAGAAATATTGCGCAGTTCACCAGGCGCGGCGCCGCGGCGGCGGCTGCGATGCTGCAATGCAGTTCGGCGGTGTCAGCTGATGCCGGCAGATACTTTCCGGCTGGAAACCGGACTGGCGGAGGGAGTGGGATTCGAACCCACGATACCCTTTTGAGGTATACACACTTTCCAGGCGTGCGCCTTCGACCGCTCGGCCATCCCTCCAGCGCGGGGCGGCACTATACCCGCCGGCCGCGAATTTGCAATGTGCCCGGCCTTCGGCTTAACATGCTGACGGGGCAG
>JAEYSS010000287.1 GCA_023434425.1 Pseudomonadota bacterium | reverse complement strand
AGAATGCCGTCTTTGCCCTCCTGGGCCTGCATCTCCTTCACGAAGCCGGTCATCGGCTCGACCGGCGTGCGCCAGAGATTGATCATGCGGGTATCGAACACCGCCATGACCGGTTTTGCCGCCCCCTGATGCTTGGCCAGCAGGATGTCGTAAAGCTCCTGCGCGCGTTCCTTGCTGTCGGTATGCGGGTATTCCTTGAAGGTGATCAGCGCATCGGCGCTGGCCAGCATTTTTTCCGTGATCGAGCAATGCAGGTCGAGTTCGGCGCCCACCGCCGCTTTCGGCCCGACAATGGCGCGGATCTTTTCCAGCAGATCGCCTTCGCAATCGTCATAGCCATCCGCGACCATCGCGCCATGCAGGCTCAGCAGCACGAGATCAACCGGCATGGCGGCTTTGAGGTCGGCGAGAATTTCATCGCGGAAACCTTCGTAGACCTTACGTACCGTCACGCCGGCCGGCTGGGCGAAAGCCGACAGGCTTTCTGCCACTTCTGCCTGTTGCGATTCGGCGGCACGGCGCCAGACATGCAACGGCGCCGAGAACAGATTCTCCGGCCGTCGGGTTGCATCGCCGCGATACAGCATCCACTCCCGGAAACCGGCTTCCGCCGTCGGCAGCGGCGAGAAGGTGTTGGTTTCGGTGCCGAGACAGGCAATGAACACTTTCATCGAACCAATTTCCCTCGCTAAGGTTCACGAACCATCGACATGGATCAATGTCTCCGGGTTATGCCGCAGACGCCATGGCAACGGGCATGCTGCACAGCGAAACGGCAAAGACGCAACTGCTCGACAGAAAGGCAAACTTCCCTTGACCGCGACCCATCGACCATGATCAGCTTTCATTAGCGATCAAACAATGACAAGGGGGAGTGCTATGCGTTCGCGTCGATTCCAAATGTTCGTATCCGCCATTGGCCTGAGTATCGGCCTCGGCCTGCTGGCCGGCGCCGCTGCGGATGCCGTGGCACAGGACAAGAAGACCCTGCGCTTCATCCCGCATGCCGGCCTGCGCGTCACCGATCCGATCCTGACCACCGCCTTCATGTCGCGCAATCATGGCTACATGATCTACGACACGCTGTTCAGCGTGGACGACAAGATGCAGGTCAAGCCGCAGATGGTCGAGAAGCACGAGGTCAGCGGCGACAAGCTGACCTATACCTTCACGCTGCGTGATGGCCTGAAATTCCATGACGGTGCGCCCGTCACCTCGGCCGACGTCATTGCCTCGCTGGCGCGCTGGGGCAAGAACGATACGATGGGCCAGAAGCTGTTCAGCTACACCAAGGAATGGAAGGAAGTCGACGCCAAGACCTTCCAGCTCGTGCTGAAGGAGCCCTATGGCCTGGTGCTCGATTCGCTCGGCAAGCCGAGTTCGAACGTGCCCTTCATCATGCCGGCACGCATTGCGGCAACCCCGGCCAGCCAGAATGTTCCGGAAGAAATCGGGTCCGGCCCGTTCCGCTTCGTCAAGGCTGAGTTCCAGCCCGGCGTGAAGGTGGTCTACGAGAAGAACCCCGATTACAAGCCGCGCAGCGAACCGGCCAGTAACACCAGCGGCGGCAAGGTCGCCAAGGTGGATCGTGTCGAGTGGTTGACGATTGCCGACCCGCAGACGGCCATGAATGCCCTGATCAAGGGCGAGGTCGATATCTGGGAACAGCCGGCCTTCGACCTGCTGCCGGAGCTGAAGAAGAACAAGGATATCGACATCCGCAATCTGCAGCCGCTCGGCATGAATTACATGCTGCGCATGAACTGGCTGCAGCCGCCGCTGGACAACGTAAAGGTCCGCCAGGCCGTGCTGCATGCCATCCAGCAGGAAGACTATCTGGCCGCCCAGGTCGGCGATCCGGAATATTACAAGGTCTGCGGCGCGATCTTCGGCTGCTCCAGCCCGCTGGCGACCGAGGCCGGCGCAGTTGGCACCAAGAAGGCTGACGTCGCCAAGGCCAAGAAGATGCTGGCCGAAAGCGGCTACAAGGGCGAGAAGATCGTCATCATGGCGCCGACCGACCTGAACAGCATCAATCAGCTGCCGCTGGTCTCGGCGCCGCTGCTGCGTGCCATCGGCATGAATATCGAGGTGCAGTCGATGGACTGGCAGACGCTGGTCGGCCGCCGCGCCAAGATGGACCCGATCGATCAGGGTGGCTGGCACATCTTCCACACCGCCTGGGGCACGGCCGATATGATGAACCCGATCGCCAATGCGGGCACCAAGGGCCTGGGCAAGCAGGGCGGCTTCTTCGGCTGGACCGAAGATCCGGTCATCGAGAAGCTGCGTGACGACTATGCCCGTGAGCCGGACGCCGCCAAGCAGAAGGCCATCGCCGAAGCCGTGCAGAAGCGCCTGTACGAAATGGTGCACTACATCCCGCTGGGCGAGTATTTCCAACCGTCGGCGATTCGCAAGAATGTGGTCGGTAACCTGCCCAGCGCGGCTTACGTCTTGTGGAACATCGAAAAGAAGTAAGACTGGAGCGAGACGCTGGCATGATTGTTGCGTAGTTTTCACCCATGTTGCGTCTCATCCTTTCTCGTCTGCTGGCCGCCATCCCCGTCATGGGGGTGGTGGCCATTTTCGTTTTCCTGCTGCTGCGTCTGAGCCCGGGCGACCCGGCCGCCATCCTTGCCGGAGATACGGCGACTGCGGAAACCATTGCCGCCATTCGCGCCGATCTCGGCCTCGACCGGCCGATCCCCGAGCAGTTCGTTACCTGGATCGGCCAGCTGGCGCAGGGCGATCTCGGTAAATCGGTGCTGTCCAAGCAGCCCGTTACCATGATGATCGGCCAGCGCATCGAGCCGACCATGTCGCTGGCGCTGACCACGCTGCTCTTCGCCATCCTCGTCGCGGTACCGATGGGAATTTTGGCAGCCTGGAAACACGGCAGTTGGTTCGACCGCGGCATCATGGCGCTGTCGGTGGCCGGCTTTTCGATCCCGGTTTTCGTGCTGGGCTATATCATGGTCTATGTCTTCTCGATGAAGCTCGACCTGTTCCCGGCGCAGGGCTTCGCCTCGATCCGTGATGGCCTGCCGGCCTTCCTGGAGCGCATCGCCCTGCCCACGGTCACCCTCAGCTTCATCTATATCGCGCTGTTCGCGCGCATCACCCGTACGGCAATGCTGGAAGTGCTGAACGAGGATTACATTCGTACCGCCCATGCCAAGGGCCTGAAGGAACACGTTGTGCTGGTGAAACACGCCCTGCGCAACGCTGCCATTCCGATCGTCTCGGTGATCGGCATCGGCTTCGCACTGCTGATCGGTGGCGTGGTGATTACCGAAACGGTGTTCAATATTCCCGGTATCGGCCGCCTGGTGGTGGATGCCGTGCTCGCCCGCGATTATCCCATCATCCAGGGCGTGATCCTGGTGTTCTCCGGTGTCTATGTGCTCATCAACCTGGCGATCGACGTCGCCTATGTCGTACTCGACCCCAGGATTCGTTACTGACCATGCGGCAAGTTTTTCAGCATGCGGCCTTCCGCAATCCATCCGTATTGATCGGCGGCGGCATTCTCGTCGTGCTGCTGATCGTCGCGCTGATCGCGCCGCTGCTGACCGGATTCGACCCCGGCAGCATTGCGCCGCGTTTCCGCCTGCGTGGCCCTTCCGAAGAATTCCTGATGGGCACCGACATGCTGGGCCGCGACGTCTGGACCCGCGTCGTGCATGGCGCCCGCATCTCGCTGCTGGTCAGCGCTGTCGTTGCCAGCATTTCCATCTCCATTGGCCTGCTGATCGGCCTGCTGGCCGGCTATATCCGCTGGCTCGACGGGCCGATGATGCGTGCCATGGACGGCATCATGGCGATTCCCGGCATCCTGCTGGCGATTGCGCTGGTCTCGCTGAGCGGCGCATCGCTGCTGACGGTCATCGTCGCCATCGTGATTCCGGAAATCCCGCGTGTGGCGCGACTGGTGCGCGGCGTGGTGCTGTCGATCCGCGAAGAACCCTATGTGGAAGCGGCAGTCGGCCTCGGCACGCCGACGGCCAAGATCCTGATCCAGCACATCCTGCCCAACACCATCGCGCCGCTGATCGTGCAGGGCACGTATATCTGCGCTTCGGCCATCCTGGTTGAGGCCATCCTGAGCTTCCTGGGTGCCGGCCTGCCACCGGAAATCCCGACCTGGGGCAATATCATCGCCGAGGGTCGCGCGGTGTTTCAGCGCGCGCCCTGGATCATCCTGTTCCCCGGCGGCTTCCTGGCCGTCACCATTCTGGCCGTGAATATTCTCGGCGATGGTCTGCGCGACACGCTCGATCCGCGCATGAAAAAGCGGTTGGGGGCATAAAAGATGACCGCGCCTGTTCTCAGCGTGAAAGACCTCTCGGTTGCCCTGCCCAAGGGCGGCGACCGCAATCTGGCTGTCCAGAAAGTCAGCTTCGATGTCATGCCGGGAGAGATCGTCTGTCTTGTCGGCGAGTCCGGCTCAGGGAAATCGGTCACCGCCAGCACGGTGATGGGGCTGGGCAGCCTGCCCATCGTCAGCGGCGATATCCGGCTGGAAGGCGAGGATCTGCGCAAGGCTTCGAAAGCCCGCCTCCGCGACCTCCGCGGCAGCCGCATGTCGATGATCTTCCAGGAGCCGATGACGGCCCTCAATCCGGTGCATCGCGTCGGCGAGCAGGTGATCGAACTTCTGAAAGCGCACAACTGGAAGGGCAAGGGTGTCAGCGCCGAAGAGCGCGTGCAGCAGCTTTTCGCCGACGTGCACCTGCCAGATCCGGCGCGATTGATGAATGCCTATCCGCATCAGCTGTCCGGCGGGCAGCGCCAGCGCGTGATGATCGCCATGGCGCTGGCCCTGGAACCTGCCTTGCTGATCGCCGATGAGCCGACCACGGCGCTGGATGTGACGACGCAGGCGCAGATCCTGCTGCTGCTACGCGAGTTGCAGCAGACGCGCGGCACCGGCGTGCTGTTCATAACCCATGACTTCGGCGTGGTGGCCGATATCGCCGACCGCGTGGTGGTGATGCGTTACGGCGAGGTGGTGGAAGCCGGCAAGACCGACGATGTACTGTACCGGCCGCAGCATGAGTATACCAAGATGCTGATCAACGCCGTGCCGCGCCTGAAGCCGCGTCAGGCAACGCCGATCACCGCCGAGCCGGTGCTGGAGGCGCAGGATCTGAGCAAGCTTTACGTCACCCGCAGCCTGTTCAAGGGCGTGCGCGAGGTGCGCGCGGTGGACGGCATCGAACTCAAACTCTACAAGGGGCAAACTCTTGGCATCGTCGGCGAATCGGGCTCGGGCAAATCGACGGCGGCGCGCTGCGTCGCCCGCCTGATCGACCCGACTGGCGGCAAGGTATTGCTGGACGACACCGATATCGCCTCGATGAACGTGCGACAGCTGCATCCCTTCCGGCGGCGCATCCAGGTGGTGTTCCAGGATCCGTATCGTTCGCTCAATCCGCGCCGCACCGTGGCGCAGTCGATCATCGAAGGGCCGCTGAATTACGGCACGCCGCGGGCCGAGGCGCTGGAGCGCGCCCGCAAGCTGCTCAGCATCGTCGGGATCGACGCCAATGCGCTCGACCGTTATCCGCATCAATTCTCCGGCGGCCAGCGCCAGCGCCTGGCGATCGCGCGCGCACTGGCCATGGAGCCTGAAATCCTGGTTGCCGACGAGGCAGTGTCGGCGCTGGACGTCTCGGTGCAGGCGCAGGTGCTGGATCTGCTGGAAAGCATCCGCGACCAGTTTGGTATCGCCATCCTGTTCATCACCCACGATCTGCGCGTGGCGGCGCGCCTATGCGACCGAATCGCCGTGATGCAACGGGGCAAGATCGTGGAATTCGCCGAGACGGCGCAGCTCTTCGCAGCACCGCAGCACGAATATACCCAGCAGCTCTTTGCGGCGCTGCCGGGTCGCCACTGGCTCGAGGCAGAACGGGCGGTCTAGCCCTCAATTTCACCGCCGCGGGAGAATGCGATGTCAGCAACTCTTGATCATGTCGATCCGGCAAACATCAGGGACGCGGTTGCCGGCCTGCGGGATGAGGCGACGACGCTGCTCTCCGACATGGTTCGCTGCCCGTCGCTTCTGGGCGACGAGAAGAGCGCGCAGGACTTCGTGCGTGGCGTCTTTGAGGATATGGGCCTGCAGGTCGATGAATTCGCCATCGACGAAGCGACGCTGAAGCAGCATCCAGGCTATTCGCCCTCAATCGTCTCCTACGACGGCCGGCACAATATCGTCGGCACGCATCGGCCGCGCGGCGCCACGCGCGGCAAATCGCTGATCTTCAACGGCCATATCGACGTCGTGCCGGTCGGCGCGGAAAAGCTGTGGAGCCGGCCGCCCTTTGAGCCCTGGATCGACGGCGACAAGCTCTATGGCCGCGGCGCCGGCGACATGAAGGCCGGCATCGTTGCCTATATCGTTGCGATGAAGGCGCTCAAGGCCATGGGCCTGGAGCCGGCCGCCGAGGTCATCCTGCAGTCCGTGGTCGAGGAAGAGTGAACCGGCAATGGCGCGCTCGCCTGCCTGGTGCAGGGCTATCGCGCCGATGCCGCCATTATCCCCGAACCGTTCAACGGCATCATGCATGCCCAGATGGGCGTGATGTGGCTGGCGCTGGAAGTGGCCGGCAAGCCGGTGCATGCCTCGGTCGCCCATACCGGCGTCGCCGCCATCGATTTCGCGCTCTACATGTTCGGCGAGCTGAAAAAGCTGGAGCAAAAGTGGAATGCCCCGGAGCATCGGCATGCCGAATATCACCGCCACGAGCATCCGGTGAATTTCAACCTCGGCAAGATCCAGGGTGGCGAATGGGCATCGTCGGTGCCGACCGCCTGCCGCGCAGATTTACGCCTCGGCTTCTATCCCGGCATCACGCCAGCGGAAGTGCGCGAGACCGTCGAGCAGATTTTCGCCGAGGCGCATCGCCGGCACCCGCAGAGCAACAGCATCGAATACCGGGTGATCTACGAGGGTTTCCAGGCCGAAGGCTTCGTGCTCGATATCAACCAGCCGATGGTCACCACGCTGGCCGACTGCCACAAAACCATGGCCGGCCGCGAGGTCGCCTTCAGCGCCTTCACCGGCACGACCGATGCCCGCTTCTTCAATCTCTACGGCAATATTCCAGCCACCTGCTACGGGCCGGTCGCCGCCAATATCCACGGTATCGACGAATGGGTGTCGATCGACAGCATGCTGGAAGTCGCCGGCGTGCTGGCCGCCTTCACCGCGCGCTGGTGCGGCACCAATAAACTCTGAACTTTCCGTCTCGCGAGGCAACATGACCGATCTGCACGATCTGAGCGCCCATGAGCTGTGGATGGGCTACCGCACCGGCGCGATTTCACCGGTCGAGGCGACCAAGGCCGTGCTGAAGCGTATCGAGGCCTGGGAGCCGAAGATCAACGCCATGTATGTTGTCGATCCCGAAGGCGCGCTGGCACAGGCCAAAGCCTCCGAGCAGCGCTGGCGCAAGGGCCAGCAGCTCAGCCCGCTGGACGGCGTGCCGATCACGCTGAAGGAGAATATCGCCAGCAAGGGTGTGCCGACACCGGTCGGCACCGCCGCCGCCATCCTGACCCCGAGCGCGGTGGATGCGCCGCCGGCTGCCCGCGTGCGCGAGGCCGGCTGCGTGTTTCTGGGCAAGACCACGATGCCGGATTTCGGCATGCTGGCCTCGGGCGTCTCCAGCCTGCATGGCACCAC
>JAEYSS010000277.1 GCA_023434425.1 Pseudomonadota bacterium | reverse complement strand
CAGCAGCGCAAGGCGGACGAGAAAGCCCGCAGCGTGAACTGACCGGCATCGCCAGGTTCATGGAAGGCCCTCGGTCCCCCCCGGGATCGGGGGCCTTCTGTTTATCCAGACATATCAAATCTCTGTTTCACCCGTCCGACACGGTTGAGTAGCGGGTCGGGAAGTGCGATTCTAATGCCATGAGTGCCGACCCGCTTGAGTTGTCAGACAATTTCGACCCGCCGCGCCTGGTCATTTTCGACTGCGACGGAACGCTGGTCGACAGCCAGCATCACATCGTCAGCGCCATGCATAGCGCCTTTGCCGCCCATGGCCTGACGCTGCCCGAGCCCGATGCCGTGCGCCGCACCGTCGGCCTGCCGCTGGAAGTCGCCATCGAATATCTGCTGCGGCCGCTGGGTTCGCCGGCGCTGGCGCCCGTGGTCGATGCCTACAAGACCGCCGCCATCGCCCAGCGGCTGGAGCCCGACCACCACGAACCGCTGTTTCCGGGCCTGGCCGCGACCCTGGACAGCCTGGACGAGGCCGGCTTTCTGCTTGGCGTCGCCACCGGCAAGGCCCGGCGCGGCCTGAATTACACGCTCGCCACCCACAGCCTGACAGAGCGGTTTGTCACCCTGCAGACCTGCGATGTGGTGGCGGCCGGCAAGCCGGCGCCCGACATGGTGCTGCAGGCGATGGCGGAGACCGGCGCCGTGCCGGCCTCGACAATCGTGGTCGGCGACACCACCTACGACATGGAAATGGCGCGCAACGCCGGCGTCCAGGCGATCGGCGTGGCCTGGGGCTATCACGATGAACGCATCCTGCTCGCCAGCGGAGCGGCAAACATCATCAGACATTTCGGAGAACTGCCTGATCTGGCCATGAAGCTTCTGGCCAGATCCTCGTCAGCCGCCTGAGGAGGGACCGCCATGCGCATACTGAAATGGGTTGTCGCCGTCGTCGTCCTGCTGATCGCCGGTGTCGTGATCGCCGTGCTGACGGTCGATGTGAATCGCTTCAAGCCACAGATCGTGGCAGCCGCGGAGAGCGCCACCGGGCGCAAGCTCGAGATCGCGCAGGACATGAAGCTCAGCCTCTGGCCGCTCGGCATCGGCGTGAAGCAGGTCAGTTTCGCCAATGCGAGCTGGGGCAGCCGGCCGCAGATGGCCACCATCGGCGAGTTCACCGCGCAGGTCGATCTCATGGCGCTGATCGGCGGACAGGTGAAGGTCGACAGTCTGGTGCTGAATGACGTCGACCTGCTGCTGGAGAAAGACCGGCAGGGCAGGGCCAACTGGGATTTCGCCGGCCAGCAGCCGGCGCAAAAGCCGCAGCCGCAACCGGCGCAGCAGGCAGGCGGCGGCACGGTCATTCCGGCGGTCCAGAATGTCTCGCTGAAAAATGTCCGGCTGGCGTATCGCGACGCGCAGACTGGCAGCCAGAATAACGTGGTGCTGAGCGAACTGACGGTGAAGCAGGCCAGCGGCGGCCTGCTGGCCGTGAAGATGGCGGCCGATGTCGACGGCAAGGCGATCACCGCCGACGGCACGCTCGGCAGCCTCGACGACCTGATGTCGGGCAGCCGGCCCTGGCCAGTGAAAATGGTGGTGACGGCGCCGGGTCTGAAAGCCGGCGTGGATGGCAGCATCGCCCAGCCAATGCAGGCCAAGGGTATTGCGCTGAAAGTGAATGTCGATGCGCCTGATCTGTCAAAGGTCGCGGCGCTGGCCGGCGCCAGCGCACCGGCCGTACCGCTGACCCTGCAGGCCGACGTGAAAGACCCCGGCCCGCAGCGTTACGCGCTGAGCAATCTTGCGGCAAAGATCGCCGACAGCGATCTCACCGGCAGCGGCGAAGTGAATCTGTCCGGTGCGAAGCCGTCCGTGCGTTTCGATCTGGCGTCCAAGAACATGGACGTCACGCAGCTGATGCCGAAGGACAGCGCCAAGCCGGCGAGCGGTGCTGCCGCTGGTGGCGGGACTCCGGCGGCGGGTGGCAGCGCTGGCGGTCAGAAGCGCCTGTTCAGCAGCGATCCGCTGCCGCTCGATGGCCTGAACGCCGTCGATGCGGCCGGCAGTTACAAGGCCGAGCGGTTGAAGGCGCCGATGCTCGACGTGCAGGGCGTTGCGCTGGCTCTGACGCTCAAGGACGGCGTGCTGAATGCGAAGCCGGCCGTCGGCAATCTCGCCAACGGCAGCGTGAACGGCGACATCACCGTCAATGCGAAGAGCAAGGCGCTGAGCGCCAAGCTGGATGGCAAGGGCGTGGTGCTGAGCGAGTATCTGCAGAAGGCCGGCATCACCGATATCGTGCGACGCGGCGGCGCCACCGATCTGGTGCTCGATGTCAGTAGCAGTGCGGCTTCCGTGCAGCAGATGATGGCCGGCCTGAACGGCAGGATGGTGCTGAAGGTCGGCGAGGGTGAGCTGAAGGAGGAGTATATCCGCGAATTCCTCCCGGGCCTTGCCCGTGCGGTATCGGCGCTCGACCGGGCCACGGCGAAGACCAAGCTGCATTGCGTGGTGAGTGGCCTCGACTTCAAGAACGGCGTGGTGACGCCGAAGGCGATCCTGGCGGAAACCGGCAGCCTGACGATGACCGGCGACGGCACCGTCAATCTCGGCGCCGAACGGATCGATCTGAAACTGGTGCCGTCCTCGCGTGATACCGGCCTGGCGGCGGCACTGCCGCCCGTGAATGTGCGCGGCAGCCTGGCCGATCCGAGTTTCACGCCGGATGCGGCAGCGCTGGCGAAAGGTGTCGTCGGCGCGGTCGCCGGTGCGGCGGCGCTGGGGCCGCTCGCGCTTCTGTCGCCCGCGCTGGGTTCGGGTGGCGACGATGCCGCCACGGCCTGCGCCAAGGCGATTGCGCTGGCGGAAGGCCGTCCGGTGCCGCAATCGGCCAAGCCCGCCACCGGTACGCAACCCCAGCAGCAACAGCCGCAGCCGAGCAGTCCGGTCGACAATCTGAAGCGCGGTCTGGGCAACTTGCTGGGTCGCTGACCCGCCGGTATAAGCCGCCGCATGAAACGTTTCTACAAGCTCGCGACCGCAGAGCAGGCCGAGGACGGCGCAATCGTTCGCCTCGATGCGCGCGTGTTGAAAACCCCGGCCAAGGCTGAACTGCGCCTGCCGACCCTGGCACTGGCCGACGCCATCGCCGGCGAGTGGCAGGCCCAGCAGGACGAGATCCGGCCGCAATCGATGCCGCTGATGCAGCTTGCCGCGACGGCGATCGATCGCGTGATGGTCGACCCGACATTTGCCCGCGACGATGTCGTCCGGTACGGAGATACCGATCTCCTGTCCTACCGGGCCGATCAACCGGCAACCCTGGCCGACCGGCAGGCGGTGGACTGGCAGCCGCTGCTCGACTGGTTCCGCGACCGCTATGACGTCCAGCTGAACGTCACCTCAGGCATCATCGCGGTGGCGCAGCCGGCCGAACTGAAGCCGCGGCTGGAGCGCGTCTGCTTGGGGCTGGATGCCTGGCGGCTGACCGCCCTGCATGGCGCCACCACCAATACCGGATCGGTGGTGCTGGGGCTGGCCCTGCTGGACGGCCGCCTGGATGCCGAAGCGGCGCACCGGGCGGCGCTGCTGGATGAACTCCATCAGACCGAGCGCTGGGGGGAAGATGCCGAAGCTGCCGCGCGCCGGGCCGGGCTGCTGGCTGACCTGCAGGCAACTGCCCGCTTTTTAACACTGTTACACAACCGTAACTGACCGTTCTGCCACTGAATGCGCGACTGATTCGAAACGCGACCTGTGCTACCCTAATGCGAGTCGGCTTGCTATAAGTGGCCGTTGACGGGGTTTGAGTGTCGGCCGGGGGGTCCGACATGGCAGGAACAGATATCTCCAAGCGCCAGCGGCCGAAGGTGGGTTACGGCGAGCTGCTGGCCACCATCGCCGATCACGAAAAATACCGCCAGCGACTGCCTGGCGGTAAGCGGGCGATCTTTCAGTTCCGCGATCTTTCCCATCTCACCATGGCCGGCGCCGATCTGTCCGGTGCTGACTTCACCGGTTGTAATCTGCAATCGGCCAACTTCTCCGACACCAACCTGAGCAGCGCCGTGCTCTATGGCGCCGATCTGCGCGGTGCAGTCATGCATGGTGCGCGGCTCGATCGCGCCGATCTGCGCGGCGCGTCGCTGCGTGGCGCGGATCTCACCGGCGCGCGTTTGCAGGATGCCGATATGCGTGACGGCGTGATTGCCGAGCGCGACACCAGCGGCAACATGCGTCTGAAAAAACCTGATCACGACGCCGTCGATCTGGGTGGCGCGCGCCTGATCGCTGCCGATCTCACCGGCGCCAACATGACCGGCGTGACTGCGGGCCGGACGGACTTCACCGATGCGGTGCTGGTCAACTGCGTGCTTACCCGCGCCAATCTGACATCCGCGAAGCTGGATGGTGCCAATCTTTCCGGTGCCGATCTCAGTGGCGCAAACCTCAAGGATGCGCGTCTGCGTGGCGCCGTGCTGGTTGGCGTGAATCTCGAGAATACCGTCATGGCTGGCGCCGACGTGCAGGGCGTGCTCGACGACAAGCCGCGCGGGCGACCGCTGGCAGAACTTGGCGTGCCGATCGAGGAGGCATTCCGGCTCTACAGGCTTTGGGTGGAGACCGGCGGCCGTCAGGGCCGGCTGTTCGAATTCAGCCGGCTCGACCTGCGCCATATCGGAGCGCGGCCCGGGATCGTCCTGACCGGTGCGAATATGGATGGCGTCATCCTGCAGGGACTGGATCTGGCGCGCGCCTCGCTGCAGGGCACCAGGCTCGTCGAAGCAGATATGCGCGACTGCAATCTTTCGGGTGCGGATCTGCGCGGCGCCAACCTGACCGGCGCCATGCTGGTGCGCGCCGATCTGCGCGATGCCGATCTCAGTCCGTTGACGGTGAGTCTCGATCGCGCTTTTCCGGTCAATCTGACGCGCAGTGTGCTGCGCGGCGCCGACCTGCGCGGCGCCAGGCTGAAGCAGGCCTGGCTGGACGAGGCCGATATGTCGCGCGCCCTGCTGGAGGGGGCCGACCTTTCTGACGCCCGTCTGCCGCAACGCCAGGGCTGACGCGCCCTGAAGTCGGGCGCCCAACTCATATATCAGCCTCGATAAACTCCGCTTATCGTGGAGTTTTTTGCACTGCACCCCAGACTATTTGCCCGTGTCGCGCGATATGCTAGGCCTATGCCACGGTCGTGTCATCGGCGCGTCATAAGCGCCAGGATAGGCGCTTGGCGTTAAGCCTTGCAGTGGGGAGTTGCATGCAGGACATCATCCGGCAATTGGAAGAAAAGCGCAGCCAGGCCCGTCAGGGCGGCGGTGCCAAGCGCATCGAGGCACAGCATGCCAAGGGCAAGCTGACCGCGCGCGAAAGGCTGGAACTCCTGCTCGATCCCGGCTCCTTCGAGGAGTGGGACATGTTCGTCGAACATGACTGCACCGATTTCGGCATGGACAGCCAGAAGGTGGCCGGCGACGGCGTCGTCACCGGCTATGGCACCATCAATGGCCGCGCGACCTTCGTGTTCAGCCAGGACTTCACTGTCTTCGGCGGTTCGCTGTCGGCGGCACATGCCGGCAAGATCTGCAAGATCATGGATGCTGCCATGAAGGTCGGCCTGCCGGTGATCGGTCTGAACGATTCCGGTGGTGCGCGCATCCAGGAAGGCGTCGACAGTCTGGCCGGCTATGCGGAGGTGTTCCAGCGCAACGCGCTGGCCTCGGGCGTGGTGCCGCAGATTTCGGTGATCATGGGGCCATGTGCCGGCGGCGCGGTCTATTCGCCGGCGATGACCGACTTCATCTTCATGGTGAAGGACAGCAGCTACATGTTCGTCACCGGGCCTGACGTGGTCAAGACCGTGACGCAGGAGGTGGTGACGCAGGAGCAGCTGGGTGGCGCGGTGACGCATACCACCAAGTCTTCCGTGGCCGACAACGCCTTCGAGAATGACGTCGAGGCGCTGGCACAGACGCGCCGCATGTTCGATTTCCTGCCGCTGAACAACCGCGAGAAACCGCCGATCCGCGAGACCTGGGATCCGATCAACCGCCAGGAAGCCTCGCTCGATACGCTGGTGCCGCCCAATCCGAACAAGCCCTACGACATGAAGGAGCTGATCGAGAAGGTGGTGGACGAGGGCGACTTCTTCGAGGTGCAGCCCAATTACGCCAAGAATATCATCATCGGTTTCGCCCGCATCGGCGGCCGGACCGTGGGTATCGTCGCCAACCAGCCGATGGTGCTGGCCGGCTGTCTCGATATCGACTCATCGCGCAAGGGCGCGCGTTTCGTTCGTTTTTGTGATTGCTACGACATTCCGATCGTCACCTTCGTCGATGTGCCGGGCTTCCTGCCGGGCACGGCGCAGGAATATGGCGGCATCATCAAGCACGGTGCCAAGCTGCTGTTTGCCTATGCCGAAGCGACCACGCCGAAGGTCACGGTGATCACGCGCAAGGCCTATGGCGGCGCCTATGACGTGATGTCGTCCAAGCATCTGCGCGGCGACGTCAATTACGCCTGGCCCTCGGCGGAAATCGCGGTGATGGGCCCGAAGGGCGCGGTGGAGATCATCTTCCGCAGCGAGATCGGCGATGCCGAGAAGATCGCCGCGCGGACGGAAGAGTATCGCCAGAAGTTCGCCAATCCTTTTGTGGCCGGGCATCGCGGTTTCATCGACGACGTGATCATGCCGCACAATACGCGCTTCCGGATTGCCCGCTCGCTCGCCATGCTGCGCGACAAGAAGCTGGAAAATCCTTGGAAGAAGCACGACAACATTCCGTTGTGAGATCAGAGATCATGGCCAATAAACTGTTCGACAAGATCCTGATCGCCAATCGCGGCGAAATCGCCTGCCGCGTCATCAAGACCTGCCGCAGGCTCGGCATCAAGACCGTGGCGGTCTATTCCGACGCCGATGACGGCGCGCTGCATATGCGGATGGCCGACGAGGCCGTGCATATCGGTCCGCCTGCGGCGGCCGAGAGCTATCTGGTGATCGAGAAGATCGTCGCGGCCTGCAAGCAGACCGGCGCACAGGCGGTGCATCCGGGCTACGGCTTCCTGTCCGAGAACCGCAAATTCGCCGCAGCGCTGAAAGAGGCCGGGATCGCGTTTATCGGCCCCAATCCGGATGCGATCTACGCCATGGGCGACAAGATCGAGTCCAAGAAACTGGCCAAGCAGGCTGGTGTCAGCACCGTGCCCGGTTATCTCGGCGCGATTGCCTCGACCGACGAGGCCGTGAAGATCGCCACCGAGATCGGTTTCCCGGTGATGATCAAGGCGTCTGCCGGCGGCGGCGGCAAGGGCATGCGCATCGCGCGCTTCGCCGACGAGGTGGCGCAGGGCTTTTCGTCCGCCACCAATGAGGCCAAGAACTCGTTCGGTGACGACCGCGTCTTCATCGAGAAGTATATCGAGCAGCCGCGCCATATCGAGATCCAGGTGCTGGGCGACAAGCATGGCAATGTGATCTATCTCGGCGAGCGCGAATGCTCGATCCAGCGCCGCCATCAGAAAGTAGTGGAAGAGGCGCCGAGTTCCTTCCTCGACGAGAAGACCCGCAAGGCGATGGGCGAGCAGGCCGTCGCGCTGGCAAAGACGGTGAATTACGACAGCGCCGGCACGGTGGAATTCATCGTCGGTCCGGATCGCAGCTTCTACTTCCTCGAAATGAACACCCGCCTGCAGGTGGAGCATCCGGTCACCGAACTGATCACCGGCATCGATCTGGTCGAGCAGATGATCCGCGTCGCCGCTGGCGAGCAGCTCGCCATCGCGCAGGCGGATGTGAAGCTGGATGGCTGGGCCGTCGAAGTGCGCATCTATGCCGAAGATCCGCTGCGCGGCTTCCTGCCCAGCACCGGTCGTCTGACCCGGTGGCGCACCGCCGAAGAATCGAAGACGATCCGCAACGACACCGGCGTGGTCGAGGGCAGCGAGATCAGCATGTTCTACGATCCGATGATCTCCAAGCTGTGTTCCTACGGCAAGGATCGCAAGGAAGCCATCGAGACGCTGTCGGCGGCGCTGGATGAAACCTGGATTGCCGGCATCGGCCACAATGTCAATTTCCTGTCGGCCGTGCTGGATCATCCGCGTTTCCGCAGCGGTGATATTTCGACCAACTTCATCGCCGAGGAATGGCCGAATGGCTATGGCGGCACGGTGCTGCCGGAAGAGCGGCAGAACAGTGCGCTGGCCATCGCGACCCTGATCCATATCCGTAACGAGCTGCGGGCCCGCCATCTCGGCGGCAAGCTTGGCCTGCCGGAATGGGAGCCGGGCGCCGACTGGATCGCCTTCCACAACAAGCAGGAATACAAGCTGACCGTCGCCGATGCCGAGGGCGGTTGCGATGTGAAGGTCGGGAAGGGCAAGGCGCTGAAGGTGCGCAGCGCCTGGAAGCCGGGTCAGCCCTTCTTCCGTGGCACCGTGAGTGGTGTGCCGGTGGTGGCGCGCGTCTCGTCGCGTCCGGATGGCGTGCGCGTCGTGCATGGCGGCGCTGAACTGGATATTGCCGTGCGCACACCGGCTGCCGCTGCGCTGGCGCGGCTGATGCCGGAAAAACTGCCGCCGGATATGTCGAAATATCTGCTCTGCCCGATGCCGGGCCTGGTGGTGTCGATTGCGGTGGCCGAAGGCGAACCGGTCAAGGCGGGGCAGGCGCTGGCGGTGGTGGAAGCCATGAAGATGGAAAACGTGCTGCGCGCCGAACGTGATGGCACGGTGAAGAAGATCAATGCCAAGAAGGGCGACAGCCTGGCGGTTGATCAGGTGATCCTGGAGTTTGCCTGAGTCGCCGGCCGCGGCTAGCCCGACTGCAGATACTGGATCGCGGCGTCGCGCTCGAACAGGTAGAGCAGCGTCAGCAGAGCCTTGCCGCGTTCGCTGGCCAGTTTCGGGTCGCGCTCCAGGATCAGCCGGGCATCGTCGCGCGCCGCTGCGAGAAGTTCGGCGTGGGCCGCCAGATCGGCAACGCGGAAGTCGGGCAGGCCGCTCTGGCGCGTGCCCAGGACTTCGCCGGCGCCGCGCAGGCGCAGGTCTTCCTCGGCAATCAGGAATCCGTCATCGGTCTCGCGGATGATTTTCAGGCGGGATTTCGCGGTCTCGCCCAGCGGGCCGCTGTAGACGAGAAGGCAGGCGCCGGGTTTGCCGCCGCGTCCGACCCGGCCGCGCAGCTGGTGCAACTGCGCCAGCCCGAAGCGTTCGGCATGCTCGATCACGATCAGCGTGGCATTGGGCACATCGACGCCGACCTCGATCACCGTGGTGGCGACCAGCAGTTTGGATTTTCCGGTGGAGAAAGCCTCCATCGCGGCATCTTTTTCGCTCGGCGTCATCTTGCCATGCACCAGCCCGATACTGCCCTCGCCAAGCTCCGGCTCCAGCGCCAGCTTCAGCGCCGAATGCCGCTCGGCGGCGGCGGCAAGATCGAGCTGCTCGTTCTCCTCGACCAGCGGACAGACCCAGTAGACCTGCTCGCCGGCCCTGATCTTACGCATCACCGCCGCGACCACATCGAGATAGCGGTCGGCGGCAATGGTGCGCGTGTCGACAGGACTGCGGCCCGGCGGCTTCTCGGTCAGCTTCGAGACATCCATGTCGCCATAGGCGGTGAGCGACAGCGTGCGCGGGATCGGCGTCGCCGTCATCACCAGGATATCGACGCCGCCCTTGTCGCGCTGACCTTTTGCCGCCAGCCCAAGCCGCTGGCTGACACCGAAACGATGCTGTTCGTCGATCACCGCCAGCGCCAGATCCCTGAACACCACATCGTCCTGGAACAGGGCATGCGTGCCCACGAGAATATCGATCTCGCCGGCAGCCAGCCGCTGCAGCAGGGCCGCACGCGCCTTGCCCTTGTCGCGGCCGGTCAACAGCGCCAGGGTCACGCCCAGCTTGCTGCAGAAAGGCTCCAGCGTCTCGGCATGCTGGCGGGCGAGGATTTCGGTCGGCGCCATCAGCGCAGCCTGCGCGCCGCTCTCGACGCAGAGCAGCAGGGCATTCAGCGCCACCATCGTTTTGCCGCTGCCCACATCGCCCTGCAGAAGCCGTAGCATGCGCCGCTCGCTCGCCATGTCGGCGGCGATTTCCGCGTTGGCCTGACGCTGCGCGTTGGTCAGCGGCCAGGGCAGCAGCTTTGCCAGCGCATCGCGCAGGCGGCCGTCACCTGCGACGGTGCGGCCGGTCTGGCGCTTCAGCCGGCGACGCACCAGCAGCAGGGCCAGCTGGTTCGACAGCAGTTCGTCAAAGGCGAGCCGCTGCCGTGCCGGCGTATCCTTCTCGATATCGGCCATGTTCTCCGGCCGGTGCGCGGCCAGCAGTGCCTCGCGCCAGCCGGGCCAGCCTTCACGTTTCTGATAAGCCGGATCGAGCCATTCCGGCAGGTCGGTCGCCCGGGCCAGAGCGCCGTCGATGATCTTGGCCAGGGTGCGCGGCGCGACACCCGCGGTGAGTGGGTAGACCGGCTCGACGGCGGCCATCTGTTCGATCTCTTCCAGCGTGCCCATGCGATCCGGGTGTGTCATCTGCACCTGCCCGTCGAACAGCTCGATCATGCCGCTGATCGCGCGGATTTCCCCCTCTGGCAGGCTATTCTTCAGGAAGTCCTCGCGGCCATTGAAGAAGACCAGCGTCAGCCGGCCGCTGCCGTCGTGGCATTGCACCTTGTAGGGCATGCGGTTGCTGCGCGGTGGCAGATGGCGGTCGATGGTCACCTGCAGTGTGGCGATGCGGCCGGGCTCGGCTTCGGCGATGGCGGGGCGGTAGCGGCGGTCGATCAGCCCGCTCGGCAGATGCCACCACAGGTCCAGCACCCGGCCGCCGCCGACCAGCTTTTCCACCAGCGGCGCAAGCTTGGGCCCGCAGCCTTTCAGGCTGGTGATCGGTGCGAAGGCGGTAAACAGCGATTCCGGACGCATGGGAGATGGAATTTTCCGGGTAAACCTTGAGAATCCAAGGGTTGGCGTACTATATCCTGCCCACGTTCCGGAAACACCCCCAAGGGACCGCCCCCCATATGGCCGAGGATATCGAGATCCGCCGCAAGCGCCTGCTGCATCGCAGCCTTTATACCGGCATGAAGGAGGTCGACCTCCTGCTCGGCAGCTTCGCGCGCCGGCATCTGCCGACCTTCACGGAGGTCGAGCTCGATCAGTATGAGACGCTGCTGGAGAGCTACGACGATCCGCAGATTTATGCCTGGGCGATCGGCCGCGATCCGGTGCCGCCGCATCTCGATACCGGCGTGATGAAACTTCTCAAGGCCTACAAGTTATCGTTCTGAACATATGCCTTTCGTTTTGCCGGATATTCTGACCCGGCCGGGCCGCTGGGCATTGGCCGGCAGCCCGGAAGGGCAGGATGCGCGCCTGCTGGCTGCACTGGCGCAGCGGCAGAAGGGCCGTGGCGTGCTGCATGTCTGCCGTGACGATGCCCGCATGGCGACGCTGGAGGCTGCGCTCAAGTTCTTCGCACCCGACTTGCCGGTGCTGACCCTGCCGGCCTGGGACTGCCAGCCTTATGACCGCGTGTCGCCGAATGCCGAGATTGCGGCTAGGCGCATGGACACGCTGAACCGCCTCGCTGGCGAACGCCCGGATGTGCCCTGGCTG
>JAEYSS010000114.1 GCA_023434425.1 Pseudomonadota bacterium | reverse complement strand
GGTGCCGAAATAGCGGTCGGTCAGCAGCATGGTGATGCCGCCGGCGAGTACCGGCAGCGACAGCAGCAGCAGGAAGGCCGTGATCAGCACCGACCAGACGAACAGCGGCATCTTGTGCAGGGTCATGGCCGGCGCGCGCATGTTGAAGATGGTGGTGATGAAGTTGATGGCGCCGAGAATCGACGAGGCACCGGCGATGTGCAGGCTCAGGATGGCAAAGCCCACGGCCGGACCGGGATGACCGACATCCGACGACAGCGGCGGATAGATCGTCCAGCCACCGCCCATGCCGAGACCGCCGGCCGGGCCTTCCACCATGGTGGAGAGCAGCAGACAGCCGAAGGCGGGGATCAGCAACCAGAAGGAAATGTTGTTCATGCGCGGGAAGGCCATGTCCGGCGCGCCGATCATCAGCGGCACGAACCAGTTGCCGAAGCCGCCGATCATCGCGGGCATGACCATGAAGAAGATCATGATCAGGCCGTGGCCGGTGACCAGCACGTTGAACAGATGATGGTTGCCGGCAAGGATGCCGTCACCCGGGCTCATCAGTTCGGCGCGCATCAGCACCGAGAAGAAGCCGCCGATCAGGCCGGCGATCACGGCAAAGATCAGATAGAGCGTGCCGATGTCCTTGTGATTGGTCGAATACACCCAGCGGCGGAAGCCGGTCGGGGTGTGGTGATCGTCATGATGGTGGCCGTCATGGGCGTGGGCCTGAGTGTGAGCCATTGCGCTCCCCTACTCCTGATCTTGCGGTTACTGGGCGGCGCGCGCGTCGGCGAGACGCGGCGACGGACCGTCGACAGAGGCGAATTTCTGCTTGGCTTCATCGGCCCACTTCGCATAGGCCTCCTTGGAAACCACCTGCACCTTGATCGGCATGTAGCCGTGGTAGGCGCCGCAGATTTCCGAACACTGGCCGTAATAGGTGCCTTCGCGTTCGGCGCGGAACCAGGTTTCGTTGGTGCGGCCCGGCACCGCATCCTTCTTCACGCCGAAGGCCGGCATAGCCCAGGCGTGAATGACGTCGGCCGCGGTGATCAACAGACGGATGTTGGTGTCGACCGGCACGACCACCACGTTGTCGGTTTCGAGCAGGCGATGCTGGCCCTGCTTGATCTCGTTCTCCGGGATGATCGTGGCGTCGAAGGTGAAGTTGCCGTTATCGGGATATTCGTAGCTCCAGTACCACTGCTTGCCGATCGCCTTGATGGTCAGTTCCGGCTTGGCGGTCTTGTCGGCGTAGTACAGCAGCTTGAAGGACGGCACCGCGATCACGATCAGGATCAGGATCGGCACTACGGTCCACAGCACTTCGACCAGGGTATTGTGCGAGGTCTTCGAGGGCACCGGATTGGCCGAGGCGCGGAAGCGCACCATCACGTAGATCAGCAGGACGAGCACGAACAGCGTGATCAGAACGATGATCCACATCAGCAGGTCGTGGAAGTTGTGCATCTCAACGGCCACCGGGCTCACCGCCGGCTGCATGCCCAGATGCCAGGGCGTCGGCAGGCCCGGCGTGCCGTTGTCGGCAGCCCGGGCTGCACCTGCAGCCAGACCAGAGATCAGGACGGCCAGAGCCGCGGTCAAAGCCGAAACACGGCCCGCGGCCCAGCGGACGGCCGCAAACGAAGTCCACCCCATCGTTCAATACCCTCGCTTAATGACTTGGGAGTCTAAACACTTTCGAGGCCGGACCATACACCGGTGCATCTCGCGCGCCCAGTCTGCGAGCCGCCGTCGGACGCCTTTCTGCGACGATTTGTCGCTCCGTCTGCGCACCCCCCTCTTCAGCCCCCTTAAGCATTGATTTGGCTTGCGCTTGCGCCGTCCCGGCCGCCCCCCTAAGCTGCCCTCTCCCGGGGGCTGCAGGCATGCTCGATCCGAACCAGCGCAAACTGACGCAGGACATACTCGACTGGCTCGATCGACCCGCATTTACGGTTGAATACGGGCCGGGTGATGATTACCGGTACGTGTCCTGCAATACAGCCTATGCGGCCCTGACGGAAATGAATGCCGAGGCACTGTCCGGCCAGGGCCTGTCGGCCGGCTTTGCACTGGGCGAGGTTGCCAAGGTCCGCGACCTGCTGGACATGACCCGCCGCGAAGGCCGCCGTCAGATCGGTAACACGCTGATCCGCTGGGCCAATGGCTGGCTGTGCCAGGGCCTGACCGTCGCACCTCTCAACGACAATAACGGCCGGGTGACCGGTCTGATGGTGATTGCCGAGGCCAGCACGCCGGAACGCATGCACCAGGTCGCCCTGCAGGTGGCCGAATACAAGCTGCGCGATTTTGCCGAGCTGGCCTCCGACTGGTTCTGGGAAACCGACGGCGACCACCGTTTCACCTGGATTTCCGACTCCTCCTCCGGCCAGACCATGGCGCTGCGCAGCCTGTTCCTGGGTCGCTGCCGCTGGGAGGTCGCTGTTCACGGCGACAACGAATCCGACACCCTGTTCTGGGAAGAACATCGCCGCCAGCTCGACCGCCACGAACCCTTCCGTGGTTTCCGTTACTGCTCGATCATGGGCGACACGGAATTGTGGATCGAGATCAACGGCAAACCGGTTTCCGATGCCAGCGGTCGCTTCATGGGCTATCGCGGCTCGGGGCGCGACATTACCGAGCAATACCGCCAGCAGCGCCGCATCGAATCGGCATTGCGGCAGGCCGAGGAAGCCAGCCGGGCCAAGAGCCAGTTTCTGGCCAATATGAGCCATGAGCTGCGCACGCCGCTGAATGCCATCATCGGCTTTTCGGAAATCATCCGCGACCAGATGTTCGGTTCGGTCGGCGTGCCGCGCTATGTCGATTACGCCCGCGACATCAATGCGTCGGGCACGCATCTGCTGGCGCTGATCGGCGACATCCTCGATATGTCGCGCATCGAAGCGGGCTACTACGCGCTGGATGAAAAAGCGGTCGACCTGTCGGCCGTCATCCAGTCGGCACTGACCATGGTGCGACCACAGGCCGAGCGCGGCGGCATCACGCTGCGCAACCTGTCGTCCGACACCCTGCCGCAACTGCGCGCGGACGAACGCGTGATCAAGCAGGTGCTGATCAATCTTCTGGGCAACGCCGTGAAGTTCACGCCCAGCAGCGGCACCATTGATGTCGTGTTCCGCCAGCTGCCGGATGGCACGCCGTCGCTGACCGTGATCGATACCGGCATCGGTATCCCGCCCGAGCGGCTGGAGCATATCTTCGAGCCGTTCCAGCTGGCCAAGGCAGAGGTCGCGCGCCAGCATGGCGGCACCGGCCTCGGCCTGTCGATCAGCAAGCGCCTGATGGAGCTGCATGGCGGCTCGCTGACGCTCAGCAGCACCATCGACAGCGGCACCCAGGCGCAGATGACGTTCCCGAACTGGCGTCTGCTGTCGGATGCCGATCAGGAATGGACGCCGCCGGTTGCCCCGGCCGAGCCAGCGCCGGCAAGCGCGCCTGCACCGGCCACGCTGCAGCGCAAGCCCGAGACACCCGCACCACGGCAGGGCGGCAACGAACTGGCGGAAACGCTGCGCACGCTGCTGGCGACCATGAACGAAGGCATGCTGACCATCGACGACCAGGGTGCGATCGTCAATGCCAGCGATACCTGCGCCACGATCTTCGGTTACGCGCCCGGCGAGCTGAACGGCCAGAATGTCAAACTACTGATGCCGGAGCCGTTCCGCTCCGGTCACGATTCTTACGTGCGCAACTATCTCACCACCAAGCGCGCCAAGATCCTCGGCCTCGGTCGCGATACGCTGGGCCGCAAGAAATCCGGCGAGATTTTTCCGATCCACATCAGCGTCGGCGAATATGCCTCCGAAGACGGACCTGCCTTCATCGGCCTGATCCGCGACATCTCCGACCGCCGCGACGTCGAACTGCGCGCCGAGTTTGCCAGCCGCAACGATCCGCTGACCGGCATTCTCAATCGTGCCAGCTTCATCGCGGAAACCGAGCGCATGCTGGGTGCGCAGCATCGTCTGGATGGCGGCCTGTGGGTACTGTTCAACCTCGACATGGACGGCTTCCGCGATATCAACGAAGGTTTCGGCTATCATATCGGCGATGTGGTGCTGAAAGGCATCGCCGAGCGACTTGGCGAGGTGCTGCCGCGCGAGGCGCTGATCGGACGTATCGCGGCCGACCAGTTTGCCGCGCTGGCCGGGGTCAATGACCTGAACAACGCGCTCAATCTCGCGCAGACCGTACACGCACATCTGACCAAGCCGGTGGCCGCTGAAGGTCGCCTGGTGCCGCTCAAGGTCAGCATGGGCGCCGCCATCGTCGACGATCCAAGCGAAAAGATCGGCGACGCACTGGCCAAGGCAGAGCTCGCGATGAAGCTGGTTCGTTCGGCCGGGGGCGATTCGACCCGTTTCTACAGCCCGGAAATGACCCGTGCCGCCGAACGCCGCCTGCGCCTGACCATGAACCTCGATGCCGCCATCGAGAGCAACGAATTCCATATCGTCTATCAGCCCGTGGTCGAGACCACGACCGGTGCAATCTGCGCGATCGAGGCGCTGCTGCGCTGGAAACACCCGGATCTCGGCCCGATCTCTCCCGCGGAATTCATCCCGCTGGCTGAGGAAACCGGCAGCATCATACAGATCACGCGCTGGGTTTTCGCCAACGTCGCCGAACAGATCCGCAGCTGGCGCCGCAACGGGATCGAGCCCCGTCGCGTCTTCGTCAATGTTTCCGGCCAGCAGTTCATCCGCGACGACCTGCCGGCCTATTTCCGCAAAATGGCCGCAGAGGAAGCCAATATGGTGCCGTTCATCGGCATCGAGATCACGGAACAGGCGGCGATCCAGAATATGGAAGCGACCGTGCAGGCGATCCGCGATCTGGCCGAAATCGGCATCGATGCCGCGCTCGACGATTTCGGCACCGGCTACTCGTCGCTCAGCTATATCCAGCGGCTGCCGATTCGCAAGATCAAGCTCGATCGCGCCTTCATCGCCGATCTGCCGGGCAACGACCGCGACATTGCGCTGGTCCGCGCGATGATCGGTATGGCCAACGGTCTTGACCTTCCCGTGGTGGCCGAAGGCGTGGAGACCGCCGCGCAGCGCGACTTCCTGCGCGGCGTCGGCTGCAGCGAACTGCAGGGCTACCTGATCAGCCGGCCGGTGCCGCCCGAGGAGATGGGCGAGCTCCTGCGCCAAAGCGACCGTCGCCGCCGCTGATTCACCCCTTGTCGCATCACGGGGGCTGTATTTTTATTAAGCCCGGCGCCATATACTTCTGCACCTAAGGGTGCAGTTACGTTTTTTGCGATTTTCAGGCTTTCTTCGAGGTTCGCCATGACCGGTGCATCTACCGCCCAGGAGCTGTTTTTCACCCGTGCCGGCCTCGACCGTGTGCGGCTGGATGGCATTGTCGGAGAGGCCCTGCACGGCGCCGATGACGGCGAGCTGTTTCTCGAATACAGCCAGTCGGAAGGCCTGACCTTCGATGACGGCCGGCTGAAGGCTGCCGCCTACGACACCACGCAGGGCTTCGGTCTGCGCGCCGTCTCGGGCGAGCAGACCGGCTACGCCCATGCCTCGGAGCTGAGCGAAGCGGCCATCCGACGCGCCGCCACCACCGTACGTGCAGTGCGCGCCGGCCATGGCGGCGAGATGAGCCTTGGCCCGGCCGCCACCAATCGTCACCTCTATGGCGACGACAATCCGCTCAACGAGATTCCCTTCGAGCAGAAGGTCGAACTGCTGCAGGCCATCGACGGCTATGCCCGCGCAAAGGATCCGCGTGTGAAGCAGGTCTCTGTGTCGCTGGCCGGCAGCTGGCAGGCTGTCGCGATCCTGCGCGCCGATGGCAAGATGGTGCAGGATGTCCGCCCGCTGGTTCGTTTGAACGTGACTGTTGTTGCAGGCCAGGGCGACCGTATGGAAAGCGGCAGCCGCGGCGCTGGCGGTCGCGTCGGTTACAAACAATTCTTCGATCCCGCGCATTGGCAGGCCGAAGTGGACGACGCCCTGCGCCAGGCGCTGGTCAATCTCGAGTCAGTGCCCGCGCCGGCCGGCGAAATGCCGGTGGTACTCGGCCCGGGCTGGCCCGGCATTCTGCTGCATGAAGCGATCGGCCACGGCCTGGAAGGCGACTTCAACCGCAAGAAGACCTCGGTCTTCTCGGGCCTGATGGGCCAGCGCGTGGCCGCACCCGGCGTCACCATCGTGGACAATGGCACCATCGACAAACGCCGCGGCTCGCTCACCATCGACGACGAGGGCACGCCGACCGAGAATACCGTGCTGATCGAGGACGGCATCCTGAAGGGCCTGATGTACGATCGCATGAACGCCCGGCTGATGGGGGTGAAGTCAACCGGCAACGGCCGGCGCCAGTCGTTTGCCCATAATCCGATGCCGCGCATGACCAACACCTACATGCTGGCCGGCGACCGCGATCCTGCCGAGATTCTCGGCGGTGTCAAAAAAGGCATCTATGCGGTGAACTTCGGCGGCGGCCAGGTCGACATCACCTCGGGCAAGTTCGTGTTTTCCTGTACCGAGGCCTACATGATCGAGAATGGCAAGGTCGGCGCGCCGATCAAGGGCGCCACGCTGATCGGTGCCGGCGCCGAAGTGCTGAAGCAGGTGAAGGCGGTCGGCAACGACCTGCAGCTCGACACCGGCATCGGCACCTGCGGCAAGTCCGGCCAGGGCGTACCGGTCGGCGTCGGCCAGCCGACATTGCTGATTGAAGGTTTGACCGTCGGCGGTACCGCCAGGGCTGCATAGCCGGGCCGCCTGACCGATTGCGAGGGGGAAGTCCCATGCCCGCCACCGTTGGCAAGACATACAGCAGCGTCGATCTGCTGAAACATGATCCGGTCTGGCAGCGCATCCGCGAAGAAGCCGCCCATGCCGCTCAGCAGGAACCGCTGCTCGGCAGCATGGCGCATTCCGCCGTGCTGCATCACGAGCGGCTCGAAGACGCGCTGAGCTATATCCTGGCCCAGAAGCTGGGCAGCACCGAGCTGCCGGCGCTGGGCCTGCGCGAGGTGATCGAGGACGCCTTCGCCGCCGACCCCGATATCGGGCATGCGGTGCGAGCCGATCTCGTTGCGGTGAACGAGCGCGACCCGGCCTGCCGCAGCTTCCTGAAGCCGCTGCTGTTCTTCAAGGGCTTCCAGTCGCTTCAGGCGCATCGCGTGGCGCACTGGCTGTGGCGCGAAGGCCGCGAGACCATGGCCTTCCTGCTGCAGAGTCGAACCTCGGAAGTCTTCGCCGTCGACATCAACCCGGCAGCGAAATTCGGCCGTGGCATCCTGATCGACCATGGCACCGGCGTGGTCATCGGCGAGACCGCCGTGATCGAGGACGACGTCTCGATGCTGCAGAATGTCACGCTCGGCGGTACCGGCAAGGAAACCGGCGACCGCCATCCCAAGATTCGCCGCGGCGTACTGATCGGCGCCGGTTCGAAGATTCTGGGCAATATCGAGATCGGCGAAGGCGCCAAGATCGGCGCTGGCAGCGTCGTGCTGATCCCGGTGCCGGCGCATTGCACGGCAGCGGGCGTGCCGGCCAAGATCGTCGGCGACTGCGAATGCGAGCAGCCGTCGCGCGAGATGAATCACGGCCTGCCCTACCATCGCGACGACTGATCTTTCCTGTGATGCGCCGGCTTCTGCTCGGTGTGTTGTGTGCTGTGCTGCCCTCTCTGGCAGCTCAGGCGCAGTCGTTGACCGGCGCGCTGGAGTGGCTGCCGCCCGGCAGCCTGTCGGTCGAAAACCTGACCCAGCATCCGCAGGAGCAGCTAGAGGGCGGTGAGAAGCAAAGCTTCTACGTCGAATTCGGCCGACTGGCCTTTCGCAGCCCGGACGTGCTCGGCGGCACGGCGCGCAAGGCCGGGCTGTCCTGTCAGGCCTGTCACGCCAACGGCTTTGCCACCACGGCTTTCTTCATCCCCGGACTTTCCAGCAAGCCGGGCAGCATCGACGTCAGCCATGCCTTCTGGAACCTGCGCGGTGAAGACGGCACCGACAACCCGCTGGAAATTCCGACGCTGCGCGGCGTCAAAACCAAGGACCGCTTCGGCCAGGATCGCCGGACAGCATCGTTGCGCGAATTCACCCGCCGCGTGATTGTAACGGAATTCTCCGGCGCCGAGCCCGATCCGCTGCTGCTGGATGCCCTGGTCGCCTATCAGGAAAAGCTGCAGCCGGCTGCCGTGCTCTACGAACCGGCCACCCTGCGGCAGGATCTCGCCGATCTGACGCGCTATCTCGACGCGTTGCGCGTGCCGCTGGCCGAGGAAGAACCGGCGCTGGCCGAACGCGTGACGGCGATGATCCGTGGCCAGATCGGTTTTATCCACGAACGTTTTGCGGCAGAGGACATGCGCCGCAGCCGCGGGCTGCTGGAGGAATGGTCGCGGCAGCTGGCACAGATCGCCGCGCAGGCTGAACGCGGCGAATGGGCGCAGGCGCGCGCAGCGCTGGCGGAATTGCGGCAGGCCGTTACTGGGCCGCTGGCTATGCTGGCGGCCGATCTGCCGCGCAGCCTGTATGACCCCGAGAAGCTCAGAGCCTGGATTAGTAAGCCAGTTCGGTGAAAGCCGGATCGACTGACTTGTTCCAGCGGCCGCTATAGAGCTTCAGCAGCGCTTCCGCCGGCGTCTCGCCGCTTTCCACGATCCGCACCAGCGGTTCGAGGAAATGCGTTTCGTCCTCGCCGGCCGGCGACAGACGGGCCCGATTTCTCAAGCCGCTGATGGCAATCTGCACCATCTGCTCGGCGTAGTGTTTCAGCGGACGACCACGCAGCGGCGTATGCAGGCCGTATTTCGGCGCCTCGAGACGCAGCTGCTCGCGCTCGGCCAGCGTCCAGTCGCGACACAGATCCCAGGCGGCATTCAGCGCGGTCTTGTCGTAGAGCAGCCCGACCCAGAGCGCCGGCAGGGCGCAGAGCCGCGACCACGGACCGCCATCGGCGCCGCGCATTTCCAGGAAACGCTTCATGCGCACTTCGGGGAACAGGGTGGTGATATGATCGGCCCAGTCGCGCAACGTGGGCATCGCGCCCGGCAGGGCCGGCAGCCTGCCTGCCATGAAATCGCGGAAGCTCTGGCCGGACGCGTCGATATACTTGCCGTCGCGATAAGTGAAATACATCGGCACATCGAGCGCATGATCGACGTAGCGCTCAAAGCTCATACCGTCCTCGAAGACGAAGCCCAGCATGCCGGTGCGATCGGGATCGGTATCGGTCCAGATCTGGCTGCGATAACTCAGGAAGCCGTTCGGCTTGCCCTCGGTGAAGGGCGAGTTGGCAAACATCGCCACCGCCAGCGGCTGCAGCGCCAGACTGGTGCGAAATTTCTTCACCATGTCGGCTTCGGAGGAGAAATCCAGATTCACCTGCACGGTGCAGGTGCGCAGCATCATATCGAGGCCGAGATTGCCCTTCTTGGGCATATAGGCGCGCATGATGTTGTAACGCCCCTTGGGCATCACCGGAATATCGTCGCGGCACCATTTCGGATTGAAGCCCAGCCCCATCATGGCGATGCCGGCTTCAGAACCCACTTCTCGCACCTGTTTCAGATGCGTTGAGACTTCGATACAGGTCTGGTGGATGGTTTCCAGCGGCGCACCCGACAGTTCGAACTGGCCGCCGGGTTCCAGAGTGATCGACTGATTGTTCAAAGTGAGCGCGATGACGTTGCCGCCCTCGATGACTGGTTCCCAGCCGAAGCGCTGCAGACCCGTGAGCAACCCCTTGATGCTGGCGGCGCCGTCATACGGCAGCGGGCGGTAGTCGGAGGTGTTGTAGGCGAATTTCTCGTGTTCGGTGCCGATGCGCCAGTCGGCTTCCGGCTTGCAGCCCTGGGCCAGATATTCAACGAGCTGCGCCTTGGATGTAATCGGCGTCTCTGGAGCCTGGGCCGGACCGGACATGAAAACCTCAGTGCTTATTATTATCGTTTACGCTGAACTGCTGGTGCGGGCCGAACGGCTGCTCCCGGCATATGGGGCAGATATTACCTGTTGTCCAGCCCCGCTGCATGGCGGCGCGATGACGCTAATTCTGCCGCATAGATTGTAAAATGGCCATGGCGGCAATGGCCGCCGTTTCGGCGCGCAGAATACGCCGCCCGAGCGACACCGTCACCACCTGCGGCATGGCTGCAATACGCTGCACCTCTTCGGGTGCAAAGCCACCCTCGGGACCGATGAGCAAGGCGCAGGGACCATGGCCCGCAGCGGCAGTCAGAAGCGATGGCGCGTCGCTACGCTCGGCGCAAAGAAACAACCGCCGATCCAGCGGCCAGTCCTGCAGCAGTTTCTCCAGCGTGACTGCTGGGACCACCTCCGGCACATCCAACCGCTCGCATTGCTCGGCGGCTTCACGCGCATGCGCCGCCAGCCGCTCCGTATTCACCTTCTGCATCTGCGTGCGCCGCGTGATGACCGGCAGCAGACGGGCGGCGCCAAGCTCCGTGGCTTTTTCGACGATCATCTCGATGCGGCCCTGTTTGATCGGCGCGAAGCAGAGCCAGACATCAGTTGGCACCTGCTGTGGCCGCAGCTGTGTCTCGAGATCGAGCCTCACACCCTTCTTGCCAGCCTCGGCGATCGCTGCCCGCCACTCACCGTCATGGCCGTTGAACAGCGCCACGGCCTGCCCTGCCTCGAGCCTGAGTACGTGGCGCAGGTAATGTGCCTGGTCATCGGCCAGCGTGACGGAGCCGCCCGCGTGCAGCGCGTCGGTCACATAAAGGCGGGCTTTGACAGGATCGGCCATTCCGGTTGTGCTGGGGCAAAGGACCTATTACACGAGCGTTATGACAAAGCCCGCCGATGATGTCACGGATCAGGCGCCTGCCGACGCAGTTGCCAATCACTGGGTCGAGCGCTGGCTGCCGGCCGCCTGGCGGCCCTATGCACGGCTGTCCCGGTTGGACCGCCCGATTGGCACCTGGCTGCTGCTGCTGCCCGGCTGGTGGGCGATTGCCCTGGCCCGCCCCGCCGAGGCCGAGCTGGATATCTGGCTGATCGTTCTGTTCGGCATCGGCGCTCTCGTCATGCGCGGGGCCGGCTGCACCTTCAACGATATCGTCGACCGCGATTTCGATGGCCGGGTCGAGCGGACCCGGCTGCGGCCAATCCCGTCCGGGCAGGTCAGCCTCGCCAATGCCTGGATCTGGCTGGTGGCGCAGGCGCTGATCGGTTTCGCCATCCTGATCCAGATGAACCTGCTGGCAATCTGGCTGGGCGTCGCCTCGCTCGGCCTGGTTGCCATCTACCCCTTCATGAAGCGCTACACTTGGTGGCCGCAGTTCTTTTTAGGGCTGGCTTTCAACTGGGGGGCGGTGCTGGGTTATGCCGCGGTCAGCGGCCGGCTCGACTGGGTCGCGCTGCTGCTCTACGCCTCCGGCATCGTCTGGACACTCGGCTACGACACCATCTACGCGCTGCAGGACAAGGAAGATGATGCGCTGATCGGGGTAAAATCCACCGCACGGCTGTTCGGCAACCATGCGCGACTGTGGATTGCCGGCTTTTACGACCTCACCCTGATCGGCCTGGCGCTGGTCGGCTGGATGGCCGGACTGGGCTGGTCCTTCTGGATCGGCCTTGGCCTCGCAGCACTGCATTTCCTCTGGCAGGCGCTGACGCTGCGGCTGGATGACAGCGCCGACTGCCTGACGAAATTCCGGGCAAACCGCGATACCGGCCTGATCCTCTTCGCTGCCTTCTTATTGGGCTAGCGCAAGAAACTATAAGAGCGCTTGGCGAAGTCCGGTGCGCCGCGTATCTTCGCGCGCATGAAAAACCCCCGAATCAGCGCCAAAGACTTCGCCAGCCTGTACAAGCAGTACAATGCCAACCTGGCTTTCGTGGATTGCGGCCGCAAATGCGCGCCGCTGAACAACGGCCAGCCGGTCTGCTGCACCACCGAGAATGCCATTCCGGTGGTGGACAAGGCGGAGTTCGAGCTGCTCAAGAGCCGTACCGAACTCTGGTACAAGTACAAGCCGAACGACGCGGTCTCGCGCAAGATCGTTAAGGAACTGAATTCCAACGCCTGCGCCATCGAATGCAAGGGCGCGGCCTTCTGCGAGCGCGATAACCGCACCATCGCCTGCCGCTCCTTCCCCTTCTATCCCTATCTCGACAAGGCTGGCAATTTCATCGGGCTGACCTATTACTGGGATTTCGAGGACCGCTGCTGGATCATCTCCAACATGCAGGTAGTCGAGCGTAAATTCGTCGACGAGATGATCGCGGCGTTTGAGCGCATCTTCAAACTCGACCCCGATGAATACGACACGATGAAGAGCCATTCGGCGACCATGCGCCGGGTCTTCACCCGCCAGGGCAAGATCATTCCGGTGATCCATCGCGACGGCGGCTATTTCAAGATCAAGCCCGGCAGCATGGGCATGCTGACGCCCTGCACGCCGGACGATTTCAAGAAATTCGGTCCCTACAAGTCGGAAGCCGCCTATATCAAGGCCGTAAAGGCAGCCGGCGGCACGCTCGGCCCGGTGCCCAAAGGCGGTTATCTCGCGCCCTGATCCGCGAACAGGAACGTCCCCAGCAGCACCCATCGGCGGGCTTTCGCTTCCTGCTTCGGCTTTGCCCGCAGCGGCGTGGTGTAGTGCCAGAAGGGCAGCCGGTAAGCCGTCATCAGACCCGGTGTCTGCGTCACCTCCACCATCTCGGTGAAATGCCCGGTCTTCGCGTAGACCAGATACTGGTCGCGCACGGCCGTCGTCGCAAAGCTGAGATGCATATCCAGATAGCCGCGCGCCGCTTCGGGCTCTTCCGGATGATGATCCGTGTGAGGCCCGGCGTAGTCGCCGGCGGCATAAGCTATCGCCTGCAGGCCATACTTCTTTTTCAGCGGCCGGCCGGCAAGCGCTGTCGCGAAAGCGCGATAGCTGTCGGAGCGCAGGCAGGCGATCAGGCCGATCTCCTGCGCCACCCTGAACGCGGCCGAACGCGGATTATCCAGATGCGTGGTGCGCTGGCGCATCGTTTTGGGTAACTGCTCGGCATAGTTCCAGGCCTGCTCCCAGATCGTCTCGGGCGGGATCGGCTGCGCCATTTCGCGTAAATGCGTCTGCAGGGTCTTTTCCAGCAGCAGCGCCACGGCCTTCGCCCGCTTCGGATCGACCAGGCCGCCCAGCGCCAGAAACCGCGTGCGCGGCTGGGCCAGGGCCCCGGCCTGCGCATGCCGGCCGGCGAGCAGGGCCTCGCCTCCGGGCGTCAGCAGATCGGCAAACTCGGCGGGAAAACGTCGCATGCCATGGGCTTAGGCATAGATCGGAGAGCGGTCAAGCACTGGTCAGTATGACGACCTCACCGTAGTCTCCCGCCATGACCTCCCCCGCCTCCTCTGCCCGCGACCTGCGCATCGCCCAGATCCTGCTGTTCGTCACGCCTGCCATGTTCACCACCAATATGGTGATGGCACGCGCCACGGCCGGCATCATTCCGCCGGTGGCGCTGGCCGAACTGCGCTGGCTCGGCGTGGTGCTGGTGCTGCTGCCCTTCTGCGGCCGCGAACTTTGGCGCAGCCGCGCCGCCCTGCGGCGCGAATGGCGACACCTGCTCATGCTGGGCTTCCTCGGCATGGGCATCTGCGGTGCCGGGGTTTATTACGGCGCCGTCACCACGACCGCCACCAATATCGGGCTTATTTATGCCACCTCGCCAGTGATGATCATCCTGCTCAGCCGCGTGTTGTTTGACGAGCGCTTCTCGCTGCGCCAAGGCATCGGCACGGCGCTGGCACTGGCCGGCGTACTGGCCATCATCCTGCGCGGCGACCCGGCCACGCTGCTACGCCTCACCTTCACGCCAGGTGACCTGATCATCCTGGCCGCGGCGATCTCATGGGCGCTCTACAGCGTTTACCTGAAACACTGGCGCAGTTCCCTGAGCGTTACCGCGCGCCTCTCGGCCATCGCCTTTGCCGGCGTCGTGATCATGCTGCCGGTGCAGGCTTACGAGCTCGCCGTGATCGGGCCGCCGGCTTTCGATCTGCGCACCATCGCCGCCGTCGCCACCCTGATCCTGGTGCCGGGCGTCGGCGCCTATGCCACCTTCGGCTACATGACCAAGCATCTGGGCCCGAACCGCACCGGCCTGATGCTGTATCTGGCGCCGGTTTACACGGCTCTGATGGCCTGGCTGCTTCTCGGCGAGGCATTTGCGTTCTACCATTGGCTCGGCGCGGCGCTGGTTCTGCCGGGCCTGTATTTCGCGACCCACAAGCCCCAAACAGTATAAAGGCGAAGACCTGATGCCTTACGCCTCGCTGCGCGATTTCATGACCCTGCTGGAGCAGAGCGGCCGGCTGGTGCGCGTCAAAGAGCCGGTCTCCACCGTGCTGGAGATGACCGAGATACAGACCCGCCTCCTGGCCGAAGGCGGGCCCGCCGTGCTGTTCGAAAAGCCGGTCCGCGCCGATGGCTCGCCCAGCGACATCCCGGTGCTGGTGAACCTGTTCGGCACGGTCGACCGCGTCGCGTCAGGCATGGATCGCCGGCCGGAAGAACTGAAAGATGTCGGTGAGACGCTGGCTTTCCTGCGCCAGCCCGAACCGCCCGGCGGCTTCAAGGAAGCGCTCGGCCTGTTGCCGCTGGTGAAAACCGTGATGGCGATGACGCCGAAAACGGTGAGCAACGCGCCAGTGCATGAGGTGGTGCTGCAGGGTAACGACATCGACCTGAGCCGGTTGCCGATCCAGACCTGCTGGCCCGGCGAGCCGGCGCCGCTGATCACCTGGCCGCTGGTGGTGACGCAGGGCCCGAGCAAGAGCGACAAGACCGACCGCTTCAATCTCGGCATTTATCGCATGCAGGTGCTGAACAAGACCCAGACTCTGATGCGCTGGCTGAAGCACCGCGGCGGGGCGCAGCAGCACCAGCGCTGGAAACAGGCCGGCAAGCGCGAGCCTTTCCCCGCAGCAGTCGTGATCGGCGCCGATCCGGGCACGATTCTGGCTGCCGTGACGCCGGTGCCGGATACGCTGTCTGAATACCAGTTCGCCGGACTCCTTCGTGGGAGGAAAGTTGAACTGGTCGATTGCATAACCATTCCGCTTAAGGTGCCGGCCGAGGCCGAAATCGTGCTGGAGGGCCATGTGTCGCTGGAGGATTACCGCGACGAGGGCCCCTACGGCGACCATACCGGCTACTACAATTCGGTCGAGCAGTTTCCCGTTTTCACGGTGACCGCCATAACGATGCGGCGGGATCCGATCTATCTCAGCACCTTTACCGGCCGACCGCCGGACGAGCCCAGCGTACTGGGCGAGGCGCTCAACGATGTGTTCGTGCCGCTGATCCGCCAGCAGTTCCCCGAGATCGTCGATTTCTGGCTGCCGCCGGAAGGCTGCTCGTATCGCGTGGCCGTGGTCAGCATGAAGAAGGCCTATCCCGGCCATGCCAAGCGCGTGATGATGGGCGTCTGGTCTTACCTGCGGCAGTTCATGTACACCAAATGGATCATCGTGGTGGATGACGACATCAATGCGC